>CAJUIH010000010.1 GCA_910586045.1 uncultured Eubacterium sp.
AACTGGCCCACAAGGATTCGAACCTTGAAATGACGGAGTCAGAGTCCGTTGCCTTACCATTTGGCGATGGGCCATTATCTTTGCCGGGTGCGTTTATTTTTTATTTGTTCTCCGCCCGTCGACATAAAGTATTATATAACAGGAAAAATAAAAATGCAAGTGTTTTTTTCATTTTTTTTCATTTTTTTGTTTCAGTTCGTAACAGTTTCCATTTTATCTGCGAAAGCGCCGGATCAAAGACGGTGGTTTTTGTCCCATAGCCTTTAAGAGTTCCACTTTTTGACTTTGATGCCATGCTCTCCCCATTTGCTTGCTTCCTTATAGGCAAACGAGCGTTCCTTAGCATAAATGGTAAGGTTGATGATTTCCGGTTTGAAATGGGAGGAAATGTACACAAATGCCCCTTCATCAAAATCAGTCACACTTGGCGGTATGATTATGGTTCTTAGTTTCGGACAGTCTAAGAATGCATGGTAGACAATCTTTTTCACGCCTTGCTGGATCGTGACTTTTTTCAGTTTCTTACAGTAACAGAAACAACTTTTCGGTATTTCTTTGAGTTTGGAAGGAATGGTGATTTCTGTTATATCTGATCCCTCAAACGCCGATTCCTCCATCATTTCCAAATTCCTGGACAGGTTGATTTTATGGATGGATGAATCGCAGAAAGCCCGGTGTTTTATGATCTTTACCGTATCAGGCATTACTATGTTCTGAACCTTACGACAGTCTTTAAAGGCATACGAAGCAATTTTGGTTACACCACTAGGAATTTGATATGTTTTCATTTTCTTATGTTCAGGAAAAGAAATCAGCGTCCTGCCATGTTTTGAAAACAATACTCCGTCTTTTGCCATAAATTTTGGGTTGTCTGAAGAAACGTGGTATGCTTCTAATTTTGGTGTTATATCAAAATAATAAAAAAAACTGTCGGTTATTTTATTCATATATCTGGAAAGTGTGATGCTTTTTGCTTTTAAGTTCAAGGAGCCTCCAAGACTAATAACTTCATTTTTCGGAATTAAATCTAATATGGTGACTTTCTTCCCGTTAATCTTATTTGGAATCTTAATATTTTCTGCATTTTCATTTAAACCAATAATTTTGATCTCTTTCTCTTGGTTTGTATAGGTGTACATGCAGTCTTTATATTCCCCATAGAAAAGCCCCTGGTTTTCTATGTATGCTCGTAAAGTCCCTGCCCTTTGGCTGTCAGTTTCCGCAGCATGGGCTTTTTCGGTGAAAACGATTAGACTAGCCAGGCAGAACACGAATGTCCAGACGGCATTCCATATTTTTTTAGTTCTCATAGAATACTCCTTTCCATATCAAACGTTTTAACAGAATTATAGTAAAAATAAAGTCCAAAACATGCTCTAATACATCATAAACATAAATAAGGCCGAAATCCAAAGTATAGGATAGAGGTTCATTTTATGTATGCATTGTCTTATGATGATCAAAGAGAACCGCTTTGCTGACTAGTCTAATTATACAACAAAAGCAATCGAATTGCCAGAGTGGAGAAACATATTTTTACAGGAAAAGAAAGTTTTTATCATTTTGGCAAAAAAGTGTAATCCGTAAAATTAAGAAAGTGTATGATAAAACCACCGCAGGAAGCGGTGGTTTTTGTCCAATAGCCTTTAAGAGTTCCACTTTTTGACTTTGATGCCGTGCTTTCCCCATTTGCTTGCTTCTTTATAGGCAAACGAGCGTTCCTTAGCATAAATGGTAAGGTTGATGATTTCCGGTTTGAAATGGGAGGAGATGTATACAAATGCCCCTTCATCAAAATCAGTCACACTTGGCGGTATGATTATGGTTCTAAGATTTGGGCATTCATTAAATGCATAAGCTGCTATCTTTTTAACGCCTTGTTGGATCGTGACTTTTTTCAGCTTCTTACAGGAATCGAAACAACTTGTTGGTATTTCTTTAAGTTTAGAAGGAATGGTGATTTCTGTAATTCCTGCTCCATAAAATGCCGATTCCTCCATCGTTTCCAAATTCCTGGACAGGTTGATTTTACGAATGGATGAATAGTAGAAAGCCCAGTCTTTTATAATCTTTACTGTATCAGGCATTACTATGTTCTGAACCTTACTACATTCTTTAAAGGCAAACGAAGCAATTTTTGTTACGCTATTGGGTATTTGATACGTTTTTATTTTCTTATTTTGTGGAAAAGAAATCAGCGTCCTGCCGTGTTTCGAAAATAGTACTCCGTCTTTTGTCATAAATTTTTGGTTGTCTGAGGTAACGTAGTATGCTATTAATTTTGGTTTATCAGAATATATAAAAAAGCTATCGGTTATTTTATTAACATATTTGGAAAGCGTAATACTTTTTAATTTAAAAGAATACTCCCTGCTTTCATATTTAGA
The DNA here is from genome assembly GCA_910586045.1 of uncultured Eubacterium sp. Lineage (GTDB taxonomy): Bacteria > Bacillota > Clostridia > Lachnospirales > Lachnospiraceae > Eubacterium_J. Next base: position 2,388 of record CAJUIH010000010.1, read on the forward strand.
TCTTGGAACCAAATCGATTGTAGTGACTTTTTTTCCGCCAATCTTACTGGGGATTTTAATATTTTCTGCATTTTCATCCAAACCAATAATTTTAATTTCTTTCTCCTGGTTCGTATAGGTGTACATGCAGCCTTTATATTCCCCATAGAAAAGCCCCTGGCTTTCGATATATGATTGTAAATTCTCTGGGTATTGGCTGTCTGTTTCCGCAGCGTTAGCCCTTTCAGTGAAAGCAACCAGACTAACCAAGCAGATCACGAATGTCCAGACAGCTTTCCATATTTTTTTACTGCTCATGTACTGCTCCTTTCTAATTATCAAACGACAGTGCATACCAATCACTGGTTTGATAACTGTTTTGGCCGTTTAGATAAGAATTAATATTGAAACCGGTGTCGTTGAGGTATTTTATTAAATGCCTTGTTTTGTAGCTGTAATTATTTCTAAAATTTGAAGTGGAACTGATTTCGTAAGGACAGAATGCATATGGCCTAAAATATGTTTTATTGCTATAATAATTTAATAATTTGTTCGTTGCTACTTTTGTTGCAACAGAATATCTTTTTGCCATATAGTTAATGGAATCAGTGTAATATGCGTTGCAAATACGGAGATTACTAAAATATTTAGAATTACCCATTCCAGCAGTGGTTAATCCTGTCGCTGATGCTGCAGCTTTTTTTAAATCTTCTATAGTATTCTGTCCGTTTACTGTTGCATTTCTAACATCAGCCGTTTTATTATATATGTTCTGAATTTCATCTTGACCACTTGGACTGCCATCACACATAGACTTATGTGCATAAGTATCCCCACCTATATGGATTGCCAGCCCCAAAAGCTGCAATCTCCCCCTGTTTGCCGTTACAGCACTACCGGTTTCGGCTGTATTCTGAAAATTACAATTTACAGCTTCTTTCATGGCGGCTTTTAATTCACGTATATTCGTTGCCCTTACTGTCGCGCTTTCATCCGAACTGTAGTAGGAATCCGCTTTTGCATAAATATCGTCATAATTTTTATTGGTGTTCCATGCCAATGCTGCTTCGTACATACATTTTGCCGCGCTGACATAGTTGGTATTGTCTCTGGCATGCAGCGCGTCGTAGTATCTAAGGGTTTCGGAAGTATCTGAATAGCGGGACGCCGCTTTGACGACATTAACTTCATGTGCCGTTAAGCCACTCACGGAGGACGGGATTAACGCAGCGTGGTTGTCATAACCCCAGCTTGCCTTTAAGGAATCCGGAACCTCATAAGTCTGCGGATTTGCCATACGGCCCCAGTCCTCATCCACAATACTTTCCGGATCTGCTAATTCGGTATGCGTGCTGGCATATTGGTAATTGACCATACCATTGCCATAAGAGGAAGACCCGCCAAGATCCAATGCGCTCCTATTGAGCAGGGTACGGATCTCCGCCGCGTTTCTCTGCGGGTTTTCTGACCAAAGCAGGGCGGCGATCGCGGTTACATGGGCCGCCGCATAGCTGGTCCCGCTGCCTGCGCCCTGCAGCCCCCAATAGGAGGTAACTGGGATATTTTCCCCTGGCGCTACCAGTTCTATGGCGCTTCCGGTATTGCTGAATGTGCTGTACGTCAGGTTTTCATTGACAGAACCAACAGCGATGACTTCCGGATATCCTGCAGGGTATTCCACAAGGCTGCCCCCGCTGTTTCCAGCAGACGCCACCATCAGTATGCCCGCATCCTGTGCCTTGGAAATGACATTGTGCAGGATTTCGGAATATTCTTCCATCCCGAAGCTCATGTTGACGACGTCCATATGGTTGTCTATACACCACTGCAGTGCTTCGACGACCCGGCTTAACGGCGTCTGGTTGTTTTCATCCAGGATGCGTACATTGTACAGTCCGACCGGGGAACTGTCCGGTATGATGCCGGTTTCGCAAAAACCGTTCTGATTTCTGGCGATTAGGTTCGTGATCATTGTTCCATGTCCGGTTTGGTCGTCTGTATTTTCTTCCGGGATTAGACTGGTCTGGTAATCAAATTCCACATCGCCCAGCAGATCCACGCCGGAATCCAGGATGGCGATATTTATTTTTTTCGCCGCCGCCGTTTCATCTACGGATTCGGCCTGTACCGCGGACAGGTTCCATTGCCTTTCCGCCAGGGATTTTACGTCTTCTGCCGCCGGCTGCATGGAACGGTCCTCTTCCAGCGTAGTCTCTGTCAGATCCGCGGCGTTTAAGGTCATATTCGGTTCGACCGTAACCCCGTCTTCCTGATCCAAAACGTATGCCTGTTCGGATGTTAAGTCCATCAAAAGGATGTTTGTTTCTTTGAACAATGGTTCCGCAGGGAGATCACTTAACGTTTGTACGCCATATTGTTGGGCAACCGCTTCATACGCCTGTTCCGTATTGGTCTGTACAAGGTACTCCTGCATCGGCCCGCTGTTTTGCGCCGCATGGGAAATGGTTTTTCCCTGCATGGCTGAAAGCGTAAGGGCAGTACAACAGAATAAGGCAAGTGTTTTTTTTCGCTTCATAAATCGTCCTCCATTCTTATTTTTAATTAAATCAATGTACAAGTATAATTTTATAATACGAGACGAAATATGTCAATAGATTTTCTATATTTACAGTGATCACTTATTTCTCAAATGGTACATTTTATAACTTACATATTTTTGTATAGGATAAAATTTTTGATTAAAAGCATATTGAAAAACATCATTGCATATGCTATAATGCCAATAGGCAAAAGATATAAAAAGTCCAATGTTGACGAAGAAGCGAATCCCCCAACCGTGATGCAACACAGTTGGGGGATTCTTCTTTATTTTTATAGTGGCAAAGCATCCACTAGGCTAGTCGTTGCCTTTGTCGTCACCGTCTAACCATTTGATGATGTAGTGGCAAGATACACCGCCCAAAATGGCAACTAAAAAAGATATAAAAAATTCCAACGCTGACACAATCCGATGCTCGCTATCTATATATTCGGTGATTGAATACTGCACAATAAACCCGATAAACGGCGGGCCAGAAACAAATGATATTGTGCTGAAATTTTACGCCGTTTATATATGTGGACATCCCGTAAAAACTATTTTGATAAAGACGCTTTCTTTCGGCAAGGATTGCCCATTCCGGCAGTGGTTAATCTTGTCGCTGATGCCGCGAACCCATGTACTTGCAACAGCTCTCAGCCCACCACCAAATGGCTATGCAAGGCGGACTCTACGCCTTTTGGCAGAATACTGCATGGGAAAACCAGTATCTTGTATCCATCTCTCATACGGCAATCGCAGATATGCTTAATACAAACGAATTAAAGCCACATTTAAGCAAGTACTGGTGTATCCCCAAATTATACTGCAGACCGCCCGAATTTTTCCCGTAACCAAAGGTAAAAAGAAATTATATGGCATTGTAAAACAACAGATGCAAGGACAAAAGCGTAGTTTCTGTCAGTTCCGCGGCGTTTAAGGTCATATTCGGTTCGACTGTAACCCCGTCTTCCTGATCCAAAGCGTACGCCTGTTCGGATGTTAAGTCCATCAAAAGGATGTTTGTTTCTTTGTATGATGGCTCCGCAGGGAAAGCTTGCGTTTACCGTGGGCCAGATGAAGAAAATGCTTGTAATCATACCTGTATCATGTTATATTATATATAGAAACAGTGCTGCCGACAGACGGCCAGCCCAACATAATCAAGCAAAATAGCCGCTTAGTTTGTCAGACGTGGGCGGCTATTTCTGTGTCTTATTACTATCTTTGCTTCCGATGGCATATCCGAGACTAAAACAGCCTACGCATAAGCCTATTACTGCAATAAGTCCTTCTAATGTCAACATCCACTCAGCCCTCCTTTCCCAGATTCCCTTTCAGGTTTCTATGTAAACGGAGGGTCACAGTCCCTCCGGAGAGGGCTAACCGCCTGCCATCCTGGCAACACCTGAATGCATTGTAACACACCTTTTGACATTTTACAACGATTTCCGATTCTGTGGACACGGTAAACGCAAGCTTTTATGTATTCCCAAACTTCAAATTATCTGTTATATTAGATTTAGCTAATGACAATCGTCGCACATTCGTGTACAATTATCCCATGATACCATAAACAGGGTACTCCAGATCAGAGAATATGAATACCGCCCGCCATTTTTCTTACTATTGACAAACAAATGAAATAGGATTATGATAAGTCGTGGTTATTATTTAATTGATCGGAAGAAAAGAGATGTTTGAATGTGAAGATACAAATAGTGCTTATGAGCATTTTAACTTATACCATACTATTGAATGGCTGTTTAACATTTCGATTAAATCTTTCACAAAATCTAATTGTTGTAACCATCATTACTTCAAATATTGTATTTACAAGTAAACTAATAGGGACATTATCTGTGATTCCTATGCTCGCAATGTTAATTTTATACGCAGGATGGTTACAAAAGGATTCATTCCTGTTACATGCATTTTTGATTATTTTCTCTTATCTTTTTATTGTGATATTAGATAATCTTACACATCTGGTTTGGAATGTCTTTGGGCTAACGCTTAGCCGTTTTTGGCCGCTTTATATGTTCATTGATTACCCAGTTTTTTTCATCTTATGTCGATTTTTGTCGAAAAAAACTGTCTTTCTAAAAAAGAACAATACAACGTCTGTACCTAAAGTATTAGTCGTGATTGGAATTAATTTAACTCTTTGCCTGTTAATTTTCATACTACATATTAAAATAGCAGAACAGACGGGTTCCACTTCCTTTATCCTTTTTCTTAGCATAATACTGTATACTAGTTATTTTATACATACAATTTTTATGATAATCACAATTATAAAAGAATATAATAGAAACGCTAACATCATGATGAAGCAACAATCCTACGATAATCTCAAAGAATATATGTCAACTATAGAAGAATTATATCAAAGTCTTCGCACATTTAAACATGACTATGCAAATGTCATGATCAGCATGACCGGATTTCTAGAATCAAATAATCTGGAAGGTTTGAAAAACTATTACGACAGAGAGATTAATCCACTCAATCGCCAGCTTTACAAGGAGAATGATACCCTAACAAGACTGCTGAATCTTAATATTCTTGAATTGAAAAGCCTAATCAGCGTAAAATTAAATTACGCCTTGGAACACTGTATAAAAGTAAATCTGGAAATATCAGAAGAAATAGAAACTATCAGTATGAATCGCATTGACTTAGTCAGAATCATAGGAATTCTATTAGACAATGCGATAGAAGCAAGTCAGGAATGCAACGACCCGACCATCAGTGTTAGCATAATAAAAACAAAACAAGGAACTACGTTTATTATAAAGAATACATACATAAAGAAGAAAATGGACTATAGTAAATTAGGCAGTGTTGGATTCAGTTCCAAAGGCGAACGGCGGGGAACGGGCTTGTATAATATGAAAACCATTGCAAAGCAATACCAAAATGTAACCATTGACACAGAATATGATGAATCATATTTTACCCAGATCATGGAGATCTATCATGATGACAAGGAAGCAGTAAAATAGCAGTCAAACGCAAAGGAGTGAAAACGATATGTTAGATGTATATATATGCGAAGATATTCCTGAAGAAAGAAAATTGATTACTCATTATGTAGAAAATGCAATATTAATTCATGAGTATCACATGGCAGTAAGAATATCAACTGCTACACCAAGGGATCTTATAGATCAGCTTAAAATTTCTGACAATACAGGCATTTATTTTTTAGATATTGATTTAAAAACAGAACAAAACGGCTTAATGCTTGCAGAGGAAATACGTGAATATGATCCCAGAGGTTTTATTGTTTTTATCACATCGCATTTTGAATTATCTTTTATGACATTTCAATATAAAACAGAAGCACTGGACTTTATTTTAAAAGAGGAACCAAAACAGTTACAAAATCGAATTAATGAATGTCTGGAAAACGCTGTCAAAAAACATCAAGCAAATACAAGAGGTAGCAAAAAAACGCTAACCATCACCAAAATTGGCAGGAATTTAACGTTAGAATATGATCATATTATGTATTTTGAAACTTCCGTAAATGAACATAAACTTCTTGTTCATGAAAAACATAAAACCATTGAATTTTTTGGGAAAATGAAAGAAATAGAAAAAGAAGTTGGGGAAGACTTTATTCGCTGTCATAGATCTTACCTTGTTAATAAAAAGAACATTTTAGAAATAAATTACAAGAAGAAACTTATTATCATGAAAAACCATTCAGAATGTCCAATTTCTTATCGCATGATCGGTCATGTGAAAAACCAATTCGGCTGAAATTCAGCTTTATCAAATCGCCCGATAATTATACATAAACGTTGTTCATTTCATCAAATTTTGCTTTCACTGCATAAAAATTCGCTTTTAAGAAAATAAAATAAAAAAATTTAAAATATGATAAAATGTATGCATAAATATAAAGAAAGGACAAATACAGAATGAAATCTTTAAATGTGTGCGAAAACATTATGGAAAATAGGAAAATATGGCGTTGGCAAATCACTTATATTTAGAATAATAGTATGTAAAACATGTTTACATAAAAGAAAACTGCAGTGATCTATGTACAAAATTAATTAAAATCAAGGAGAAAAAGAGAATGCATACAACAACAAAACTATTATGAGTTCCGAAATACTGCTTCTACTTTGCCATGGGGAACAATACAAGCTTATATTTCATCAAAATTTCCTATTTATATGCGTTCATTTTCAGCAAATAGCAGACACGCAACCGTACTTTTTGGATCTAAAACAAAAAATAATGTAAAATACGATAGCATCTATTATTAAATATTAAGCGAGGAGAATACTTTTGAAACAAAAAAAAATAATTATACGTATCATTTTTACGTTAACGATCATGGTTTCCATTATGTCAACTATCCCCGTTAACAGTATTGCGAAGACCAAGAACAATAGTACCCTCTATAAGAATCCCGTTTTCACAAAAAAACTGTATCAGCAAACGAAAAACATCGGTTTTGGATCTGACGGAAGCATACTAGCAAAAGACAAAAAGACTGTAAAACAAATCTACAAGTTATTGGCAACCATGAAGCTGCAAATCCAAAAACATCCCTCAGACGAGCCTAAAATGGGGTTTACATCTTTGGTCATCCATACAAAAAACGGTAAAATGAAAACTTTTCTATTCTCTGGAGACGAACTATCGATTGGCACAAAGGTTTATACAATTACGCAAAACAATCCATTAGAAAAGCTTCATGAAATATATGGGCATATTGCATCCTGATTTACGGATCATTCCATCCCAAAAAGCCGGGAACCGGATTTATCACCGCCTAAATCCAGTTTCCGGCTTTTCTGTCTTGAGAAACGAAGTTTAAATCCAGCGTTACATTTTCACAATCGAAATGTCACGGCTGCCGCTATAATCGTCTTTGATTTTTAGCTGCTTTTTCTTTAATCTGCATTTTACAGACTCTAGAAGCAGCGCTGCGAATACGCCATAAAAAAGCGCGTTCAAGGCAACGGACAGATTATGCTGTATCACGAAGAGATCTTCCATCTCGAATACCGGACTGCTCAGCGCGCGGGTCCAGTCAAATACGCTGCAGAGAATGCCCGCAAAAAGCAGCGTCCTTTGTGCCGCAGATACTGCCATAATGGAAAGTTTCAACTCCTGTGGATTTTTCGCGTTTTTGATCAGGTATAGAAAGGCATGCCAGAAATCTGTGATCTGCCCTGCCGTCCATAGGGAGAGTACCATAATAAATATGATTTCTGAAAACAAAAACCAATCCGTCATGCGCGTGTAGAAAATATCTTTTACATCGTAGTATTTGAGCACGGATAAAAAGAATCCCGCAATGCCGATCATGCATACGGCGCCTAACATATTTGTTCTGATATTCTTTTTTTTCTGATGATTGCTCTCCTGTATTAAATGCATCATATTTTCCTCCGCTTTTTCATGGTATTTTTCTTGTGCCAATTGTTCGCCGGACAATAACTCGTTCACATTAATTTCCAGTTGCGCACACAGCGGCATGATCATGGAGATATCCGGCAAGCCGTATCCGCATTCCCATTTTGACACCGTCTTATCGCTGACGCCCAGCGCTTCGCCAAGCTGCTTTTGGGTCATCTGTTTTTGACGGCGTTGATCTGCGATAAAAGCACCGATCTTTTGAACATCCATAAGCATAGATCCTCCTTGTATTGTGCAGTTATGCAAAAGCTGTCTTTTTAAATAACCGATGTTCCTCAGACAGGCAGGTGCGTCACTGCATTTTGTGCGTTTATCATAAACCGGATGGGATGCTTTTGTAAACCTGTGCAGCGAATCCCCGGATTCTATTTTGTATGCGGATCGCAGAGTTCATACGAAAACGCGAAAATGGTCATGCGAATACGTTCAGCTTCCCGTCTATCATCGCAAATTCCACCTCATCTCCCCAGGTCAGAGCCGCCCCCGCCCCGGTTGCTTCCATCACCGCTTTTTCCAGTTCCCCTTTGTGCGCAGTCGGCACCACCATGCGGATCGTTACATTCTGCGTATAAATCGTATCCTCGATCGGAATTTCACGCTTCGCCAGCAGATATTGGATTTTGCCAATCCGCTGGTAATCCGTTTCAATTGCAAGTGTAATCCCCTGATGTTTCGCAATCACTACAGCGGCCGCAAGCCCCGCCTGTACCGATTTCTGATACGCGCGCACCAAACCGCCCGTACCGAGCAGCGTTCCGCCAAAATATCTGGTCACAACAACGGCCGCATTATGGATATCCTCCCGCAGCAGCACTTCCAGCATCGGCCTGCCCGCTGTGCCCGCTGGTTCCCCGTCGTCGCTGCAGCGGGTCAGCTCATGATTTTTTCCGATCGTAAAGGCGGAACAGTTATGCGAAGCATCCCAATATTTCTTCTTCAAAGCCTGTATAAACGCCGCTGCCTCCTCTTCTGTTTCAACCGGCTGGACTGCTGCCAGAAACCGCGATTTTTTCTCTGTGATTTCACCGCTTCCGCCTTGGTAGACAATCTTATATCCCTGCGCTTCCATTACCGTTTCCTCCGCCTTTCTATATTTGCGCCGCTTGTTTTGAGCAGATTTCACACCGATGTTTACCCTGGTTTCCCATTGGATCCATGCGGGATTTTGGCAAATCCTGTTTTCTATGCCCCGCCGCCTTGTTCCTTCGCACTTTCGTTTCTTTCCGCTTTGCCGCCCGATTCTAACGGCATGCTGGTGCTCTCCGCTGCGCCGTCTTGTGCTGCGGGATTGCCGTTTCCTTCGGCGCCGTCTTCGCCTGCGCCCGCTGCTTCTCCATCTCCCGGTTTCTGGCCCGGACTTTCACCTGCGCCGGTATTAGGCTGCGCGCCTGCGCCCTCGTTTTCTCCCTCCTGCTGCCCGGTGTTTTCCGGATCGTCTGACGGATCCGTTTCCTCGTCTATCATCGTATCTGTGCTTTCCTGCGGATGTTCTCCATCCTGCGGATCCCCGCCTGTGCCCTGCTGTCCTTCTCCGCCTTCTGGCTGTGTACCGGTTATGCCCTGCGGCGCCTGCGGTACTGCTTGGGTATGGACGGTACAAGTATCGGATACACTGCCTGTGTATAGATATTGGCTGTCATCGGTATCTTCGGATCCGCCGACAATCCGCACAGACGATCCGTACGGGCAATAAGGGCCCATCGGCAGGCCGGAAGACGGGCAGATCCGCACATGATGCTCACATTCTTCTTTCGGTACCGTACCTTTGGCAAAATATTCTGTATAGGCCATCGTGCCGCGCGGATCATCCGTGCAGATCCCGTCTTTGACCGGCATGCCTGATTTTTTGCATACTTCCGCTTCGACGATGCCGGACGGTTTTTTAAATTCCTTATATTTCCGGTTTTGATGGATCCGGCTCATAACCGCCCGCCAAATGGTTTTGGAATAAGAGATTTCGCCTTTTTTTTGTTCTGTGTTGTCGTCAAAACCACCCCATACGACACAAGCGCAATAAGGAGTATATCCCGCAAAAACCGTATCCTTATTTTTGGTCGTCGTTCCTGTTTTTCCCGCAATCGGCATTCCTTCAAAAGCAGCCTGCGTACCGGTTCCAACGGTTAATACGTCCTGCATCGCATTGGTCAAAAGCCACGCGGTCGTTTTCTCAACTGCCCGTTTTTTCTGCGGTTCGTTCGAAAGCAGCACATTGCCGTCATGATCTAATACTTTTGTGTAAAAGCGCGGTTTGATATAAACGCCGCCCTGTGCCAGCGCCGCATAGGCTGCCGTCAGCTCCAGGTTTGTCACGCCGCGGGTAATGCCGCCAAGCGCCAGCGCTTCATTATGATCGGCTTCCTCCAGGGTTGTAAACCCAAAATGCTCGGTCAGATAATTAAACCCCGTATCGATTCCAATATCATCCAGCACTTTTACGGTTACTACATTTTTAGACTGTGTGATCGCTTCCCGGATATTCGTAAAACCGCTGTAAATCTTATCATAATTTTTTAACGGTGTCCCGTTTTCATACGTATAAGGCGCATCGTCTTCCACCGACGCAAGGGTCATCTGCCCGGTATCGATCGCCGGGGCAAACGCGGCCAGTACTTTAAACGTAGATCCCGGCTGTCTGACGGAATCCATCGCTCGGTTCAGCGTCCGGTTTGCCGTCTTTTCCCCGCGTCCGCCGACAATGGCCTTGACCTTTCCCGACCTTGGATCAATGACTGTCAGCGCTGCCTGCGGCTGGATCGTAAAGGTAAGCGATTCCCCATTTTCCGGGATCGTATCCCCTTTTTTCAAGATATCTTTTTTATAGCGCTCTACGGCGTCCTCCGCCTCTTGTCTGGAAGCGAAATTAATCGAAAAATCCTGGTTGGACGACTGGTAATAAGACAGCATCGTCTGTTCGTCATAATAATGAAATTCCCCTTTTTTATCCTGTACCGTCAGCGTATACGAAAAGGATGTTTTCGGATTGGACGGGTAATTTTCCATATTATTTACTTCTTCGTCGCAGATCGCCTGGATTTTAGGGTCCTGCGTGGAATAGATCGTCAGCCCGCTGTTATAAATGGCCTTATAAGCCTCTGTCTGTGAATAGCCCAGCTTGTCCATCAGATCCTCAATCACCTGGGCAGTCACAGCATCATCAAAATACGAATGGATGCTGGACTTGTCCGCCTGTCTGGCATTTACGGCCTGAATCCGGGTATAAACCGGATCCGCCATTGCTTTGTCATATTGCTTTTGGGAGATCAATTCCTGTTTTTTCATATCCGAGAGCACCTTTTCCCTGCGCTCGGCATTGGCCTTTGGATGGCTGATCGGATTATAGCCGCTTGGATTTTTGGTAATGCCTGCTATGACGGCACTTTCCGAAAGCGTCAGTTCGGAAACATCCTTTGCAAAATACGTACGGGAAGCCGACTGTACGCCAAGCGCATTCTGCCCCAAATTGACCGTATTTAAATAATTTTCCAAAATCCAGTCTTTGGATTCCACTTTCTCCAACTGCAGTGCGAGGTATTGTTCCTGAATCTTTCGTTTAAAGCGGTCCGCCTGCGATTTTTCCGCCGTCCAGCCGGTAAATACATTATTTTTCAAAAGCTGCTGTGTAATCGTACTGGCCCCCTCGCTGAAATGGAAGCCCGCGGCAACGCCTTTTACGCCCGCACGGATAATTCCTTTCAGGTCAATGCCGTTGTGTTCGCGGAATCTGGAATCCTCAATCGCAATAAACGCATTCTGCAGATGTTTGGGGATCTCGTCGATTGTCACATAGATCCGGTTCGATCCGGATGCGACAAGCGTCGCGGTTGTATTGCCCTTTGCGTCTAAGATTGTCGAAAGATATCCGGTCGGCGTCGCGTCAATATCCTCTATGCCCGGGGAAGACGCTAAAATCCCCTGATAAGCCCCAAACCCGGCGCTTCCGATACAAACGGCAAGCGCGGTCAGGCCAAGCAGGAGCAGTTGAAATAAAAGGCTTGCGGCCTTTTTCTGCATTTTTTTCTTTTTGGATACAATTTGTTTTCGTTTTCGCCTTGTATGTTCCCTGCCAAAATTCATGCGAAACCTCCTGTCCATGATCTGGTTGCTTTCTTAAATCGCTTTTTTCTATGATTTTATTATAGCTATTTTCATGAATAAAATCAATATTAAGGAATATGACAGGCGTCTGCCGTCTGCAAAGATTCTTACATAGGAGAAAATGGAGGAAGCACCCGATGAAAAATACGTAACATAGGAATTACAGCCTGTGGATCTGTTTCCCCATACGCGTCTCTCCAAACGTATCCGTATACAGTCTCTTATATTCTTCAAAGCAAATACTGCACCCATCGACGAGCACTTCCATTTCCACACCAAACAGCCGCACGAATAAAAACGACTCTTGCATTCCGTTTCTTAGGTAAAATGCTTTCCGTTTTTGTCGAAACAGCGCATTTTCCGCCTCTACTCCGGTGCGTTCGATTTCCAGGAAAAACCGTTTCCCGGCATATTTGCCGCGCAGCAGCGCGAATGCCTGCGACCCAATGCCGTTTCCGCGCTGTTCGGGCTGTATGGCAAAATAATCCAGCAGCACCATATCCTGGTATAAAATGGTAATGGCCAGTCCGTAAAACTGGCCTGACTCCCCCTCTATGGATTGGATTTCTACGTCTCCTTCCGCCCTTTTATCCAATATAAGCTGGAACGGCTTGCGTTCCTGCGCCGGAAATGCCTCCCGGTACAGCTTTTCGATCCGCGCCAAACGCACACTATCGCACGCCTGCATGATTGTTACCATAAACTGCCCCTTTCTATATAAACGGCGTAAAATTTCAGCACAATATCATTTGTTTCTGGCCCGCCGTTTATCGGGTTTATTGTGCAGTATTCAATCACCGAATATATAAAATACTGCCGGAAACCATCTCCGACATCCGACAACCGAACGGCATGAATGTACAGTTGTTAGCCTGTTTTTCGAAAAACAATCACCAGCCGCCCATTGTCCTGTGAATATTCGCATGTGGAAAGCATGAGGATCTGGTCTTTGTACTCCAGCGATGCTTTCGTTTCAAATAGACGATTTTGCTCCACAAAATCCCGGCACTGCAAAAACTCCTTTTCGGTATCATAATGAAAAAACTGATAATACCGAAACCCTGGCTCTGTTTCCTTTAAAATCCGGGTTTTTAATACAGCAACCGCTTCGTACTTTCCTGTTTCATACAGCGTATCAAACTGGATTTCTTTGTGTTCCTGAAAAAAATCCGCATCCTGATATCTGCCCAGCATGCCGAAGATATGGCCGTTTTTCATATTATGTCCATAGATCACCGTATTATCATCCCGCGGATAAGCGCTGCTTTCCTGATCGACAAAAAGCGTCCCTTCCGCGGACGCCGCTCCTGTAAAATCATGGTGCAGATAAAAATCCCTGTCTTCCCCGGCCTGCATAACCGGCAGGTCAATGGAAAGCCCCGGGATTTGCAACCATCCGTACAACTGCGGATACTGCTTTGCCAAATCCTGATACTGCGGCAAAACCTCCGGCGCTTTTGCCTGCGTCTGTTTGCCTGTTTCTTGTTGTGTATGCCGCCGTGTTTTTTCTGAACCGGATGTTTCGGCATTGGCCCGCTTGCCGCTTTGCTGATCCGTACCGGCGCGCACTTTACTGATGAAATCCGCTTTCGATTGCGGGTTTTGCGCCGGCAAGGCTTCCGCCTTTTGCGATGCGGTCAGTTTCATTTGCTGGATATTCCATTTGTTTTGATTGCGGATCACCTGCCCGCGCAGCCATACAGCCATAAAAACGAGCGAAAGGCAGGCCAGCGCCGGAACGGCTGCGCGTCTGACCTGCGAAATCACAGACGCCAGGCGCTTGTTCTGCCGTTTTGTATCTTCATCCTCTGTCAAAAGCCAGGAGGCCAACTGTTCCAAATTTTGATTTTCATCTGCCGTCTTTTGCCTGCTCTGCGGCCCGCTCGTCTGGCGCAGCTTATGCTTCAGCGTCTGGACAAACGCCCTGCCAAGGCCGGTTTTAAAATACTGGCCCTGCCCCGCTTCCAGTCTGGGCAGGACGGCGCGCCATTCCTGCTCATCCGACTGGCTGTGCGCCCGGATCAGGTTCGACAGCCAGTCGATTTCTTTTGCAAGATCCGTCCAGGCCGTTTTCGGCACAGCCGCGCCGCGCTCTGAAATCCGTCTGCATTCCAAAAGGAAAGCGTCTCCAAGCTGTCCGGGCAGGATTTTTTCCCGATTTTGATACAGCTTCCCGCAATAGGCACGCAACTGCCGCGCATCCATACGTCCGGCCCTGTCGGTAATCTGCTTCATACGGGAAAGCGCCTGCTGCTCTGTCTTCCAATGTAATACCATCGTTTCCTCTTCTTTCTGATCCATCTGTAATTTCATATTTTCATTATAAGCAAATATTTAGATACATGCAATCCGTTTAGATAAATGCAGTCAAATTTGCAAAAAAAAGAGAAAACGCGCCCGCAGACAAACAAGATCCGATCAGACTATATCCGTCCCTTTAATTGGACGACGGCAGAAACGGCCGGATCACACCCGCTATATTACTAATCGGCATCGTCTGCAAATATACCCTGCCCGGGCCGTTTACCAGCGTATTGAACAGCCCTTCGCCGCCAAACAGCATATTTTTTACGCCCGGCACACTTTGGATTTCCATACTGCATGTCGCGTCCATGGCTGCCAGATATCCGGTATCTATCACAATAGACTGGTCTTTTTGCAGCGTATATTCCACAACATGGCCGTCAAACTCTAAAAATGCCATGCCCTGTCCGGAAAGCTTCTGCATAATAAACCCTTCGCCGCCAAATAAGCCCGAACCAAATTTTTTCTGAAAAAATACAGACAGCTCTACGCTTGTTTCGCTTGCTAAAAATCCGCTTTTTTGTACAATGACTTCCTTTCCTTTGGTAATTTCAAATGCCCGGATACAGCCCGGAAAGCTGGATGCAAAAGCAATCATTCCGCTTCCGTTCTCTGCCGTATAACGGTTTTGAAACATCCTTTCCCCCGCGAACATCCGCCCGAAAGCCTTGCCAAGTCCGCCGTTTGACGTTGTTTCCATTTTCATATTCGGCGACATCCAGCTCATACTGCCGCTTTCCGTAATCATACTCTGTCCGTCTTCCAGCGTACAGATCACAACCGGAAGATTGCCGCCTTCGATCACATAGTTTACCAAAATAATCTCCTCCCTTTTTCGTGGCGGACGCGGGCTTGCGCGTCCTGTCAATGCGCCTATGCCTGAAGCAGTTTTTCTGCACTTACCAGCCGGATACAAACAGCCAAAGCCTGCGCTGCCTGCTTCATTTCCTCAATATCCGGAAACGTCGGAGCAATCCGGATCGTGGAATCTTTCGGGTCTTTTTTATATGGGAACGGCGCCCCCGCCGCGGTCAGTGTAATGCCGGCCTCTTTTGCTTTCGCAATAATCGCTTTGGCGCAGCCTTCCATGGATTCAAAGCAAATAAAATATCCGCCCTTTGGTTTGATCCAGCTTCCGATTCCGCGCGATACAATTTCCTGTTCCAACACCGTCTCTACCGCTTCAAATTTCGGACGGACAAGAGCCGCATGCTTTTTCATATGCGCACGCACGCCGTCCATATCTTTCAAGTAGCGGCAGTGTACCCATTGTTTGATTTTATCATGTCCGATCGTCTGTACGGACATCTGTTTGCGGATACTCTCCCGGTTTGCTTCCGAAGCCGCCATCGCGGACATGCCTGCGCCCGAAAACGTTACTTTCGAAGTAGAACAGAACTGGTATACAATATCCGGATTGCCCGCCTTTACACATTCGTTCATAATCGGAAGCAGTTCGTCGCGTTCGTCTTCATACAGGTCATGCACCGCATAAGCGTTGTCCCAGTAAATACGGAAATCTTCTGCCGCCGGCTTTAACGAAGCAAAACGGCGCACAGTCTCATCGGAATAGGTGATGCCCTGCGGATTGGAATATTTCGGCACGCACCAGATCCCTTTGACAGCGTCATCCTCGCTGACCAGTTTTTCTACCAAATCCATGTCCGGCCCTTCCGGCGTCATCGGAATATTGATCATCTCGATGCCGAAATGCTCGGTAATGGAAAAATGCCTGTCATAGCCCGGCACCGGACACAAAAATTTTACCCGGTCCAGCTTGCACCATGGGGTGGATCCTAAGACGCCATGCGTCATGGAACGCGAAATGGAATCATACATAATGCTCAGGCTGGCGTTGCCGTATACGATGACGTCTTGTGGCCAGCAGCCCATAAATCCGGCCAACAGCCTTTTGGCCTCGCCGATCCCCTCCATACCGCCGTAATTGCGGCAGTCCGTGCCGTCTTCTGCTACCAGCTCTATGCCGGAATGCAGCATATCGTACATATCCATGGAAAGGTCAAGCTGCGCCGGAGACGGCTTGCCCCTTGTCAGGTTTAGATCTAAGCCGAGTTCCTTGATTTTTTTATACTCGTTTTCCAATGCCGTTTTTTCCTGTAATAATTCTTCCTGTGTCATACTCGTATATGCTTTCATCATATCCTCCTGCTATAATATATGAATAACATCTGACCGAAGCGCCTGTTAAGGCCGCTGCGGCTGATGTCTGCCGTCTTTTTTCCATTCGGCCGCTTGCTGCAGATATTCGCTGATTTGTTTTTCATACCCGTTTTGCGTCGGCCTGTAAAATACCGTCCCTTCCAGTTCATCCGGCAAATACTGCTGGGAAACGTAATGGTCCGGATAGGAATGGACGTAACGGTAACCAATGCCGCGCCCAAGCTTTGCGCTTGCCTTATAATGGGCGTCCTGCAAATGCGCGGGGACCGGCGGCGTTTTTGTGCTGCGCACCCGTTCCATGGCATCGTCGATAGCCGTACAGGCCGCGTTGCTTTTGGGCGCGCTGGCCACATACGCAGCCGCCTGGGATAAAATAATCCTGGCTTCCGGCATCCCAAGCCGTTCGGATGCAAGAGAAGCCGCCACCGCTACCTGGAGCGCCATAGGATCCGCATTTCCCACGTCTTCCGACGCGCAGATCATAATCCGTCTGGCGATAAATTTAATATCTTCCCCGGCATACAGCATTCTTGCCAGATAATAAATCGCCGCGTCCGGGTCAGAGCCGCGCATGCTCTTGATAAACGCGGAAACCGTATCATAATGGTTATCCCCGGATTTGTCATAACGAACCACGCGCTTTTGAATACACTCCGACGCGATGTCCAGCGTAATACGAATCTGTCCGTCCGCACCCGGACTTGTCGTCAGTACGCCAAGCTCGATCGCGGTCAACGCCGCCCTTGCGTCCCCGTTTGCCGCATCCGCCAAAAAATCCGCGGCGTCTTCTTCCAGTACGGCATGATACGCGCCAAGCCCTTTTGGCACATCATGGACTGCACGGTAAAGAAGCGTCTTGATCTCTTCCTTTGACAACGCGTGAAGCTCGAAAATAACGGAACGGGACAGCAGCGCGCTGTTGACTTCAAAATAAGGGTTTTCTGTCGTCGCTCCAATTAAAATCACCGTCCCGTCTTCTACAAACGGCAGCAGATAATCCTGCTGGCCTTTATGAAAACGATGGATTTCGTCGATAAACAGAATCGTCTTTTTCCCATACATACCCTGGTTATTTTTGGCCTGTTCTATGATTTCTTCCATATCCTTTTTGCCGGCGGACGTGGCATTTAACTGCCTAAACGACGCCCTTGTTGTATGCGCGATCACTTTTGCCAGTGTTGTCTTTCCTGTTCCCGGCGGCCCATAAAAAATAACCGAACTTAATTGATCGGCTTTGATTGCGCGGTAAAGCAGCTTATCTTTGCCTATCATATGCTGCTGCCCGACTACTTCATCCAGCGTCGAAGGCCGCAGCCTGGAGGCAAGCGGGGATTCTTTTTTCATGTTTTGTTCCCGCATGTAATCAAATAAGTCCATATCTCCCTCATAATTTCTTTCTGCACCCTGCGTTTCTTCGCAGGTACGCGTATTTAAAAATGCAAGTTTTATTTTTCAATTATTCAAAACTCACTCATATAAAATACTCCTTTTTTTTGAAATAATCAAGTGAATTTTCCTTTTTTTCCTATATTTCATTATTATTCATAAGAGTCCAGGCATTTTGGAAGAAGTTCTTTTTGCAATTTTCACATTTTGTTTATTCAAAATGCTCCCTATCCAACCTGTTACTTGTTTCCAGGACGGCTTTATATTATAATACACTTGTACATTTCTTTCACAGTAAATACAAAAAGGAGCAATCACATGCAAACGATTTCAAAACACATTTCTGCGGGGATTTTTGCCGGTGTATTCTGCCTGGCCATTGCAGGCTGTTCCTCCGGCCAGTCCTTCGAATCGAACCGTACAGAAAGCAATGCGCAAACCACCCCGGAAACGTACCGCCCTTCGGAACTGACCATTCCGAGCCAGGACAGTTACGAATATCTTACTATGGGATTAAAATTCACACTGCCCAAAAGCCTGTCAGAGCAGATGGATCAGAAAAACATCGCCATGCTAGACGACTCGGCTTACAATGACGACGGATCGGCAATTAACTACGGCCTGATTACCTGGAATAGCATGACCGAAGAACAGCGTAACGCGCAGGTAGAAAATAAAGGAAACGGTTTTTATGAATGGGCGGACCAACTGGAGCGGATCGGCACCCTTGGCGTCTTTCATACAGACCAGCTAGGCAATCTGGACAAACTGACCAAATGCACCGAACACAAACGATTGGGAACCAGCAAAGACGGTGTCTATACCTATTATCTTAGCACGAATCCAGACGCAGACAAATCCCTGCTAGACGCACTGGGGCAGATTCGAACGGAAATTACGGATATCGTGCTGGATGAACAGGAATCCTATACCGGCAGCCTGGGTACGTTTACCACCAAGGATATCTACGGTACAACGTATACAAACAAACTATTTCAGGATTATGAACTGACGATGGTCAATGTATTTACCACTTGGTGCACACCATGTATCAACGAGATTCCGGATCTGGAAAAGCTGTACCAGGAAATAAACACCCAGGGCGTGAATGTGGTAGGCATTGTTTTGGATGCAGTCGACCAGTCTGGAAATATCGTAACCGAATCTGTCGAAAAAGCAAATCTGCTCGCAGAACGGGCAGACGTTTCCTATCCTTTCCTAATTCCGGATGCAGGGTTTTTCAACGGCAGGCTTGCAGATATTGAAGCTGTCCCGGAAACATTCTTTGTCGACGCAAACGGAAATATTGTCGGCGATACGTATTCCGGAAGCCACAGCCTGGAGCAGTGGAGTGATATTGTGAAAACAGAACGGGAACGGCAAAAAGGAGAACAGCCGTGAGGCGCCCGCTACGGCCGAACTGGCGCGGAATCTGCGCGGCAGCCTCAGGTATCATGATGATGGTTTACGGTTTATCTCGCGGTGAAAGTAAAGTCGTCCTCGAAAAAGCAATTAATATTTGTATGGAGTGTATCGGAATTGGATAAATCAAACAAAAGAAAACAACCAGGAGAATGGAACAGGCATAGGATCCAGGCCTTATGGGCTTTATTAACCAACAGTTACCTGGCCGGATACGCGCAAGGTAAAATTTACCGCGGCCCGCTCAAAAAACTTTGCGTACCCGGGCTGAACTGTTACTCCTGCCCAGGCGCTGTCGGATCCTGTCCGATCGGGGCAATGCAGGCCGTGATCGGAAACTGGAATTATAAATTTGCCTTTTACGCGGCAGGATTTTTAATTTTTATCGGGGCTATAGCCGGACGGTTTGCCTGCGGATGGCTGTGCCCGTTCGGGCTGATGCAGGAACTGCTGCATAAAATACCATTTCCGCGTAAAATAAAGACATGGAAAGGCGACAGGATCTTACGCAAACTAAAATACGCTGTTTTTCTCGTGTTTGTCATCCTGCTGCCGTTATGCCTGGTGGACATCCTTGGCCAGGGCGCCCCTTATTTTTGCAAGCTGATCTGCCCTGTCGGAACACTGGAGGGCGGAATCCCGCTCGTCGCGTTCCATACATCCATGCGCAGCGCCCTTGGGTGGCTGTATGCCTGGAAAAATGTACTGCTGGCTATGACGGTTTTTCTCTCTATCCTGATTTACCGGCCATTCTGCAAATACCTATGTCCGCTGGGCGCCGTTTACTCGCTGTTTCATCCGATCTGCGTATTCCGTTACCGGGTTGACATGGAAAAATGCGTAGGCTGCGGTGCCTGTGCCAAAGCATGCAAGATGCAAATCGATCCGGTGCGGGAGGCAAACCATCCGGAATGTATCCACTGCGGGCAATGCGTAAAAGCATGCCCGGCCGGCGCCATCCACTGCAAACCATAATAAAACAAGAAAGGGGCTGCCGCTCCAGCGCGGCAGCCCCTTTTTCCTGTTTTTTAAATCTACTCTACCAGCTCCAGCAATTTCCCCGCCTCGTCAGCCATATGCATGGAGACTTCCTTGCTGTTTTTGGATATTTCTATATTCTTTTCCACAACGCTTGTAATCACGCCGAGTCCTTGTACCGCCTGTGTCACGGTATCTACATTCTGTTTTACCATATCGGTAATTTCCTTGACACTGCGGCTTGCTTCCTCGATCTGCGTGACGACGGCAGAAAATTCCTCTGTCGTCTGTTTGGTAATCAAACGCCCTTCTTCGACCGCATTGATGGAATTTGTAATTAACTCGCTCGTCTGTTTTGCCGCCTGGGCGCTCCTTGCCGCAAGATCCCCTACCTGCGTGGCAACGACAGCAAAGCCTTTGCCGGATTCGCCGACCCTGGCCGCTTCAATGGATGCATTCAGGGAAAGCATATTGGTCTGCTGGGCAATCGAATTGATTTCCCCGATAATCTCCCCGATTTTAGAGGACATATCGCTGATCTTATCCATTGCATGCTGCAGTGTCTGCATCTGCAGGCCGGTTTCGCGGATCGTCTGAGCCGCCGACATCGCCGCCGCGGCCGCGTTTTGTGAAACGCCGGCGCTTGTATTCAGCTCTTCCACCAGATGATTCATCACCTGGTTCATATCTTTGACTGCCTGTTCCTGTTCGCTTGTACCGCTTTCAATCGCATCTGACGTAGACAAGGTTTCCTGTGATACGCCGTCCAGATTGGAGCAGACATTTTTGATATTCCGAATCAGGTTCAGGTTGTGCTCCATATCCGTCTTTTGCTGATCCAATAATTCTTCATTTGCTTTTATATTCTGGCAGATGGACTCTACCATTTTGTTCACACTGCTGCTTAGCATGGAAAACTCCGGTGTGCTCTGTTCATCTACCGTAATTCCAAAGTCACCGTCCGCGATGTTTTTCACCGACCTTGTAATATTTAAAATACCGGTTACAATCCTGCGGTCAATCATCCGGTTAATAAAATACAAAAGTACCGAAAAGATAATAAAAATGCTAAGCGCCATCACAAACGTCTGTTTCAGCGGCTCCGAAAAATATTCGGACAGCGGCACGAAAGTGCCGATATACATCCCGTTATATTCCTGCGAAACATACTTCCCTTTTTTTCCATTGAAACTGGCTGTCCCTTCCCCCTGTTCCAACGGGATTCCGGCTTCTTTTGCGTCAGTCCCGATGATTTTTTCCTCCGGGAACGATAAAACTTCACCGGAAGAAGCGTCCACCGCATAAACATATCCCTGATTCCCGAAATCCGTCCCGTTTAAAACCACACTGATCTGCGTCCCCGCAAGCATATTTTCCAGAACCTCCGGATGGATCCCAACCTGGACAAAACCCGGCGCATCCCTTCTGGCTACGCCGATATACTGCATCATAATCCCTTTGGAAGCGTTCTGTGAAGGTTCCTGTACAATTTCCAGCGACGGATCATCGATAATCGGCATAAATGCCGCGGACTGTTCTCCGCTGCCCATATCAAACCCTATGTATTCTTCCCCGCTGCTGTACGCAATGATCCCTTTTTCGTCAATGACATGGAGTTCCTCTACCATCAGCCGCTCTTTTACTTCATTCATTTTTTCCATATTTCCCAATATGTCCGCATCCGTCAGCAAAAGATCCGCGAAAGCCCTTGTTTTAGCCAGATTATTATCCCCTACCGTTTTTGTCAGTTCGACGATATTTTCATCATTCTTCTGCAGCCTGTCTTTGACGGACGCAAGGATTTCATAACTGTCTGTCGTACTGCCCTGTGCGGAAACGATCATCTGCAGCACCGCAACGGCGGCAATGTTAACCAGCAATGCGATTGCCATACAGATGCAGAGGCTTCTGGTAAAAATTTTTTTCATGTTGTATACCCCTCATTTTTATTATGATTAAGTTGAATTAAAGTATCCTACAAATTATAGCATTCCCGCCTGCGGTTATCAATGAAAATCTCCCCATTCCTTACATTTTTTTACGATTGTCTGAAAATCTTCTTTTGTGGTTTCCAGCTTGGACGGATCCCGCAGGATAGCCGACGGATGGTATACAGCCGTTAACGCGCAATCTTTCCGGTAAGTCCATGTGCCGTGCTGCCTTGTAATTTTAAAATCGGGAGAAATAATACGCTGCGCCGCAACACGCCCAAGGCAAACGATGATTTTGGGCTTCAAAAGGTACGTTTCATACTTGAGATATGGAAAACAGGCTTCTTTTTCCGTTTCTTTCGGATCCCGGTTTCCCGGGGGATGGCATTTTAAAATATTGGTAATATAAATATCCTCCCGTTTTAGGGAACAGCTTTGTAAAAGGCCATCCAATATGCTCCCAGACCGTCCGACAAAAGGCATACCCTCCTGGTCTTCCTGGACCCCGGGAGCTTCCGCAATCAGCATAATCTGCGCGTTACGGCTGCCGCGTCCCATCACAGGCAGATGTCTGGTCTGGCTTAACGTACAGCGGGTACAGGCTGCGATATGCTGTTCGATTTGTTCCCATGTAGTAATCATCCGATCCGCCTTTCCAAACACCCTGCCGTTTTATGGGATGTTTTTTACTCGTGCGCCTGCCACCTGCACGCTGTCACTTCCAGATCTGTAAAAACCGCCTGAAAAGAAGACTGCTTTGGACTGCAGGCATAGATGCCGAATAAAATCCCGCCCGCCCCTTCGTGCATATGAAAGATCCGCATCTGCTTGAAATCGGCGCCGTCCATACTGCATTCCACGCAGTAATCGCTTTCCCGCCTGCTGAAACGGTACCACATTTCCTTTACATCTGCCGGAATGTCCGTCGTCGCCCAGTCAGAATACCCATGGTTGGTAACTACGCTGCCAAGTCTTTGGTATTCCTCGTTTTCGTACTCAATCGATGCCTTAAACCAGTTTTCGCTGTCCAGATACATCGCTACGCCGCACTGGTCAAACTGCGTTTTGCTTGCGAACCGCGTCTTTACGGTAAATGAAAAATACCTTTCCAAAGTTTTTACCTGCAGTACCGGGGCATTGTCATTGCGGAATCCATAATACGTCCGCTGCCACAAATCCGTACCAGGTTCGGTCAAAATTTCCACCCTGTCCGCTGCCACCACCGCCTGCCGCGGTTTTCTCGTCCATACCGGTTCCATTTCCAAAAAGTTTTTCATCGTCGATTCCCTCCTTTCATTTGTTATAAATGTTCTCGAAACAATTGTCAATATCCCCCTGCAAATTCCAGTCCCGCTCCCCATCCGGCAAAGAAAAATGTCTCACATCATTGCAGCGCAATCGTAAATTGCCAAAAAAATCAAAATTAATATTGTATTACCTGTCAAATAACGCTACAATAGAAAAAAAGGTTTACGTAACAACGGATCAGTTTACAGGGAGGTTTCAAATGAAAAAACAAAAGCAAGGGGCTTCTGCGAAAAAAAGGATCGCAGACGAAATTCTTTATCAAATCGGCGGAAGCGTTATTTTTGTCTTTCTGCTTATAGCAGCAGCCGCGGTCAGTATGGTCGGATGGCTGAGTATTTCATCCAAAAAAACAGAGCTGGTACAAGAATCCAACGCCGCCGCAAACCAGTTGACCGGATTTTTGCAGCAGTACATAAAAAACGTGGAACAACTGGCCGTCAATCCGGAGGTTAAACAAGTCATGTCCCAGACAAAAGCCGGGGACGATATCCGCCAGGCGGAAAAAATGGATACGGTAATGCAGAATCTGGTGGGCATTGCGAATACCGATACGGAAAATGTCATGGCCGCGTGGATTTCGGACCTGGACGCAAGCGCGCTGACACAGTCCGACGGTTTTACGAGCGAAGAGGGCTGGGATATTACAGGGCGCGGCTGGTACGGCTGTATTGAAACTAAGCTGCCGATCCTGACCGAACCTTATATCGATTCTTCGACCGGTAAACTGATTTTAAGTGCCGCGGCCCCGGTTTTGGACGACGCTTCCGGTACCGTGCTCGGCGCTGTAGGCATGGATATCGCACTGGACCATATGACAGCCGTAATGAGCGAATACAAGATCGGACGCAACGGAACGATGCTTTTGTTCTCCAAAAACGGCACGATCCTCTACCACCCGCAAAAAGATTTGATTCAAAAAAATATCAAAGATACGGATTTGTCCCAAAACGCGGTCGACGCAATTATGTCAAACAGCAATGTATTTTTAAAATTCAAATCAGGCGGTATTTCTTCCCGCGGTTTCCTGCAGCACGCCGGGGATACCGGGTATATGGTATTAAGCGACCTGCCTGTATCAGAGTACTACGCCATATTAGCCGCGATGATTGCCGCACTCGTGATCCTTTTTGCGGCCGGTATTATCCTGGTTGCTGTCCGGATCCGCAAAAGCGCTGCAAGCCTGACCAAACCGATTCTGGAACTAAACCAGACCGCGCAGCAGCTTGCCGCCGGAGATTTGGATGTTAAATTACAGATCACAAGCGAGAACGAAATCGGCGAACTGGGCGAATCGTTCCAAAAAACAGTCAGCCGTCTAAAAAACTATATTGTTTATATTGATGAAACAGCAGACGTATTGTCGCAAATCGCGGACGGAAACCTGCACATTGAGCTAAAAAATGATTACGCCGGGGAGTTTCAGAAAATCAAAACCGCCCTGCTTAATATTTCCGCTTCTATGAATCAGGTGATGGCCGGCATCAATGAAAGCTCGCAAAGCGTTTCCATCGGGGCCACAGAACTTTCGACCGCTTCCCAGGTCCTCGCGGAGAGCGCGCAGGAACAGGCGGAATCCGTAGACCAGCTTACCGATACGACCAATGCCGTTGCCGGACAGGTAGAAAACAGCCTGCGAAAAGCAGAAGCCTCCGCGGAAGCGACGGCGCAGGCGGCTGTTATGATCGGGCAGAACCAGGAAAAAATGAAGCGGATGATGGATGCCATGAACAAGATCCACGAAACCTCCCAGCAGGTCGTCGGCATTATCCAGACCATCGAAGATATCGCGGCACAGACAAACCTGCTGTCCTTAAACGCATCGATCGAAGCTGCCCGTGCCGGGGAAGCCGGAAAAGGCTTTGCGGTTGTCGCCGATGAAATCGGAAAACTGGCCCTGGAAAGCTCCCAGGCCGCAAATACAACGAAAGAGCTGATCGAAATCTCTATGGAAGAGATCAATAAAGGAAACGCCATCGCGGCAGGAGCCATGGATTCCCTAAAGGAATCCGTAACTGCCGTCGGCCATGTAAACGAAATGATTCAGGAAACCGCGGAAGAAGCAGCCGTGCAGGCGGAAAATATGAAACAGCTTCACACCGGGATCAAAAAAATATCGCACGGCATTCAGGACAATTCCGCCGCTTCACAGGAAACGTCCGCTACTTCGCAGGAATTGTCTTCGCAGGCTGAATTATTGAATAAAATGGTACAGAAATTTAAACTCCGCGCATAACGAAAGAAACACAGGCCGTTCCGGTTCCATTAGACCAAAACGGCCTGTGCCAAAAGCGGCCCTATGCGCCATGACGCACAGCCTTTTGGATTGCGCCGTTGACTTTTCCGCGCAGACGCAGCAAGTAAGCTTCGTCCCGCGGATAATCCGTAAAGGTCAGTTCCATTTCTTCGTCAATCATATCCACTACTTTTTTTCTCCCTATCAGATGTCCCAGCAATTCCAACGCCGCAAAATCCATCATTGCCTCAGCCATCAGCATCAGCCGTACCGACCCTTCCGGTTTACCGTCCCTGCCAGGATAGACCAAAAACGGATCCCCGGACGGAAACGCGCCGTCGGCGTCCGTACACCGGTAAGGATCCACCGGGTACCGCGAAAACTGAGAAAAATAAAAATTATAGCCCCAATGCAGAAACCCTTCGATCTGGTATTTATACATCTGAACCCCTAAAATCCTTGTACGGCAGCCGGGAAGTGCCATAAACCGATTGGATACATCTTTCCACTGCGCCGTGCAATAGTATCCCCACAGCCGTTTCGGACGGTTTTTCAAAAACGGTTCTATATGGTCCAGCGCGCATACCGGAATCTGTACCAATCCCTGCCGGTAAAAATCATAATCCGACAAAGCGTCGATCACTTGGCACCCTTCCAAATCCGCTTTCACCCCTTCCCAGGCGCTGCGGTACGATTCCAGATGTTCCATCTGCGGTTCGTCCGATATATGAAAATACGTCCGCTCCAAAACCCCAAGCTTTGCCAGTTCTGTTTTTAACGCCGCCAAAAACTGATGTAAAAACGCACGGTACGCGGCACCCGAAGCATCCGTATCCCAGCCAAAGATCTGCACATAGCTGCCCTCGCGCATCGCCATGATTTTCGGCGCGGCTTTCGCGCCCCATTGCGTAAACAGATGGGAAATTTCAAAATACTGTATCCCGCACCGTTCGGCCATTTCCACCCATCTGCGCAGTTTTTCAAATCCAAAGTGGTACACATCCCCGCCGGACAATACATCCACAAGCTGTACCGTCATCCGTTCATCCCCGACAGCCGTATCCAGCGGCGGCGTAAACACAGGCGTCAGCAGCATATTGCACTGGTGTTTTACCGCAAAACGCACAAATTCCTCTACGATTTCCCAATACCGCTTTGAAAAAACTTCCGCCTGATAATAGTCCGCCAGACAGTCCGTATGAAACCATTCTGTATGGCAGATCGACGGCTTTGGAAGCACTGCGTCCAAAACCTCACATGCCACCACCGTTTCATACATTTTCCCGCATACGGTAAACGTAAAAACAAGCGGATAACTGCCCGCGGCCTGCTCTTTCTCCAGTTCGACCGTAACCCACAGGCTCCGCCACTGTCCGGACACCAGCGGAAATCTGCTGGATGATAATTCCTGCAAAAGATCCGGATACAGCCCGGGCTGATCTGCCAGGTAGCCGCTGTCCGTCCTTTTATGGCACGGATACGCACAAGGCACCAAAGCGACCGCACGGATCCGTACCTGTGTCTGCAGCGTACCGCTGACCGCGATATTTCCCCATTCCCTGCTGTCTCCATCCCATACATAAGCGATCTGAAACGATAATGTCTCCCCGCGCAGCCCCATAAGCCGCGGATTTTCTAATTCTCCATCCGGCTGTTCCTTTGGAAACACCTTGCACATTGATGAAACTAATTTGTAGCGAAATGCCGTCATTTCCCCTTTCCCCCTTTCTGTTCTTTTGTATTGTTTCATACCGGCGCCCATACCTGCCTATTCAAAGATCCGGATCTGTTTTTTGGTCAATGCCAAGATGTTTTCATGCAATTTTTGAAGATCGGATATTAAATCCCCGGAACAGGCATCTGCTTGTTGATAAATCTGCTGGAGTTGATCCAGATTTTTGGCATGGATCGCATCCATCATCTTTGTGCCGTATGTATGGAAAGCTTTGTGTTTTTCCTCAAGGCCGTTCCACAAGTCCAGGATATCGGGATTGAGCGGTTTAAGCGCGTAATAAAAGTGACCAAGCCCGCATTTTGTGCAGTCTGTCTGCAACGGCCTGATCTTCCCGTCCTGTGCCATCTCTTTTAATGTGCCCAGCCAGTTTTGATGCGCATCGACTGCCCGATCAATGCACTGCAAAACAACCTGGTTATCCAGCATATAAAACGCATCCTGTGCCATTTTCCCCATGATTTTGGTGGAGTCATCCAAACAATTCTCAATCGTTCTAATCGGTTCCACCAGTTCCCGCATCGACTGGCTGGAAACCGACAGATCTTTTGCCTGATCTTTCAGGCTTTGGCATTGCCCGCTGACACTTTGGGAATGGTTGTCCAGTTCATCCATGGAACTGCTGATCTGCTCGCTGACACCCGCCAGATCCGAAACAGAATGGTTGATATTGACAATACTGGTACGGTTATTTTCCGTGATCTTTTGAATCGTCTGAATATTTTCATTCATATGCTCCAGTTCTGAAACTGCCAAATCCACACTGTCCACGCTTTTTTGAGAAGCTTCCCTGACACTGTTTAAAAAATCGCCCATCCTCGTAGTCAGATTTTTTGTCTGGTCCGCAAGCTGGCGGATCGAGTCCGCAACGACTGCAAACCCTTTTCCCGCTTCCCCTGCACGGGCGGCTTCGATCGAAGCGTTTAATGCCAGCAGATTGGTCTGTGAAGAAATCGCGTGAATTGCTTCTACCGCCTCCCGCATATGGCTCACAATATCCAGCAGCCCCCAAATATCCGCTTTCATTTCTTTCGCGTTGCAAATAGCCTGCGCGGAAAGCGCGGTCACAGAAACCAGATTTTGTTCACAGGAAGTAATTTCATCCATGATTTTTGCCGATTCATTCGAAACATCCACAATGGCCTCTGTCAGATTATTATGCGCATTTGCCACTTCGCCGGATATTTCGGTGGTCAACTGTGCAGATTCTGTAATCGTATCTACGGCATCTTTTACCGAATCGCTGATTTCATCCTGTGTTTTGCTGTTTGCTTCCAATTTAAGATCCATAGCGCTCATTTGGATCACCGCGTCCATTGTCTTTACTACCGCCTGTTCAAATTCTTTTCTTCCGCTTAACAGACGTTTATGGATCTCATTGATTTCTCCATTGGCAAGATCATATTCCATATCTACAAGTCTGGAAGTAGATGCGATTGCAGCTTTCCACTCTTTCTTCCGTCCTCTCATAGTCATTTATCCTTTCCCCATTTCTTCATTTCTCAAGTATACTAGACGATAACTTAGTACAAAGCAAGGCCCATTTTTGCACATTTTCGGCCCTGTTTCTCACAGCCTAAATCCAACAGAAACAAAGACGTTTGTTGTAAATTTATTCTTCCAGACGCCTTACCAGCGCTGTCTTTTGATAAAACGCGATTCCATAACAAACAATGCTCGTATACCCGCTTAGTCCTCTGGCATACTGTTTGTCTATGATCTGGCGTTTGGCGCGTACGCATTCTTTTTCCATCGCGTCTTCGGTATCTGCCTTTTTGGCTTCGATGAGAATGGCACGCCTGTTTTTGGGGTCCTTAACCACAAGATCCGTCCTGCCAAGTCCGTTTTCCTGATCGGATTTTACAACATAGGGCTGGCCGGCAAACAATCCCGTTAAAAACGCATGATAATAGTTTTCATGGTAATTGTTATAACTGATCGTATCCCAAAGCAAATCAGAAATGATCCGGGACGCTTCCTGCTCTTTCCCGTTCCACAGGGTTTCCATCAGTTCCATTTGTACATTCCCATCCATCGAATCCCGAAAACACGCTACAACCGTCTCCTGAAAAATCTCTGCAACTTCTGTATTTGGAATCCGTAAATGAACCGTTCTCCCGTATTCCAGTTTTTCCGCTTTTGTCAAATAACCGGTCATAAACAGCACACTCCATAAATTGTCCTCTTTCTCAGACAAATTGTGGTAGGTAAGCTCATCGGATATGGTCTGCACAATGGTGCCCCCATTCATAAGCGTTTCAAATTTTTCCGATACTTGGAATGAAAGATTGTGCGCAAAAAAACGCAGAATGTCATTTCCGCTTGTATATTTCCAATAATTATCCGGCTCCTTGTTCGGATTTTCCAGCAAATCCCATACAAAGTTTACGACATCCCAAGGACAAAATATCTCACGGTCCCCAAATACATATCCATCATACCAGGATTGGATCCGGTCCATTTGATCCGCATAACCGGCTTCGTTCAGAAGTGCTTTGACTTCATCCTTAGTAAAGCCAAAACTGCTGCAGTAACGCCTGTCTAAGATAGAATACGTCTTAAAATTATTTACTCCTGTAAATATACTTTCCTTTGCTACCCGCAAACATCCGGTAATCACAGCAAATTTCAGATATTCATTTGTTTTCAAGGCGCTGCTCATAAGCGCACGCATCAGGTCAAGCATCCGTCGGGCATATTCCGGTGAAGCTTTTTGTGCATCATACGCCTTTGCCAAAGGCACATCATACTCATCCAGCAAAAGAACCGCCGGCCGATCATAATGTGCATGCAGCATACGGGTAAGAAGCAGGAGGGCATCTTTTACCTGGCTGATTCCGGCATCTTCCGCACAGAGTTTCAAAAAAACCTGCTGATCTAAAACATTGACTTTCTGACTGTCTGCCAGATAAAAATGCTTTTTGCACAGATCCGCAATTCTTGCTTTTAACATGGCATACGCGTTTTCAAAATCCAGTCCGCATACATCCTTTAGCGAGAGAAACAACACCGGATACCGGTTCATCCACTGCCTGCAAAAATCCGCGTGTTTCGTAACCGCAAGCCCTTCAAATACATCTCTGCTGTCCTTTGTAATATCAAAAAAACTCTGCAGCATGCTCATAGCAAGCGTCTTTCCAAAACGCCGCGGCCTTGTAAACAGGGTAACCCTTGCACCCCCGGCACCCGCGATCTCATAAATCATTTCCGTTTTATCCACATAATAACATCCGGACCTGCGCAGGTTATCAAAAAATTCCTCGCCAACCGCAAGATAAAATCCAGCCATACAAAATGCCCTCCTGGTCTGCTGTGCAAAAACATTTTTTATGATTATACGTGCAACCCCCAAAAAAAGCAAGGGAAACAAAACGATTGCGAAAACGCTTCAAATTATTTCATAAGCCGTTGACAAACCTGTCTGCTCCATATAAAATTAATAATTGACCGGACATTTTATCCAAAAAATATCGCAGACGGAGTACAAGCATTATGAAAAGCATTCGAAAAAAAATAACAGTATGTCTCATGGTGACCATTGTGACGGCACTGATGGCTGCAGGCGTATCCGGCATTGTGCCCAGCTACCGAAGCACTCTTTCTACCGTAGAAAACATGATGCGCACAACCGCCGTATTGGCCGCGGAACGTGTAGAACAAGAACTGGCCGCCTACAAAAACGTTGCCATGGATGCGGGCTGCATCCCGCAGCTTGCAGACCCGGACGTACCGTTGGAAGAAAAACAGGCGCTGATCCAGGAACGCTGCAGCATGCACCAGTTCCAGCGCGGCAATATCATCGGTCTGGACGGACACAGCATTTTTGACGGAAAAGATTATTCTGACCGTGAGTATGTAAAACAAGCCCTGCAGGGCAATATTTATGTATCGGAACCGCTGGTCAGCAAAGTCACTGGCGAATTATCCATCATGGCAGCGGCGCCGCTTTATTCTGACGGTATGTATGGTTCTTCCATAGCAGGCGCTGTATATTTTGTCCCGGAAGAAACATTTTTAAATGATATCGTATCTTCCATCCATGTCGGAGAGGACAGCCGTACCTATATGATTAATAAATCCGGCGGCACGATCGCGGATATTACACTGGATACCATAACGGTGCAAAACATTGAACAAGAAGCCCAGGATGACGCTTCCTTAAAAGAGCTGGCAAAGATCCATGCACAGATGCGAAAAGGCGAAAACGGCTTTGGCAGCTACAAAACAATCGAACAAGACACGGAAAACGCCAAAAAAACAAAAGAACAAAAAATGTTTATCGCCTATGCCCCCGTGCCAAATACGGACGGCTGGAGCATTGCCGTTACCGCTCCGCAGCAAAATTACCTGGCTGCCGCGCAAAAAGCCATGGCGATCAACATTGCGGTCATTGCCTTTTCGATCCTGATTTCCATGATTACCGCCCTGCTGCTGGCAAACAATATCGGAAAACCTATGAAAGCCTGCGCCAAACGCATGCAGCAGCTTGTCGAGGGTGATCTGGAAACACCGGTCCCGACGATCAAAAACAAGGACGAAACCGGCATGCTGACAGCGTCCGCCGCTTCCCTCGTCGAGGGGCTGGGTCTGGTCATCCACGATATCAGCTATCTTTTGAACGAACTGGCGAATCAAAACCTGAATATACATACAGAGCATGAAGAAATCTACGCGGGC
The DNA here is from genome assembly GCA_910586045.1 of uncultured Eubacterium sp. Classification (GTDB taxonomy): domain Bacteria; phylum Bacillota; class Clostridia; order Lachnospirales; family Lachnospiraceae; genus Eubacterium_J. Next base: position 34,601 of record CAJUIH010000010.1, read on the forward strand.
AGCTTTCAGAATATTTTACTTTCCATGCGCCATATGAAAGTACAGTTAAACGCTATTATGCATCAGGTCAGCCATTCCGCCGGACAGGTATCCGCAGCCAGTAACCAGCTTTCCGCCAGCGCCCAAACGCTGAGCGAAAGCACCGCCGAACAAGCCAGCTCCGTGCAGCAGCTTGCGGAACGGATGCATATGATATCGAATGATGTAAATAACACGGCAAACGAAGCGCTCGAAGTACGCAATCAGACACACCATGCAGGCGAAGCGGTTTCTTTGTGCAGCAGCCAGATGCAGCGCCTGATGAAAGCGATGGACAAAATCAAAACCTGTTCCGATGAAATCGAAAAGATACTCAAAACCATCGAGGATATCGCATTCCAGACCAATATCCTGGCCTTGAACGCAGCCGTAGAAGCAGCGCGTGCCGGAGAATCAGGAAAAGGATTTGCCGTTGTAGCCGGAGAAGTCAGCAGCCTGGCAAGTAAATCCGCGGAAGCGGCGCAAAATACTTCCGCACTGATCGAACATTCGGCGGAAGCGGTCCATACCGGTACGGAAATCGCGCAGCAGACAGCGGATGTGCTGCAGGAAGTAGTGCAAAGCATCCATTCGGTGACTGCTTCGATCGATAAAATTTCTACCGTCTCCAACGAACAATCCGAAGCGGTTTCACACGTTTCCGACGGCATTAACGAGATTTCGGCTGTCGTACAAAATAACAGCGCCACCGCACAGCAGGGCGCTGCGGCAAGCGAACAGCTTTCCGCGGAAGCATCCGTTTTAAAACGGCTGGTAGAACAGTTTACCCTTGCAAAAGAAGAAATATAAAATTATTTTGGGAGACGCATCCCCAAAAAAGCCCGTACCTGCTTCATTTCTCAAAGAAGCGGGTACAGACCTGGTTAAGTACCTAATCTTATTCTTAGTTTTATTCTTTTCCTTTCCATTATTCAGGATAAAATCTTGTCCAGCGTCGCAAGCAATACTTCGACATCAATCGGCTTTGCCAAATGTCCGTTCATCCCGCACTCGATTGCCTGCTGTTTATCTTCTTCAAATGCATTCGCTGTCATGGCCAGAATCGGTATCGAAGCATGTTCCCTGCATTTCAGATTGCGGATTGCCCTCGTCGCCGCATAGCCGTCCATCACCGGCATCTGTACATCCATCAGCACCAGACTGTAATACCCCGGCGCGGAATTTTCCAGCATTTCTACCGCGATCTGCCCATTCCCGGCAATTTCCGTCGTAAATCCCGCATCCTCCAGGATTGCCGCCGCAATCTCCTGATTGATTTCATTATCCTCTGCCAGCAGGATCTGTCCGGAATGATGCAGCGCCGGCCTTTTTTCCTTTTCCTCACACTCCGTCTCTTCCATCTCCACAATCGAATGCAGGCACCCGCGCAATTCCGATAAAAACAGCGGCTTACTGCAAAACGCGGAAATACCGGCCTCTTTTGCCTCATCCTCAATATCGGTCCAGTCATACGCGGTCAACAGAATAATCGGCACTTCGTCGCCCATTTCCCTGCGGATTCGGCGGGTTACTTCAATCCCATTCATGTCCGGAAGCATCCAGTCAATCACATAAACCGTATAGTTATCCCCTCTTGTGACGGCCTGATGCGTACGCAGCAGCGCTTCTTTTCCGGAAAGCGTCCATTCCGCGCGCATCCCAATCTGGCTTAGCATATAAGACACACTGTCGCATGTATTAAAATCATCGTCTACGACAAGCGCCCTGCAGTTTTTCAGTTTTGGAATATCAAGCCGCAGATTTCCTCCGTCATGCAGACGGAATGAAAAGCTGACGGTCACCTCCGTACCTTTTCCGGGTTCGCTTGCTACCGCAATCGTACCGTTCATCAGATCCACAATATTTTTAGTGATCGCCATTCCAAGGCCCGTTCCCTGGATCCCGCTGATCGTACTGTTTTTTTCTCTTTCAAACGGCTCAAAAATATGCGACACAAACTCTTCACTCATTCCAAATCCGGTATCCCGTATCGTAAAGACATAATTCGCATACCCTTTGGCAGATCCGGGTTTTTCCATAATGCGCATGCTGATGATCCCACCGGCACCGGTGTATTTGACCGCATTGCCCAAAAGGTTCAGCAGCACCTGGTTCAGCCGCAGCTTGTCACAGCAGATCTCTTCATGCAGGATATCCACCGCGTCCATATACAAATCCAGCCGTTTTGCATGGATATCCGCCTGTAAAATATTGCGCAGGCCATGCAGGATATCCGGCAGGCGGCATGGCTTTTCGTCCAGATGCATTCTGCCGCTTTCAATGCGGCTCATATCCAGCACGTCGTTAATCAGGCTCAGCAGATGATTCCCCGATGTCATAATCTTTTTCAAATATTCCTCCACCTGCTCCTGCTGATCGATATGCGCGATGGCAAGCGCCGTAAAGCCTACAATCGCATTCATAGGCGTACGGATATCGTGCGACATATTTGACAAAAAGACGCTCTTGGCCTTGCTCGCCCGGTTTGCCTGCATCAACGCGGTTTCCAGCAGGTGTTTTTGTTCCATCTCCTTACGGATCTCCACGTCTACGCTGCGCAGGCCGATTACGATCCCGCACTGCCTGTTCCAGCTTCCGGTACGCACCGCTTTCAACTGATAGTAGACCACTTCCGAGCCAATCACGGCACGATAATTGGCGTGTGCGACGCCGTGTTCCTTCAGCTTTTGCCGCAGATCATCCGCAGAGCAAAACTGCCGCATCTTTTCCCGGTCTTCCGGATGCACGATTGTTTGTATGTACCGCTCCATACCTTGCTGAAAATAAATATTTCCGTTCTCATCCGCCGTAAACGCGCCCTCATCCCTCTCATCACTGCGGATCGGAACCCCTCTTCCTGTATTTAAATTAAAAAAGCAGACAATATTGTAATCGACCGTAAGCGCCTGCACCAATTCCGCCTGCCGCTGCTCCTTTTTCTTTTCCTGAAGCTTCTGCGCCGTACAATCGAGCAAAAACCGCTGGTAAAACAGCTCGCCGTTTTCCATCAGCAGCTTTACATTTCCCATAATATGCAGAATTTCCCCGTTTTTGTGCCTGACACGGTATTCGGTACTGACGCTGTCCCCTTCTTTTTCCAGGCTTTCAATGCATTCGGTAAACCGTGCCCTGTCTTCCTCCAAAATCGACCCCGCAACCGTCTGAAACCCGTCTGCTTCCATCTCCTGCTGGGAACCGTATCCTAGAATTTTAAGCGCCGCCCGGTTAATGCTCAGTACACGGCTGCCGTCTGACGTGTGCCGGATCACACCGCAGTCAATCGTCGTAAAAATCTTCTCCAATGTCTGATTTTTTTGTACAATTTCCTGTTCGTATACGCGTTCCTGCGTGATGTCAATGGCAACGCCGACGGTACCCATTACACTGCCGTCCAAATCATAAAGCGGGGACTTATAAGTCATCAAAGTCCGCGTACCCGCACCGGTCTGTACCAGCTCTTCCGAAACAAACGTCCTGCGGCGGGCCATCACCTCCGCTTCGGATTCGATACATGCCGGATCATCATGCTCCACATCCCAGATATAAGCGTGGCCGCGCCCTTCCACCTGCTGTTTTGTTTTTCCAACCGTCTGGCAGAAACTATCGTTTACTTTCTCATGAATCCCGTTTTTATCCTTATACCAAACCAGATTCGGCACATGGTTAATCGTCGTTTCCAAAAAGTGCTCTGTCTGCCAAAAATCCTTGCTCATTTTATAACCCTGCCGCCACCGCTCAAAGCGAAACCGGATCTCGGCTTCCGACATCGGCTCCATCCACAAATCTTTGATATCCTCTAAAAAATCTGTAATACGATCCATCTGGTGTTTTTCCAACAGCAGAATCAGTTCTGTATTTGTACGTTTTTCCTTTAAAAGCGTCCGCACCGCTTCCCCGGGATCCATGCCCTCCAGATTCGCCAATATCACATCCGCCGCGGCCGCGGCGGACGGATCCGGAGTTTCACTCCATGTATACTGATGTGTAAAGTTTTGGTATGGGGTAATTTCCTTTATGATGTCAAATGCCCTGCACGGTACGCCGGATAAATAAAAATGTATCTGACAATGGTACATGAACTTTTCCTCCTTTTATTTTACGCGTATAAACGCACCTGTTTCCGTTTGTATTCCATTCTTTTCATTTCTATGGGCATCCATAATCGTCTGAGAAACCATATATAGTAATTATTATAATTATTTTCGTGCCCTTTTCAAGAGGAATGTCATATATTTTTCTCCGCCGGCTGTCTCGTAAGCCGCGCTCATCCACTGGAAAATCCCTGAAAAAATTATCCGGTTTTTCCCAAAAATAGATCTATCACCATTTTACCAGGCAGGTTATACTATGAAAAACAGAAAGGAGATCCACTATCTATGGCAAAGAAAGCATCTGACCACATCACCTATTATAAAAACGAGAACGGGCCTCTTCTTAGTACGGTAGAAAGAAACATCCTGCACCAGGACGGCATGGCATTTAAAGACATTGACGGCTCGGGCACCGTATCGACTGTAAATGACTGGAGAAAATCCCCAAAGGAACGGGCAAAAGCCTACGTCAAAGAACTGACGCTGGACGAAAAAATCGGACAGCTTTTTATATCAGACTGGCGCATGGGCAAATATCCGTCAGACCCGAAACAGCAGCCCCTTCTGGATGAATCCGGCACACTGGATGAAGGAGAATTTCACGGCAAAACAATTTTCGGCGAACAGACGCTCCCCGGCACCAGTACCCTGTTAAAGGACTGGTTTGCAAGGCATTTGATCCTGCGTGCCAACCCGTCCGCACAAGATCTGACGGATTACCTGAACCAGCTTCATAAAGTGGCGGAAGAATGTACGCATTTTGTCCCTGTTTGTGTGGCATCCAATTCCAGAAATGAACATGGAGACGCCGTTTTCGGCATGAACGATGCCGCAGGCGTGTTCCCTGCCTGGCCGGGAACGCTTGGAATTGCGGCTGCAGTAAACGGAAGCGGCATAGAAACGGCTGACCAGTTCGCCAACGCAGTCAGAAAAACCTGGAATACGGCCGGACTGCGCAAAGGGTACATGTATATGGCAGATGTTTTGACCGACCCGCGCTGGCAGCGGACATTCGGAACGTTTGGAGAAGACCCGAAGCTGACCAGCCTGATTTTGGAACACATCATCCCGGGCATACAGGGCAGCAAAGACGGCGTTACCTCTGACGGCGTCGCAATGACAACCAAACATTTTCCTGGCGGGGGAGCCAGAGAAAACGGGTTTGACCCTCACTACAAAGAAGGACAGTGGAACGTATACCCGACGAAAGGAAGCCTGCAAACCTACCACCTGCCTCCGTTCCAGACCGCGGTAGACTGCCATACGTCTTCGATTATGCCGTATTACGCAAAACCGTGCGCCGCCAAAAGCGCGCCGCAGACAGACTGCAACGGCAGCCCGGTGGAAATGGAGCCTTACGGGTTTGCCTATAACCGGGTCTTTATCAACGAGCTTCTGCGAAAACAGATGGGATTTCAAGGCTACATCAACTCCGACACCGGCATTGTCCACAACATGTGCTGGGGCGTAGAAAATCTGGACGAACCGGAACGCGTCGCATTTGCTGTCAATTACGGCGGCACGTCCCTAATCAGCGGCCTGTTCGACAACCAATATGCCAAAACAGCCTATGAGCGCGGAAAAACCAATTACTACCAGCACCATCCGGTGCCTGACGGCTTTGCCCCTGATGATTTGATTCTTACCGAGGATGCCATAAACCGTGCGGCAGCCGCTACATTGGAGGAAAAATTTGCCCTCGGCATGTTCGAACATCCGTACCGCAGTCCAAAAGAAGCTGCCGAAGCTTCGGCCGACCCTGTACTCTGGGCGCAGGCTATGGACGCCCATCGAAAAAGCGTCGTGCTCTTAAAAAACGACGGCGTTTTACCGCTTGCCGAAGCAAAGCGTTCCGGCAAAAAAATCTTTGCCAAATGCTTTGCCAAAGATGCCGGACGTGCCCTGCGCCTGACAGAAGAACTAACCCGCCTGCTGCAGACAGCCGGATGCAGCCTGACAGACGAGCCGCAAAAAGCAGACTACGGCATCCTAATGCTGTTTCCTTCTTCCGGCGAATATTTCAGCGCTACAAAAGGGTTCCTGGAACTGGACATCTGTGAGAAGAAAACGGTTGCGAATGTAGACGACCGCGGCATTCCGACGACGCAGGCACATGAAGAGACGACCCTGCTGGAAGCTTCCAAGATCGCGGAAATCGCTTCGCAGATTCACAGCCGGGGCGGAAAAGTCATTGCCAATATCAATTTCACCCTGGCATGGGAAATCGGAAATGTCGAACCGTATACGGACGCCCTGCTGGCAGGGTTTGACACTTACCAAAGCGCGCTGCTGGACGTTATATTCGGAAATTTCGCGCCTAGCGGGCGGCTGCCTTTGACGCTGCCGCGCAATGACGAAGTGCTCGCCGTCGACGCAAACGGGGTATGCGTCAGCCCAAATGATGTGCCTGGGTATGAGAAAGACCGCTATATGCCGGATTGTATGAAAGATGAGAATGGAAAAGCATATGCTTACCAGGACCGGAATGGGAATTATTATGAATTGGGTTTCGGACTGCGGTATGAAAAGAAATTAGATGCAGATGATTCTCTTTCTTTATAAGTTCTCATAATCCGATATAGCCGGGTGTGTAAAATAATCTGTGTAAAACAACACAGATTATTCGACACACCCTTATTTTTATATGGGAAAAAGTTTTCGACAAAGCTGTGCATCATTGGAAGAAATTGGTATTCTCTCTTTTGAAAAAGAAAACGGCGGCTTTGATTGTGAAAACTTTGCCGCCAAACAATGGTTTTTTAAATCTATTTTTTTAGATATTGCAAAATCGGCTCTATATACTTTTTATCCGAAATATCATAAGACGATGAAATCATTTTTACCATTATTTCTTCCGCTTCTGTCTTATCTTTTTTTGCTTTAAGTATTTTTATAAACATTTTCATCATCAGCTTAGACGGAATAGACATTTTTTCATAATTAAATCCGCCCGGACAATAAAATGTTTTTACCTTTTTCTGCTCCGACTCGTTGAAATTCCGTTTAAGCGCTATGTCAATTTCCGGGTTGTTGATCGGGCTTCCTCCAACACAAAATGCAGCAAGCTTCTTATTGTGCCATTTATCTATATTTCCCTTAAACCAACTAATTTTACTAATACTGCCTGCACAAGCCCAGCCTCCAAAAATAATTGCTTCATATGCAGCCAAATCTTTCTTTTTGGCGGCTGATAATTCAAGGCAATCAGCCCCCGTTGCTTCCGCTATCCATTCGGCATAACGCTTTGTAAACCCTGTTTGTGAATTGTAAATTACGATTGTTTTCATCTGCCTAAATCACCCTCTTTTCCAAATTTTCTATTCCGGCATACAGTTTTGATAAAAGGATAAAAAGAGTTTCAATCTCTTTGTCTGTATAAACTTCAAAAAGATATTTCAATTCCTCTTGGTATTCAGAGAAGTCGTTTGCATAAAATTCATTGACCTTTTCTGTGGGGCAGATACACATAGCCCTTATATCATGCGGGCTTTGCTGAATGGTAATAAACCCTTTTTTCATCAAAACATCAGCAAGCTTTTTGATATTTTGTCTTGAACAGCCCAGTATATTTCCTAATTGGGTAAATGTTAGCTGTTCCTTTGACTGCCTGACTATTGACAATAACATAAATTGCTTTAACGATACCTTTGGGATATGGTTATCAAAAAGCGTTTGCAGCTTGTTTCCGGCGATAAATATTGTGCTGAAAATAGCTTTTCTTTGGTTCTCCGTAGAACTTGAATATTTTTTGGTCAACTCATCTAAATTCATGTCATTCTCCTTATTGGCAACTTGTTACGTTTTTAATTATAGCAACAAGTTACCCATGTGTCAATATAAATAATAGAAATGAAGGAGTTACACCACCGAAACACCAAAACGTTCCGAAGAATGCTGATTTTACTGCATTCCCCGGAACGTTCCCTGTAAGAAGTCTTTCTATTTAGACCGTACCTCGATGCCGAGGGATTTCAAATGCCTGACCGCAGAAATGAAATTAACTCATAATCACAACTTGCAATTGATATACGGCCGCTCCAGCGGCAAATCCCTCCGCATCCAGGCAGCATTTTATTACCCAATCCTACCACAATACCGTAACCCCTTCTGACCATATAGAATACACCGGTTCTTTCCTTTCCCCGGTATTTTTATACGCCAGCAGATATACCCAATAAACCGTACCTTTCTTTAAATTTTTCACCGTTACCTGTTTCGAAGAAGTGCCGGAAACATGTTTTATTTTCTGTACATCACTGCCGGCCGGAATATAGCAGATTTCATATCCGTCCGCCAGCTTTTCGCTGATCGGCTTCCAGGTAATGCGGAACGCACCTTTTTTCCCCTCCGCTTTTTCGATCTTCATTTTCGGCGGGAGGATCTGATATTCATTGGATATTTCACCTTCATACTTGCCGTTAAACTGTACCCGTACCGTATACCTGCCTGGATATTTGCTTTTTTCATTATCATAACTAACACGATAAGCGGAACGAGAGATCTTCCTGCCTTTCTGGTCAAGAATCGTTATGCTAGGTTTTTGCACTTTCTGATTGTATACAAATCGAAACGAAGATAACTTCATCGTTTCCGGTGCGTCAATCGTCTGTACGGAACCGATTTGTTTACAGTTTGTACACTGTTTCGTAATGGATCCATTTTTATGGAAAGACGCGCGCTTTATCTCCTCCACATAATCATGCGCATCTTCGTCTATTGGCACTGTTTCTTTTGACACTGCCGTACAGCCGCTTTTTGTGCATTGATTGAAAATCGTGCCCTCTCTTATGCAGGTCGCAGGGATCTGGTCTGCCCTGGCCCATGTATGCGCGTCTTTTGCATGGGCAAGATTCAGATGCAGCGGCAGATAGGTCTGTTCCCCGTCCGGCCCCGGTTTCTTGTCCAGGACATAATACAGGTCAGAACCAATCGTTCCCAGTCCGTACAGATATCCATTGCTTGTATCCGCCCGAAATACCTGCTCCTGCTTTTGGGTGTCGAGGTCCATCCGCCAGACAGCATTTGGCGTCGTATAATAAAAGTTACTGCCCAATGCCGCCGTTTTGGCTTTACTGCTGCTATATATTTTACGCTCATCCCAAACTTTCCACTTGTCCGCTTTTTGATTCCCGATGCTTTTCTTTTGACCAGTAACAAAATCATACGAGCAAATCTCAAACGTATCTTTATCTATATAATACCAGCGGTTTTGATAATAATGCACCGCCGCGTCTGTATGCTGCCAAAAACCGTTTTCATATGTTTGATCCGAAGCCGGGAGGCTTACTTGTCCGCCGATATCGGTAATAATAAAATCCGCCTTTTTTTCATCGTAAGACAGCATGGTCTGCGTACTGATGGCAAACCACTTGTGTCCCACACGGCCCAACTGGTCCCATACCGGATCATCCCATGTCACATCAATATGGTACCATTGCCCGTTCAGATATGCCAAGTTCCACGCATGCTCCGCCGTTTTACTGTTTACATACAGACATCGTATGCCGCATTCCTGCATTAAATATGCATATGCCATTGCATACCCCTGGCAGACACCTTTCCCAAGGACAAGGACCCCGTATGCCGTCCCATCATCTTCTGGAACATTTTTCAGCATCCCTTCTTCCTTTTTCAGATAATTATCATAATCATAGGCACAGCGGGATATAATAAAATCATGCAATATCAATGCTTTTTCCACATCCGTCATCTGCGGATCGATCAGCGCCAAAGCCTGCTCCTTAACCCGGTCCAGTTCCCGGTATCTGGCAAGCACCGTCTGGCGGTCCTGGGGATAGGTAAACCGGATCTCGGTCACATCATTTCCATCCAAAACACAGGACCACTTAGGGGTGCTGCACATTCCCGGAAACATCTTTACCATATAACCATAGACACTGTTGAGATTATCCCTGTTGATCCCAAAACCTGTAACGTCCACTTTTTCCTCCACATTGCGGATCGCGTTTATGATTTCGGAATCATGGGAATAGTCATAACCGCCCAAACTGCCGGCCGGCTCTGACAAATTCCGCACTTCCAACGTTTGAGCAGCCGCAGATACCGGCGGCGAAAAAATCGGATATGCCATTACATGCATACAGATCATTGTCATCACGAGGTAAAACATTCTTTTCATCTTCTTCATCTTTTTCCCTCCATCTCCACTCAGGCTTCCATGCATGTTTACAGTTCCTTAGATCGGATCCGCACAACACAGATCTGTTTTACCGTACGATCCATTCTCTTTTCCTATGGTAAAACTACATTTATGTTAAATTATATTGATCGATCTGTCAAGAAGCACCGCTGTCAAAATCTGTAAAATACCTATCATTTTTTGAGAAACTATGCGATAATAATGCAAAACGAAAATGGAGGAGAAACATGAAACGTAAAAAAACACCGTTCAAACAATTTTTAGCTTCCATGCTGTATCTTGGCATCCTGTGTTTTGGTGCCGTGATGTTTGCGCAAGTGGAAGCAAACGCTGCGGAACAGACTGTTTCTGTGGATAACGGCGACAGTCAGACCGTTACGGTTCATCCGGGAGATACCGGTACGATTGTTCCGAATTACGCACCGGATCCGGAAACCGGCAGTGAAGCACAGCTCGTTTATGAGTATTCTAAAGGATGGTTCTTTGATTCGGAATGTATCGCCGTCGATGCATACGGCAATTTTGAAGCGCGTGCCCTTGGCCGGGAACGAATAGAGATAACCGGCTGGGACAGCGAGGGTACGGAGGTTTTTTCCGCAGTCGTTTTTTTTGAAAACCAGGTGGATATGGAACCGGTAAAACTGCAGAAAACAACATTAAGCGGATATTTGTTTCCGACTTATATTTATGGGGACCATATTTCCTATGACCAAACAGAATTTGACATCAAAGTAAACAGCCCCACCGTATTAAGCGAAGATCTGCCGGGCATAGACCTAAGCTGTAAGACTGCCGCGAAAGACGTGTGGGCATACGCCTCTCTTTCGGACAATCTGCTGCATTTAACGATTTATGCACAGAAAAAATGCACGGCAAAACTGACCGTAACGATTGCAGAAAAAAAATTCGAATTAACCATTACCCTAAAACCGGTAAAAATTTCTGCCAGTTCGGTATTGATGGAAAGGGGAAAAACGAAACAATTAAGACTGGTTGGCTATTCCGGCGCCGTCACATGGAGTTCTTCCGATCCGGCAGCCGCCCAGGTATCAAAAAGCGGCGTTGTAAAAGGCAAAAAGATCGGAAACGCGGTCATAACGGCAACCGCAGGCGGCCATAAAATTGGGTGCGCGGTATCCGTCACATCTGCCAAATTAAAAAAAGTATGCCAAAGGGCAGCCTATATCGGCACCAACTGGAAATATGACCAAAATAAACGAACGCTGTCCGGTTATTATGACTGCAGTTCCCTCGTTTGGAAAGCTTACAAAGAATATGCCGGGATCAATTTCGGCAGCTCCTCCTATCCGGGAACCACAGTCACGGAATCTGCCTGGTGCAGAGACCATAAATGCCTGATCAAAGGGGGTTATACCCAAAAGAGGGTGGATAAAATGCTGTTACAGCCAGGTGATCTTGTTTTTAAATCCCAAGATGACACAAAGCCTTTCGAAACAACGTATCATGTAGAAATGTTTACCGGATATACATGCATCGGATATGACAACAAAGGAAAGCCTACGGTCATACCGCTTTGGGCCGCGAGAGATGCCGGTTATGGGGCTATGGACGGGTCGCTTCTAGCCAGGCCAATCCGATAAAAGACTCAAATCCGCCTGCGGAAAATTACACACACCGCAAACGCCGCTGCCGTAAACACAAACCAGCTCCCAATCGTCACATTCCACCCCAGAGCTTCTACCATAATTCCGATGGTAAACGTCGATACTGCCGTGCCCAGATAAGCTGCCGCGTTTAAAAACCCCGATACCGTAGATACTTTCCCCATGGTTTCAAAACGAAGCGGCAGCAGGTTGATAAACAAGGTGTTGACAGCCATCATCGACGCGGTAATCACCGCAAACAGCAGCACGGTCAGCACGATCGACACCCCTTTTACGGTCCACAGGCCGAGCAGTGCCGCCGTAGCCGCCGCAAAAAAGACGGCGGCCGCCTGCACTTCATGTTCCCTGCATTTGCGGTATACAGCCCGGGCAAGGTAAGCGCCTGTCAGATTCAGGAGCGGGAGCACGGTCGTTACCAGGATCGAAAAGGCGGGCGCTGTAGCAAATGTCTCCGTAATATAAGTAGGCACCCAGGTCGTTACGCCGTCTTTGAGCATGCCGTGTATAATCACCGGAAACAGTACCGCAGCCAGTCCATAGTTCCAAAACAGCGTAAAAAAATGATCCCCGCTCTCTTTCGAGCCGTTTTCTTTCGTGTCGCTGTCTTTTTCCAGCCTTTCCGCCGCGTTTTCTTCCGGCGCGCGGCCTTGTACCGCACGCTCTATTTTCCCAAACCCAATCCGCCAAACAATCGACATCAGGGCCAGGCATGCCGCCGCTGCCGCAAACACCGCTTTCCACCCGGAAAGCCACATAACGCCCGCCGCGATTAAATATGCCGCAAATGTGCCGGCGACCTGGGAGGATACAATGTCGATACAGTATTTCATTTTCCGTTCCTTTTCCAGCATTTCCGCAAAAATACGGATAATCGGCGGCCAGATCATCGCCTGTGCATAACCGTTGATCCCCCATACCACAGCCATCAGCAGAAACGTCTCGAAAAACCCCATCAAAAGATTCATTACCGCCGCTGCGGACAACCCGGTAAAAATCATTTTCCCCGGATGGACACGGTCGCCAAGCACCCCATTGCACATCTATCCAATCCCATATGCGAAAAAATATACCATACTGATAAAGCCTGCCTGGCTTTTCGTGAAAACCGCATCCTGGATCATCTCTGTCATAGCCGAGGAATAATTTAACCTTCCAATATAGGAGGTAAAATACGCTGCCCAGCATAACAGAAACAGCGCCAGGGACATCTTTTGCCCGTTGATTTTTCCTAGTTTCATATAAATCCTCCATACCGTTCTAGACGTACTGCCAATATCCAGGGGAATCTTACGCCCGAAACCTTACTGCAAATCCAGGATATCTTTTTTCGAAACCGATAAGTACACGACATCCCCCGGCTGCATATTTCTCTGCGGCTGGAACAAAACGTCCGCATTGATTTCCAGCCCGCTGCAGTCTACGGTATACACAACGGTTGTGCCGCGTGACATTGCCCCTGTAATTTTTCCTTTCATCTGTACTTCCCGGCCGCCGTCTTGGATATCCGGCGAGATATGGATGGCTTCCGGCCGCACCGCGACAAATTCGCTCGCGGACTGTACGCCAGACGCCTGATGCATCTCATTGGCCCGCAGGATATTGTAATGCCCGATAAAGTTCGCGGCAAAATATCCCAAGTTTTTTGTACCTGCTTCATACTGGCATGCATCCAGCAGCACAAATATTGTTTTGTTCATGTGTTTTCCTTTCCGAACGCCCGGCCCTGCCCGTACCGTCTGTTATACGGTAGAAAAAGCATTGGTGTCTGCCCGGCGGTCGTTGATCTCTTTTAGCTTTGCGGCATCTACTTTATACTGATGGCATGCATCCAGCAGGCCGTTTTGCTCCTGTTCGATATCCGCCAACTGCGTATAGCAAAAGCCGCAGATCCATTCCGCGTCGTAAATACTGTTGATCAACCGTGCATACGCATGCAGAAACGCCGCTTCATCCCGTGCCCCGGTATAGCCCCAGCTTTCCTCCTGTGCGCCTTCTCCTACGCACGCTGATTCACCGAGCGCAATTCCCCCTATTTCCGTCAGCATAACGGGCTGTCCCTGATAAGAAAACCCTTTTGCAAACAGCGGCTTTTCTACAAGCCCAGACAGCCCTTCCAGACTCTTTATTCCCGCATGAAACTTCTCCTGCTGCTCACTGTCCCCTTCCGCGCCATGCTTATAGGTATGAAACGCGCAGATGTCGTTTTCCGTCATTTCCCAGCCGTCATTTGCAATCACCAGACGCGACCCGTCCAGGCCATGCGCCATATGATACAGCGCGCGGGCAAAATGCTGCTGCCTGTGATTCTCATAAATACGCGGAACCCCCCAGCTTTCATTCAGCATATTCCATACGACGATACACGGATGGTTAAAATCCCTTTGTATTACCTGCTCCCACTCCTGCGCAAAAGCGGCCCCGCTTTGCGGCGTATAACTCCAAAAACTGGCCATGCTCTCCCATACAAGAAAGCCGATCCGGTCCGCCCAGTATAAAAATACGGGATCTTCTACTTTTTCATGTTTTCTGCATCCGTTAAATCCCATCTTTTTGGCCTTTCGGATATCCTGTATATAATCTTCCTGAGACGGTGCGGTCAGCAGCCCGTCTTTCCAATAGCCCTGGTCTAGCAGCAATTTCTGGTAATAAGGCTGGTTATTCAAATATACTTTTCCGTCCTGCACATGCACTTTACGCATGCCAAAGTACGACTGGATCCGGTCGAGACAGCGTCCGCCGCCGTCTATAAGCTCCGCCGTTACATCAAATAAATACGGATGCTCCGGCGACCAGTACCATCCGGTAAAATGAAACGCGCCGCGCAGCGCCCTGTTTTGAAAGACATCCACAATGATCTTTCCGCGCCTGCCGCTTCCCGACGACACCCCCGTATAAACCGCTTCCGCGCTAAACCGGATATCCAGGCTGATCTGGTAATGGTCCGGCGTGCCGTCCGATACCTGATAGGTAACCTCTACGGTACCGCTGTCAATATCCGGCTGAAAATGCATCCATAGGATATGCGCCGGACAAACCGGTTCAAGCCAAACAGACTGCCAGATCCCGCTGGACTGCGTATACCAGATAAACTGCCCCTGCTCCTGCCAAAACTGCTTCCCCCTTGGAACACACTCATCACTTAGATAATCTACCACACAAACCCTGAGTCTTTCTTCTTGGCCGCTCAAATAATCCGTAATGTCAAACACAAACGGCGTCTGCCCTCCCTGATGGCTGCCGGCACAATGTCCGTTGATCCATACGCTGCACTTATAATCTACCGCCCCAAAATGCAGCAGGATCCGTTTGCCCTCCCATTCTTTGGGCACCTGAAATGTCCGTTCATACACCAGCCTGTCGGACGTCAGATTCTTCTCAAGCCCGCTTTGCCTGCTCTGCGGCGGGAACGGCACCTCAATACGAAGCGGCCATCCCGCGTCCCCTTCAAAAAACCGCCACTGTCCGTTCATGGACAGCCATTGCTCCCTCACAAAATCCGGTCGCGGATATTCATCTCTCATTTTGGTCCACCTGTTCCCTTTTCATTTTTTCAATTTTACTGTAATTTTCATTTTAATACAGGCTCTATAAGCTACATTTTTACCGAAATAAATATCGCAATATCTTGTTCTTTTACTTCAATTTTCATGAAATTTATATCTATTCCTGTACTAATCTCTATCATCCCCATTCTTTTTTCGGTTCAGAATTTGTTTTCTTCTTCCTTTTTATGGTTTCACTATACGCCCTTATTCTAACAATTGCAATCTTTTTTTGTATAAAATAGCAATTTTATTGCATTTACACAATTTATTGTCTGCCAATTTGTGCATAATTCCTTGACATCCCCATTTATTTCATTTATAATGTAGTTAATAAATGATATTCGATACATTTCAAACATTTTTTATGAAATACTAAGTAATTTTTAACTTCAAATTTATCGAAAGGAAAACAGACCTATGAAAAAAAAGCAAACTACGCCAAGCGCAGAGACAAGTAAAATCCCAGAACGGAACCTGGAAAAAGAATTGGAAAAAAACATAGAACTAAATCTATCGGTTGCCGGCCACAAAGAATTGATTGCCGCGGCGGGCAAAGCCCTGTCTAACACCGTCCGCATTGATATTTTAAACCTGATCAAAACAAAACCGCTGTCTTTGCAGGAAATATCACGGATTCTGCAGATCCCGTTATCCTCCACCGCCATGCATATACGCTGCCTGGAAGACGCCCGTCTGATTATTACCAAAAACCAGCCCGGCATCCGCGGATCCATGCGCGTGTGTACCTGCGGCTTCCTCTCCCTCCATCTGGAAGCCTACGACAAAGAAATCGATAATAACGACCATTCGTTTGTGTATGAAATGCCGATCGGAAACTATTACCGTTTCGATATATCGCCCACCTGCGGGCTGGCGGGCACGGACGGCATTATCGACAGTTTTGACAACCCGATTTCCTTTTACTCGGCCGAACGCATGCACGCGCAGCTTTTATGGTTTAACCGCGGTTTTTTAGAATACCGTTATCCAAACAAAATCAATAAGCTGCTGACGCTGTACGAACTTTCCTTTACCCTGGAGATCGGTTCCGAAGCGCCCGGATACCGGGAAAACTGGCCTTCGGACATTACGTTTTCGATTAACGGGCATGAAATCGGCGTATACACATCCCCCGGCGACTTCGGAATGCGGCGGGGCCGGCTCACACCGGATATCTGGCCGATGGGACGCTCCCAGTACGGGCTGATGACTACGGTATCCCTGCGCCAGGACGGCGGATATATCAATGGGGCGCTTGTAAATCCCGCCATTACGCCGGAAACGGCAGAACTTGACGCCCACCCTTATATTTCATTTGAAATACGCGCAAAACCGGATGCGGTAAATGCAGGCGGGGTAAATATTTTTGGGGAAAAATACGGGGATTACCCGCAGGGGATTTGCATGCGGATTGTCTATTGAATTATGACAGTAAACCGCAGGGGATATTGGGCTGATAGTAACAGTTCAGATAGGGCGTTACTTTTTGGCTGCGGGGACGCCGGATAAGGGACGCAGGCCTGGCTTGCGGCTCCGGCGCCAGAATGGTAAGAATCCCTAAGTATTCTGCATTTACGGATCGGCCTGCCCCGGT
>CAJUIH010000011.1:0-3559 GCA_910586045.1 uncultured Eubacterium sp.
TTACGGTTTTAAGCAGTTTGATACTTAAAATTTCACCCAAAGTATTGACAGAACCATCATTTTGCACTATCCTACAATACGGATGATCAGTGAAAAATACGGAATTTTTATAAGGAGAGAAGAGAATGCATTGGTCTGATAAAATAGCAGAAAAAATCATCAAAAGAAACCCGGACAAGGAGGAATATGTCTGTGCCGCCGGGATCAGCCCGTCCGGGTCGATTCATATTGGAAATTTTCGTGATATCGCAACCAGCCTTTTTGTAGTTAAAGCACTGGAACGAAAGGGGAAAAAAGCAAGGCTTTTGTTTTCCTGGGACGAATACGACAGGATCCGTAAAATTCCGGTGAATGTGGCAAAAGCAAACAGTGAAATGGAGCAATATATCGGCGTATCTTATGTGGATGCGCCAAATCCTTTTGGTACAAAAGAAACCTCTTACGCGGCGTACTTTGAGAAGGAGTTTCAGGCATCCATAGACCGGTTTGGCATCAAATTGGATTATAGATACCAGGGCGAGATGAATAAGTCCGGAAAGTACCAGGCATATATCATCGAATCCCTGCAAAAAAGGAAAGAAATATTCGATATTTTAGACAGCTTCCGTACCCAGGATGCGAAAGAGGGCGAACGGGAGGCGTATTATCCGGTCAGCATTTACTGTCCGCAGTGCATGCGGGATACGACGAAGATCCTGTCTTTGTCGGATGACTGTACGACCGCGGAATATACTTGTACGTGCGGACATAAGGGGATCTTTGATTTTACAAAAGACCATCACTGCAAACTGGCCTGGAAGGTAGATTGGCCGATGCGGTGGAAATATGAGCAGGTGGATTTTGAACCGGGCGGAAAAGACCACGCAAGCCCGGGCGGCAGCTATGACACGAGCAAGGTGATCGCAAAAAAGATTTTTAATTACGACGCGCCGATTTTCCAGGGATATGAATTTATCGGGATTAAAGGGAGCACCGGAAAGATGTCGGGTTCATCGGGGTTAAATTTAACGCCGGATACGCTGCTGCATATTTACCAGCCGGAAGTGATTTTATGGCTGTATGCGCGCTGCGATCCGAATAAGGCGTTTGATTTTTGCTTTGACGACGGCATTTTACGGCAGTATTTTGAATTTGACCGGCAGTATAACAACTTGATGGAAGGAAAGGCGGACGAACGCACCAAAGAGATTATGGCGAACTGCCTGATTCCGGGCAAACAGATTCACACCGTTCCGATGTCGCATCTCGTGCAGCTTGGTTCTGTTGTGGACTTTCAGGTCGATATGCTGGAGACGGTATTTGAAAAAATCGGTACGCCGTATAAAGAATTTGAATTTCGCGACCGTTTGAACCTGGCGAAATACTGGCTGGAGAATTGTTCGCCGGAAAATGTGAATAAACTTCGAAATGCAAGGAACTGGGAATATTATAACGGCCTGGACGAACAGGCGAAAGCAAGTATTGCGATGCTGCACCGCTACCTGTCTACGGCGGAGTATACGCTGAACGAATTGAATACGGAACTGTATGAGATCCCTAAGCGGATTTATGGGTATGACTGCGAAAACCTCAAAGCGGTCCAGGGGAAATTTTTCAAGGATACGTATATGCTGCTGCTGAACAAGGAAAAAGGCCCGCGCCTGTATTTGTTTTTGTATGCCATTAATAAGGAAGATTTTCTAAGGCTGCTTGATTTTTCTACGGCGATGACCCAGGAAGAAGCGGCGGAAATCGAACGCGAGAAAAACCCGCAGCCGGATGTCTCTCAGGAACCGGAAGAAACGGCGGTATATGGAGAACCCGACGAGGTATTGCCGGTACAGGACGAAATCGAACTGGGTGATTTTCAAAAATGTGATTTCAGGGTATGTAAGGTATTAAAATGTACAGAGATCCGTAAATCGCATAGCTGCTATAAACTGGTTTTGTTTGACGGCTTAAAGGAACGCGTGATCGTATCCAGCTTAAAGAAATATTATAAACCGGAAGAATTGGTCGGCAAAAAGATTATTGTGATTGCAAATTTAAAGCCGGCAAGACTGACGGGTGTTACCAGCGAAGGGATGTTAATCGCGGCGACCAACCAGGCGTGCGGCTGCAAGGTGATATTTGTAGACGACAGTGTTCCGGAAGGGACGCGGATCGGTTAAACAGGACGGCAGCGTTTTAAGGAAATGGGGTGTCCGGATTGCTTGTTTTGCAGACAGGTCAGGAACAGGAGCAGACGTTTAAAAAATTAATACAGGCAATGGGCGAGCAGGTCGAATGGACCGGGCGTTTTATTGTCCGGGACGATGAACTGATTTTGGAGGGACTGGTACGTTCCCTTGTCTTTCAGTTTGAAACCAGGCAGGTGTTTACCAATCTGTACGATCTGCCGATCAGGGAAGACCAGGTGTTAAACCTTGCAAAATACCCGGCCTTGCAAAACCTGATCAATATGGTGCTTTACGCGTTCGGAAAATGGGGGAAACTGCGGGGGCTTCGTGTGGAGCAGGATTTTGCGCAGTTAAACCAGCTTTTTGCGAAGATTATGAACGCTTTTTATATCGAACCGTCGTTTGGCAAGGAAAATTTCCGTTTTTACAAGGTCGGTGTGCGCATTACCTATGAAGAGGTGCTGGAAACGGCGCTGGCAGCGGAGGAAAAGCCGCAGGAAGAGCCGGCAGCGGAGGCACAGGGGCTGTGGCACCGGCTGATCTGGAAAAAACGGGAGCGCGTGTTTCAAAAGGTGGAAACGACGCTGTTGCAGCGCCAGGAAGACCGGATCGGCAATAATTTTTACCTTGTCGGATATTTATGTCCCAAATGCTCTCAAAAACTGCATATGGCCGTTTATCCGGACGGGAAAGAACTTCGAATTGATACGGAGGAAAAAGGGGTTTACCTAGCGCGCGTATATGCCTGCAGCGCGTGCAATTGTTTTTATACCCCGCGCCCGCAGCGGCTGATCGCGGAAGGGCAGATTTATGAAATGTCGTTTGACAGCGATACGAGAGCGTTCGAGGATTATCTGGAGCTGCTTGGACGCACGGCGGAGCGTACGGCGAACTTTAAATACAATGAATATGAAGCGATGCGCAGCCTGCGCCTGAACCGGGAACAAAAGCGGGAAGAAAGCGGTATCTATAAAGAGGGGCAGGAAGATCCGGATGCCCTGCAGGGACCGGAGGACGCACTGCGCCAGATCGAAGACTTCAGCGCCCGGTTTGCCAGCCTGCCGGACCATGTTTTTCGTCGTTTCGCACACCGGGTAGAGGAGGGATTTTACCCGGACGCCGCCGTACAAAGGCATGAGGCGGAGATACAAAGGCAGAGTAAGAAACGCGGAATAGAAGAACAGGGTCCGCAAACTGCGCTGGAAGCAGGGCCGGCATATGCGGGCGCAATGTCCGGGGTGAATAACGAAAAGCAGAAAGGCCGGGAAGAAAACGGTGAACGGCTGTATGGCAGGCCGGATGGATTCGGCAAAAGCAAAGCTGCGGGAGGGTATCAGCCGCAAAAGAAAACGGCACAGGCAGCCAACAGCAAAGAGATACGGCCTGCGGCACAGGCAGCC
>CAJUIH010000011.1:3659-50471 GCA_910586045.1 uncultured Eubacterium sp.
GAAAACGGCACAGGCAGCCAACAGCAAAGAGATACGGCCTGCGGCACAGGCAGCCAACAGCAAAGAGATACGGCCTGCGGCACAGGCAGCCGACAGCAAAGAGATACGGTTTGCGGAAAAGTTGGCAAACGGCAGCAAAAATATACAAGCGGCTCAGGAAGACAGCAGCGGCGGTGCGCAGCGTGCGTACGCGCAGTCAGTCGGAAACGCCGATCCTGGCGCGGAAAGAAGCGGCACGCAGCGAAAAAGCGGCAAAGACGCCCAAAGGCAAAACGCTGCCGTGCCTGTCAGCGGTGCGGATACACGTTCGAATGGAGGAAACATAGAAAAATACCAGGCCAGGCTCGGCGTGCTTGCGCGTTTGTCAAACCGGCAGAAATCGGAATTAAAACGACAGATCCGTCAGGATCCGTCGATCAGTGATTACGACAAACAGGTGCTTTTGCAGCCGATTGAGGAAGCGGAGCAAAAAGAAAAAACCGCTGTTATCGAAAAGAAAATCGAAAAAAGCCGCGGTCGCACATACGTGCAGATCCAAAGAGTCATTGAGGATCTGGAAAAGGAAGAACTTGCGCCGGACAGCAAACAGGCTTACATCGAAAGTCTCAAAGAAATGCAAAGACAGAGCGGAGCCGAAGAAGTGCGCCGGATTTTGGAGAAAATACCGCAGCGGATGGACCGTGCCGGGTATCAAAACCTGGAACAAAAACTCCAGGCATACGAAGGCGTAGACCTCTCGCCTTATGCGCAGACGCTTGCACAGAAACGGGAGGAAGCGGAAAAACAGGAAATCGCAAATATGGTGAAGCGTTCACGCAAGGTCAGCCGCGGGGACTATGTCGGCCTGATGCGGCGGCTGGAGGAGCAGGAATTTGCGTCCGACACGCTAACACCGTATATGGAAAAAATAGAGGAAAAAGTCCGCAGCATGGATGAAGAAAGGCTGGATGAGCTGCTAGACCAGGTGCAAACAACGGATTATAACGCCGCGGCAGCCGTGTATGAGCAGATCGAAGCGGAAAATTTCCTGCCGGAATTAAAAAGCAACGCACTGCAGATGATCTCCCGAAAACTGGAAAAAATCCGTACAGAAGAATGCGAGCTTTTAGTACGCAAGCTGCAGGAGGAAATGGAGGGGACGATCCGGGAAAATCCAAGGCATTCCTTTTATCCGGCAAGGAAAGCGATGCTAAAGACCGCGGAGCCGGAAGAAACACATATATTTGACGCGGCGCTGCGTGCGTATGCAGGCGAGCGGGCCATGTTTGAATATCCGATTTTTGCTGTGGATACATCCCGAAACGGAAGCGGGCGGGAAGGGATGCTGCTGACACCCGAAACACTGTTTTACAGTACCCGTTTAAGCGCATATGGGATCCCGGTATCTTCGATCAATAGTATTACGGCTTCGACAGGTTTTTTAAACCACAAGCTGGTTTTGGAAGAAGCAAACGGGGCGGAACATAAACTGCCGTATGCGGTAAAAAACAGCGAATTGGAAGACTGGGCAGGGATTTTGGATGAATTTATCGCGTACCTGCAGGAGAAACCCGCATCCAGAAAATTAAATTATCTGGCAAAAGAAACGCACGATACGATCTGCTGTTTCCGGTGCGGGTATGTGTACCATGGTACAGATATCTGTCCGGAGTGCGGATATAAGAAAAACCGTTAAAGCCCTGATAAAAAACTGTACGAATACAGGCTTTGGTATAGATTCCAGCATTCCATCCGTTCGAGTTGTTTTTGATCCAGGTATTCCGCCAGTGAACAGGCGATTAACAGCGCCAGCCGCCAAGTGTTCCTCCGGGATAATCTGTATGTGAACCGAGACACTGGCGATACAGGCGCAGCCCGCACTCCTCCCGGAACTGGCGCTGCGCCTATTATAACGCAGCGGGGGATAAAAAAGCAAGTATTTATGTCAATTTATACTGACAAATTAAAATTTGAAGTAACAGTTCAGGTAGTTCGCAGGATTTTTCGTCGAGAGTGCAGTTCAAAAATCAGGCGCATAAAAGACAAAAAAATGGTAAGTTATTTTGGGACAGTTCCTAAGACGCTTAACATTGTGGTAAATTCTGCATCAAAGAAAACGTGTTGTCTAAATTTTGCCTGTGCCAATTAATCGCTTTCCAATCCTCAGAAGCTGTGCACAATGCTCCAACACCCAGAAAACTATTTCCTGTTGCAACTGTTCCAGCGGAACGAAATTCACGCCATTCTTTTTTCTGTACCAAGAGGCGTATGGTGTCCGTATCTGTTGTGAAAGTGACTTCATAATTTAATGTTTTTTTGACCTCGTCAATTTTTACAGACTGGAGTGTATCATAAGGGATTCGTAATGCAATTTCTTTTTTCGGAAACATACCTGCAAAAAAGATCGTTTGGAGGGGAAGAAAGACAATTTCTTTTTCGCACAGTTGCAATATGTAATATTCCAAAGTAAAAAAATTGGACAACTTGCTGCTTAAAGTATTGTCGGGTGCATATTTTACAACGATATAGGCATGTTCTTTCGGTTCATATCCTAATTCTTTAATGATTTTGCTGACATTTTTTTCATTGGCCATTGTTGTATAGCTCCTTTCGAATTTTGATAGACTTTTGTGTCGCACTTATTATAAAATTTTTTAGTCTATAATATTCAATCACCGAATATATAGATAAATCCAACCAGCTTTTGTGTACCCTTATTCCGATGGGAACCAACCGAAGATGTAATTTTGAATCCGGTTGCCACTCCATGGGAAGCAGTATGGTCTAAATCCGTTCGGCCGCCTTCATCAATCCACATATTAGTTCCGTCCACCGCGGTTACAAATGCCACATGCCCATAACCGCTGTCCTGCCATACCGCAATGCTGTTGGCCTTTGCCGTTTTTCCCACCGCATAGCCGCTGTTTCTTGCTTGATCCAGCCCATTGCCCGCCGTTTCCCCAGGCCGGCAGCGAAATACCAAGCGTATCGTATACTTTCTGCCATGCAAAGCGGGTACAGGGTATTTCATAGTAGTTATCGCCATCTACGTTTTGCCGGCTTGGATACGGATTGCTGGCTGTTTTCGATGCCGTATTTTGGGAATAGTTCTTAAATGGAGTCCCTTTTGTATCCACAGGTGTATCCTTGCCTGCCAGCTTGATTTCTGTTGCTTCGCCATTAATTCCGCCGCCGGTCGTACCCGCGGATGCCCCGTTCTTTGCCCAGCCCATCCAACCGATTCCGGACACATGCATGCGGTAATAAATGTCCAGATAGCTTGCCAGATCGCCGGTTAATTTTATTTCCACAGCCTCTATTGCTCTTGCCTGGTTTGTCGTACCCATAGTTTGGCCGCTGTGCTTCCATTCCTGCCAGCCAACGCCTGCTACATGCGCCCGGTAAGAAATGCCGCTTTTGCCCGCGGAATCTTTCAGATGAATCTGCAGTGCTTCCAGCCGATATCCCCGGCCGGTCGTACCCGCGGTCTTACCGGATCCAACGGCGTTTTGCCAGTCTAAGTACTGCACATGGCCGCGGTAAGTAAGCGACGGCATTTTTAAACTGGCCGTTTTCCCGTCCGCATGCACCGTCCCTTTTTTTGCCAATTTGACCTGTATTGCCTCTGCCCGCAGGGATATGCCGGTAGATCCGGCTGTTTCGCCGTTTTTTGCCCATCCGAGCCATCCTTTCTGCGCTACATGTACACGATAAAAAATATCATAAAGACCGGCGTACGTTCCGGTCAGTTTGATCTGGACCGCTTCGATTCTTCTGCCCTGGTTTGTAGTTCCCGCCATTTTTCCCGATGACTTCCATGACTGCCATCCAATATCCCCTATATGCACCCGATAGCTTACCATACTGGAACGGTTGTGTTTCAAATTGATTTTCAGCGCTTCCATCTGCTTTGCTTTATTTGTTGTTCCGGCTGTCGCACCATTAGTTACTTGTCCAAGCTAACCATAATTTTGACTGTGCACTTCATAGGAAATGGATGGGACACTGGCCGCGTATGCGTGTATTTTATTTATGGATATTGTGGTAGAAAAAAAATAGTAAAATGCAAATCATTGCCGCTAAACGTCGATTTGGATTTTCTGCCTGTCTAATTCTCATCTGTTGCTCTCCTTTCTGGCATATGCAATGTCCAAACAGAAACTATCTGTATTTTCTGTCAATAGATCCAAAACTGCTCTATTTTTATATTTTAGCACAAACTGTAGTATACTATAAGCCGTTTTTCACTGTTTTGCACGGTTATCGAACGGTTCGTAACAGTTTAGATAAGGTGTTGTGTTTGGCAGCCGGACACTGGGAGAGACGGTTTGCCCGGCTTGCTGGCGGCCCTCCAGAATGTCAAGTATCCCTAAGCATTCTGCAATTTACGAATCGGCCTGCCATGTCAGCCGGTATCTTTTTTTGGCCCAGCATTGCGCCGTGCCCCGGATTTTAGTATAATGTTCTTAAAACGAAAATGCACAAGTGCCAGAGACATGCCGGCAGTCAGGAGGGCTATTATGGGACAGATTGAAATGTTATTAGAGGAATTTTTGTATGCGTGCGTAGGGCTTGCGATCCACGGGTTTGAACTGGTCGGGGTGTTTATTATTATTTCGGCTGGGATTAAGGGTGTGGTCAAGTATGCAAAGCGGGAAGCGGACGTGCGCTTACAGCTTGCGGAGGGTATGGCGCTTGGGCTGGAGTTTAAGCTTGGAAGTGAGATCCTGCGTACGGTTGTAGTAAGGGAGTTTAAAGAAGTAGCCCTTGTAGCTGCGATTATCGCCGTGCGTGCGGCTTTGACGTTCCTGATCCATTGGGAAATCAAAAATGAGGCTGGAGGCGAATAACGGCATAAGGAACCTGCGCAGGAAAGAAAAAACGTTCGTAAAAAAGGAAAGAATAGCCCGGCAGAATGGGCTATTCTGTAGTTTCCCTTCGTATTAGGATGGGAGTTATTTTTTTGTGGACCAGTTCTGTCTGCGGCTTGGGGCGGCGTTTCTTCCGTTCGTCCATTTGCGTTACCAATAATTCCATTGCTTCATATGCGATTTTGTCTATTTGCTGGCCAATGGTGCTGATTGGAAAGATCGCCTGCCCCGCAGCGGGGGAATCGTCAAAACCGATGATCCGGTATGTATCCGGCAGTGTGCCGTGTTCCCGGACGATCAGGTTCAGCATGCTGTTGGCATAGGTGTCGTTTGCTATGAATAACCCTTTTTTCTGATGCGGGTACGTGATATTTAAATACTGGTATATTTCTAACATATTTTTATGAATTTCCTGATAGGAGTGCCCCATTTTTCTTTGAATCAGCTCATGCCTGACCGCATAGTCCGAGCAGGTGTCTTTAAATCCCTGAATACGTCCATAGGACGGGATGTCCTTTGGGAAAACTGAATTGATATGCACAAGGACATCGCAATTGTTTTTAAACAGCAGGCTGACAGCCTGCACAGCACCCATATAATTATCCGTGTTTACACTGTTTACATATTGGTCTTCGCGTTCAATGGCTACGATTGGGATGTTGTAAGAGGCAAGTTCGCTGGAAGAAATGGCATGGCTTAAAATAATCATGCCCTCAATTTTATAGGCGAGCAGTTCCTGGATATATTCTCGTTCTGTCTCCGTGCTGCCTTCGCTTACAAACACTAAAAATTTATATCCAAAAGTTTCGTAGGTATTTAAAATTTGATTCAACATTTCAGCATAATAGTGCAGATAAAGGTTAGGGATAATGATGCCGACAAATTCACTTTTACCGTTCGCTAATACTTTGGCAAGCTTGTTTTTTTGGTAGCCTAAATCAATAAGCGCCTGCGCAATAATATCCTGGTTTTCTATGGTAAGGGAATCCCGGTTATTGAAATACCGGGATATGGTTGTTTTCGAAAAATGGGTGTATTTTGCAATGTCGTCAAATGTTACTTTCTTTTGGTTCATAGGGCCCTCCGCAATTGCCCGTACTGGCAGTAAATTTTTTTGATTTTAGTATAACAGGATGGTTTTGGAAAAGCAATGTGGAATTGAAGCGCCTATATTGACAGGAAATTTAGAAAGTGGTATGGTAAAAGCATAAAGTAACCGGTTACTTAACTGGTAACGGAACAGGTTTCTAAGGGGAATAAGTGGAAAGGGGAGTTGTAAAAGATGCGTAATTTATTCAATCAAGAAAATCGGCTTTTTTGTATACTAGGTAAGATGGCAGACGGTTTGTTCCTAAACCTTTTATGGATTCTTTTTAGCCTGCCGCTCGTAACGGCTGGAGCGTCTACGGCGGCCCTGTATGATACGGTGCGAAAAACACTTAGGCAAGAGCGCGGGTATATCTGGAGCAATTTTTTGGGCACATTTAAATCTAATTTTAAGAAAGCTACCAAGCTTTGGCTGTTGCTGCTTGGTATTTTCGCGTTTTTGTATCTTGATTTTTGGATTACATTTCGGTTATTAAAACAAGGGGCAGCGGCGGGGGTACTTTGCTATTTCTTTTTGTTTATGATGCTTTTGGAAGCCGTGTGGACGGTTTATCTATTTGCGCTTTTGGTAAGGTCTGAAAGCGGCGTTTGGCAAACAATGAAAAATGCCGCGGTCATGGGGATCGTGCATAGTAAATGGTCGTTTTTCATCATGGTGGTTTGGGTTGCGGGGGCGCTGTCCGCCTTTTTGGTCCCCGTTTTTTCTCTGGCAGTCCCAGTAAGTTCGGTGTATTTGTTTGATGTTATCATAGACCGAATACAAATACAACATACAAATGTTAAATGATCATTCAAATTTACGCCGGTAACAAACTTGGAATATCAAGATTGGATCGATGATATTAGAAATGGTTTTCTATTGGTTGATTTGCATAAATTTGCGGTTATTTTTTGTATAATAGTCATAAAATGAAAAAAAGGCTCTCAAAAATATTGACAGCTTTTTTCGTTTTTACTACAATAATATCACGAAATGAATCGATTCATTTTTTGAAAATTTGTGCATCCATTATTATACGGCAAGGCCGCGTGGAAATTGCAGGCCGGAAAGTTCGTTATTTTGCCCAGTCCGTATGTGATGGGTGTTATCTAATACCAAAATATGAAACGATTCAAACCCCAACAAATAGGAAAGGAGCAAGGAGGAAGACAATGAAAAAGAAAGTAATGAGCATGTTTTTGGCAGGCACCATGCTGGCGTCTATGCTGGCCGGATGCGGAAACAAGGATGAGGGAGGGGACCAGGGTTCGCAGTCCCAAACCGCGGCGGACGGTTCGACGGAACTCTCGATCTGGGTGCATGAAACGGACAGCAGTGAAGAAGGAAAGCTGTACGGGGCGTTGGTAGAGGAGTTCAATGAAAAATACGCCGGAACATATCATGCAACCATTTCGCAGATCGCCCGGTCCGGCGATGCGGGCGGATACGATGATAAGGTGAATGCCGCTATTTCCAACGGCGGGCTGCCGGATGTCTATACAGTAGACGGCGTCACGGTTGCCCAGTATGCGGATGCGGGGGCGATTGTACCGCTTGACGAGTATTTTACAAAAGAAGAGCTGTCCGATTATAACCCGTCTATTATCCAGCAGGGTACCTATGACGGCAAGCTTTACACGCTGGGGGCGATGGATTCTTCGGTAGGGATTTTTTACAATAAAGATATGTTTGAGGCGGCTTCTATTACACCGGCTACCGAAGACGACCCATGGACGCTGGAGGAGCTTACAGAAGCGGCAAAGAAACTGACGACAGACGACTGCTATGGGATTACCATGTCGCTGGACGCAAAGGATGAAACGTTGATTTATTTTTTCCTTCCGCTGGTACAGTCACAGGGAGGGAATGTCGTATCGGACGACGGTTTAATCGCGCAAGGATATCTGAATGGAGAAAAGACGGTCAACCTGCTTAACTGGATTAAGGATATGACAGACCAGGGATATGCAAGCGCGACGCCTGCTGAAAACAGCTTTGAGCTGGGCCAGGCCGCTATGGCGCTGACCGGATCATGGGAACCGGGAAATCTGGCAAAATTTGATATTAACTGGGGATTAATGCCGATGGCGAAATATGACGACAGCTCCGAAGCGGTATCCGCCTGCGGTTCCTGGACATTTGCAATTTCCGGAAACTGCGCGGATGAGAAGAAAGAGGGCGCGGCAGAACTGGTCCGCTTTATGACCAGCGCGGACGCTGGCGCCAGGATGTATGCGGCAAACGCAATGCCGCCGTCCAGACAGTCTGCTTTTGAAGGCATTGAAGCTTTTGATCAGGAATTGAGCGTATTTAAATATCAGCTTGCCAATACGGCGCAGGCAAGGCCGGTTTCTGTCAATTACGCCATTATCAGCAACCAGTTTGCGACTGCGGTGCAGAATGTGCTGACAGGAATGGACGTTAAGGAAGCGCTTGACCAGGCGGTGGAACAATATAATTTCCAGACAGATACACAGTAACCGGAATGGGACATGGATGCGGCGCACGGTATATACCGTGCGCCAGTCAAAGGAATGGATGCTGTTTGGACAGATGCGGCATATGCCAAATTTGATCATGAGAGGAGGAACCATAGATGAAAAAGTTAAATAAGGAAAATTTGACAGGCTATGTATTTATCGCGCCTGCCGTTATTTTGCTGGTTGTTTTCCTGCTGATCCCGTTTCTGCTTACGCTTGGATACAGTTTTACCAATTATAATATTTTAAAGCCGGGTGAAATGAAAATCATAGGCTTTTCTAATTTTTTAAAACTGACGCAGGATACTGTTTTCCGCAAAAGTATTATCAATACGTTTGTATTCGTAATTCTGGTTGTGCCTTTGCAGGTCTGCCTTGCGCTTGGCCTGGCATTGCTGATTAATCGGAAATTGAAAGGCATTTCCATTTACCGCCTGGCTTTTTTTGCGCCAACGGTTTTATCGCTGGTCGTAGTATCGATTCTTTGGACATATATCTATAATCCGAATAATGGCCTTTTAAATTCTTTATTTGGGAGTTTTGGCATAGGGCCGTTTAAGTTTCTCAATGACCCAAGGACCGCGATGCTGTGCATCGTAGTACTGTCCGCATGGCAGGGCTGCGGGTTTCAGATGATGATTTTTCTATCCGGGCTGCAGGATATCCCGCTCCACCTGTATGAAGCAGCCGAGATGGACGGGGCTACAAAAATACAGCAGTTTGTCAATGTAACGCTGCCCGGCCTTAAAAATATTGCGGTTTTTGTATCCTTAAATATTGTGGTAAGCGCGTTCCAGCTTATTATCCAGCCGATGATGATGACCGGAGGCGGCCCGCAGAATGCGACCATGACGATTGTGTACGAGATTTATCAGACGGGTTTTCGGTATAATCAGATGGGATATGGTTCGGCTATGGCACTGGTGTTTACAGTCATCGTGCTTGTGATCTCACTCGTACAGAATAAAATAACGTCAAAGAGTAATGAAGATTAGGAAAGGAGGAAAAGGGAATGGAGAAAAAAATGAGTGCGGGCCATAAGATCCTGATGTACCTGATGCTAACGGTGATCGCTGTTATTTTTATGTTTCCCCTTATTTGGATGGTTGTCAGTTCTTTTAAAGACGACGCGGGTATTTTTTCGGATATTACCGGTATTATGGCGTTTCTGCCAACGTTTAAATCGGATGTATTTTTCAATTATAAAGAGGTATTGGGCAGGATTCCTCTGGCAAAGGCAATGTTGAATTCGTTTTCTTACATTATTTTTGCCATTGCGCTGGGCCTGGTGGTAAATTCTATGGCAGGATATGCGTTTGCACGTCTGAAATTTCCGGGAAAAAATATCATTTTTTCTATATTGATTGCCGTAATGGTGATTCCTGCGCAGACGGTTATGCTTCCGCAATTTTCCATTATCTATAAGCTTGGCCTTGCCGACTCCTATGTAGCTTTGGTTCTTCCGGTCATTGCAAGCCCTATGTATATCTTTTTGTTCCGCCAGAATTTTCTTGGGATTCCGGAAAGCATTGAGGAAGCCGCAAAGCTGGACGGCGCCAGTGCCATGCGTACATTTTTCCAGTTGATCGTACCGCTGGCAAAACCGATTTACGCTACCGTTACGATTTTGGTTTTTATTGCGCTGTGGAATGATTTTGTATGGCCGGTTATGGTAATTTCCGATACCAATAAACAGACAATCCAGATGGCGCTCAGCAGCCTGTTCAGCATTTCGCCGGTAAACTATGGAAATGTGATGGCGGGGCTTACCATTGTTACGATTCCTGTCCTGGTGATCTTTTTGCTGCTGCAAAAATATTATGTGGCTGGTATTGCTTCTACCGGAGCGAAAAATTAAGAAATAACGGATTGCAATATTGATCGGCCATGGTATAATTGATGGGATGGAGGAGCAGCAACAAATGTTTTGCGAAAAAAGAACGACTGTATAAAGGAAAGTAATCTCCATCAATAGCAGAAAGTGATGGAGGAAGACTATGGCGACAATCAAGGATGTGGCAAATGATGCGGGCGTGGCAGTTGGAACGGTGTCAAAAGTACTGAACGGACTACATGTCAGTGAGGAGAATAAGAAAAAAGTGGAGGCGTCTGTTGCAAAGCTGGGTTATCAGATGAATTATTATGCGCGCGGCCTTAGGACGAATGATACTTATACCATCGCTGTAATCGTACCCGATATCTTAAATCCTTTCTTTGCGTGCCTGGTTTTTTATATAGAAAAGGAACTGTACCAGCGTGGTTATAAAATGTTTTTGTGCCAGTCACAAAAAGATGTAGAAAAAGAGGTCTATTATTTCAAGCAGGTATACCAGAACCGGGTCGATGGGATCATCGGGGTAACTTATAATGAATCAGAACCATTTTTATCCAAAGATATCCCAATGGTGATTATTGACCGGCATTTTAAAACGGATATCTGCTGCGTGTCTTCGGATAATTTTCATGGCGGGGAGCTGGCGGTGGAGCATTTGCTGGCAGGCGGGAGCAGCAGGCTTTTGTTTATCCGGACAGGTTCCAAGCTGGAAAGTGAGACATTAAAACGGGGACAGGGATTTGAACAGGCGTGCCTAAGGCAAAAAGTCGCTTACGATATGGTAGATTTTGGCGATGATAGTGATTCGTATTGGGAAGCGGAGATCTTTGCGTACTTAAAGCGGCATTTTCAAAACGGCAGGCTTATGTTTGATGGAATCTATACAAGTACCGATGGGCTGGCACTGGCGGTATTGGAACTGCTGCGGCAAATGGATATCCAGGTGCCCAGGGATGTGCAGTTGGTGGGACATGACGGGCTGCGGCGGATGAACAGGGGGGCATACATGCTCTCTTCCATCGCGCAGCCGGTTGAAGAAATGGCGGTAGCCAGTGTAGAAAATGTAATCCAGCTTATTCATAAAGAGCAGGTTGATCATTTAACGATTCTTCCGGTGACGTTTGTATATGGAGGAACCACAAGAAAGGTATGAAAGGTTCCAATCAGATAATAAAGGTTTCATGAAATGATCCCCATGGATGGCGTTTCGCGGTGTGGAACGCCATTTCTGATAGAAAGATTGTGATCTTCAAATGAGGGATGGAAGGTGATAAATATGACAAGTCAGACATTGCGTGAAGCCCGTAAATACGAAGAGGCTTGCGAAAAACTGATAAAAAAAGAAGATAGGCCGGCGTTTCATCTGTCTGCGCGGACGGGATGGATGAATGATCCGAATGGGTTTTCTTATTATAACGGAGCCTATCATATGTTTTACCAATATTATCCGTACGATTCTGTTTGGGGCCCGATGCACTGGGGACATGCGGTGAGCACGGATCTGCTGCATTGGGAGTATCTTCCGGCTGCTTTAGCGCCGGATGAGTTTTATGACAGGGACGGATGTTTTTCCGGAAGCGCAATGACGCTTCCAGACGGCAGGCAGATGTTAATGTATACCGGCGTTGTACGGGAACGGCAAAAAAATGGGGGGATCCTGGAGGTGCAGACCCAATGCCTTGCGGTTGGTAACGGCCTGGACTATGAAAAATATGAAAAAAATCCTGTATTGGATGAAAAGGACCTGCCGGAAAGCGCCAGCAGATTTGATTTCCGGGATCCGAAAATATGGCAGAAAGAGGATGGGACATATTGCTGCGTCGTCGGCAACCGTCCGGCTGACGGGAGCGGCCAGATCTTATTATTTACAAGTACGAATGGGTTTCACTGGAAATTTAAAAAGGTGTTAAGCGCAAACAACAACCGTTTTGGCCTGATGTGGGAATGTCCGGACTTTTTTGAGATGGACGGAAAATGGGTGCTTTTGACAAGCCCGCAGGATATGATGCCGCAGGGTTTTGAATATCATAACGGAAACGGGACGCTTTGTTTGATCGGAGATCTGGATCAGGGTACCGATACGTTTACGGAAGAATGCAACCAGTCCGTTGATTACGGCATTGATTTTTACGCGCCGCAGACGATATTAACACCGGACCACAGGCGGATTATGATCGGCTGGATGCAGAACTGGGATACCTGCAACCTGCGTGTCACGGAGCGTCCTTTATGGTTTGGACAGATGAGTCTGCCGAGGGAGCTGCATATCAAGCATGGAAAGCTGTATCAATGGCCGGTAAAAGAACTGGACGCCATGCGCAGCGGCAGGGTGGAGTATAAAAATGTGACGGTTTCAGATCCCGTCCGCTTAGATCAGGTGAACGGCCGTATGATCGATATGGAATTGTCGCTGCGTCCAAAGGACAACGAAAGGATGTACCGGAAATTTTCCGTCCGCCTGGCACAAAATGAGGAGTTTTATACATCGCTTAGTTTTCGTCCGGACGAATCGATCCTAAAGATTGACCGAAAGTTTTCCGGTTCCAGAAGGGCGATTATCCATCAGCGCAGAAGCCTTGTAGATTGTAAAGGAGGCGAGTTAAAGCTGAGAATCATCCTTGACCGGTTTAGTATTGAAGTGTTTGTAAATGACGGTGAAAAAACGCTGTCCGCTACGATTTATACCGCGCAGGAGGCGGACGGGATCTCCTTTTTAGCAGACGGCATGGTATGTATGGATGTTGTGAAATATGATTTGCGCGGTGATCGGGCATAGATGAAATGATCATAGAGAAATGATCATAGATGAAATGATCATAGATGATGATAGATCCTTACAGATGATTAAAAAAAGACAGGGTTTTTTACCCTGTTTTTTTGTGCCGTTTAAAATACCTATTGCAGAAATGGCCCGACTCTTTTATAATCTATGGCAGGGACAAAACAGCATGGACAGAAAGGAGCGGGAAGCATTATGGATATAAAAGACCTGTGCAATGCCGGCGGTGATATTCTGGATGCGGTTGCGGACGCCGTCAACCGGAATGATTATACCGGATTGAGCGCAAATGTAAACAATACCGTCAGCCGTGTGATTACCCAGGTGCGCCAGGATGCGGCGAAAGGTACATACAGCCAGCCTAAGCGCCAGTATAACCAGTTAAATGAGACGAAAACGGGGCAGGCAGGCTATCGGAGCATCCACGAGCATATGGATGGCAGATATACCCATTTATATGGAAAGAATCCGCAGGCGACGTCGACTCTGCGTGCGACAGTGACAAAAAGCCGATCGCCTGCCCGGGCAGCGCAAAGTGAAGAACTGCTGCTTCCGGCTGCGGTCGCAAAGCATCCGGCCGGAAAAATCAGCGGGCCGCTCCAGCTCGCGTGGGGGATTTTGGCGACAAGCGGGTTTGGGATTACGGCGCTTGTTATGGCCATTCTTCTGGCGGCGCAGGGCGGGACGGTATTTTTAGTATTGGCCGCGGTTTTTGGCGTGCTTACGGCTTTTAGCATTACGGATATTGTAAGAGGAAAGCGCAAGATTACCCTGGTCAACCGATTTTACCGTTATGCCAGGCTGATTGGACGCAAAGGGTATATAGCGGTCGAAGAACTGGCGTTTCAGACCGGGCGGAACCGGGAAGAAGTGCTGCGCGATTTAAGGAAGATGATGAAAAAACATATGTTTCTGCAGGGGCGGCTGGATAATGCCGAAACGACGTTTATGCTTACACAGGAAGCGTACCAGCAGTACTTACAGGCAGAACAGTCCCGCCGCAATAGAGAACAAAAGGCACGGCAGGCGGTTATGCAGCCCGGCGGAAATGCCGGATATATGGGCGTACCGGGACAGGCGGACGGCCTGGCCGCCAGTGCGCAAAAAAAGCAGGATGCGCAGACAAAAAAGATTCTGGCGGATGGAAATGCCTATATCCGCATGGTGCATGAATGTAATGAAAAAATACAAAATGACGCCATGAGCGTTAAATTATCAAAGCTGGAAGCAATTATGCGCCGTATTTTCGAACAGGTGGAAAAAGAACCCGCAAGTGCGGAAGACCTGCATAAATTTATGGATTATTACCTGCCGACTACAACGAAGCTTTTACAGGCGTATCTGGATTTGGACAGGCAGGAAATTGCCGGGGAAAATATTTCGGCTACGAAAAAAGAAATCGAGGATACGCTGGATACGATCAACGCAGCGTTTGAGCGGCTGCTTGACAGCCTGTTTGAAGATATGGCCTGGGATGTATCGTCGGATATTTCCGTTATGAAAACGATGATGGCACAAGAAGGGCTGACAGGGGGCAGGGATTTTAAGCTGTAAGCAAAGGCGGTCCCATATCCCTATCCCGGGGCGCAGGAAAAGTCTTGGGGACCGCATCTGCCAGGGAGTACGCGGCAGGAAAAGGTTTTTGGAATATTACATCATACAGGAGGAAAAACGGTTGGAAGACAATTTTGAAGAATTTACGGCGCAGGCGCCGAAACTGGTATTTGAAACAGAACCGGAAAAACCGCAGCCACAACAGCAGGCACCGCAGCCGCAGCAGGAGGAGGCGCTTAATGATTCCATGCTGTCGCAGGAGGAACGGATGCAGGTAGACGCCTTTGTACAGCAGATTGACCTGCGCAATTCCAATGCGGTATTAAATTATGGGACCGGGACACAAAAGCGGATGGCTGATTTTTCTGAAAAGGCGCTGCAAAATGTCCGTACCAAGGATATGGGCGAAATCGGAAATATGGTCGCCGGGCTTGTAACGCAGCTACGCAGTTTGGATTCCGGGGAAGAATCCAGGGGAATGTTTGGATTTTTTAAAAAGGGAGAGAATAAAGTAGCCGCGATGCGGGCAAGGTACAGCAAAGTAGAAACCAATGTAAATGAAATTGTAAAGTCACTGGAGAACCATCAGGCGCTGCTGTTAAAGGATATTTCCGTACTGGACCATATGTATGAGATCAACCTGAATTATTTTAAGGAGCTTTCGATGTACATCCTTGCCGGAAAAAAGAAGCTCCAGCAGGTACGGTCGCAGGAGTTAGCGGAACTCCAGCGCAAAGCGGCACAAAGCGGCCTGCCGGAAGACGCGCAGGCGGCGCGTGATTTGGCGGATTTGTGCAGCCGTTTTGAGAAAAAGCTGTATGACCTGGAGCTGACCCGGACGGTTTCGATCCAGACAGCGCCGCAGATTCGTATGGTGCAGAATGCGGATACGCTGATGGCGGAAAAAATCCAGTCTACGATTGTAAATACGATACCGCTTTGGAAGAGCCAGATGGTGATTGCCATTGGCGTGGAGCATTCGGCTCAGGCGGCAAGGGCGCAGCGTGAGGTTACGGATATGACCAACGAGCTGTTAAAACGGAATGCGGACGCCTTAAAGCTGGCTACGGTAGAGAGCGCGAAGCAGTCGGAGCGGGGGATTGTGGACTTGGAGACGTTAAAGCATACGAATGAAACGCTGATTACGACATTGGATGAAGTGATGAAAATCCAGATGGACGGAAGGGAAAAACGGCGCGCGGCAGAGGCGGAATTAGCGGAAATGGAAACGCAGTTGAAAAATAAAATGCTGGAAGTATCGCGCACGTAATCCGGCTGTTTTGAAAAGGTGGAAAGAGGACGATGAAAAAGGCTGCATTTTTTGATATTGACGGCACGATTTTGGATGCGAAAAATTATATTCCAAAAAGCACGATCGAAGGCATCCATAAAATGCAAGAAAAGGGGAATTATGCATTCTTATGTACCGGGCGCAGCAGGGCATTTGTACAAAACAAAGCGCTTTTGGATATCGGGTTTGACGGGATTATAAGCGGCTGCGGCACGATGGTGGAGTTTCATGACGAGGTGATTTTTTATCAGGCTATTGCATGGGACCTGCTGCAGAAAACGGTTGCGTTTTTAAAGGAACAAAAAGCCGCCGTTATTATGGAAGGGCGTACGCATTTGTTTTTAGACGAGGAGGATTTTGGAAGCGACCTTTATATTGCAAGGCTTAGGGATGAAATTGGAGAACATTTGATCCCGATTACAGGCAGTGAAGAACAATGGGAGGTCAGTAAATTTTCCTGCGCAACCGAGCATGCGGATCTGGAGCTGTTAAAAAAAGAGCTGGAAGCGGATTATGAACTGCTGGTGCATGATATTCCGGTTGTGGAAATCGTGCCGAAAGGCTGTTCCAAAGGTACTGGGATCCTTACCGTATGCGAAAAGCTGGGGCTTCCGGCGGCGGATACGTATGCGTTTGGCGACAGTGTGAACGATTTGCCGATGTTTGCGGCGGCAGGGCACAGCATTGCTATGGGCAATGCGCCGGCGTTTGTGCAGCGCGAGGCCTCTTATGTGACCGATTCGCTGCATGACGACGGGATTTACCATGCGCTGGAGCATTTTGGACTGATTTAATACGAAGCGTGAAAAGTGCAGATAGGAGCAGGATATGAAGATTATCGTTGTAGGCTGCGGAAATGTGGGGTCCGCGCTTGCAGAACAGTTAAGTTCGGAAGGACATGATATTACCGTAATTGATACGCGCCAGGAACTGGTGGAAACTGTTTCCGTATCGTGCGACGTGCTTGGCATTGTCGGCAACGGCGCCAGCTTTACGGTGCAGTCGGAGGCCGGCGTGGAAGACGCGGATTTGATCGCGGCGGTGACAGGATCGGATGAGCTAAACCTGCTGTGCTGTTTGATCGCGCGCAAGGCAGGCGGCTGCCATACGATTGCGCGCGTCAGCAATCCGGTATACAGCCAGGAGATTGCGTTTATTAAGGAAGAACTGGGATTGTCTATGATTATTAACCCGCAGCTTGCGGCGGCGCGGGAGATGGCAAGGATGCTGAAATTTCCGTTTGCCATGAAAGTCGACACGTTTGTGAAAAGCCGTGTGGAGCTGGTTGTCTACCGTATTGAGGAGGGCAGCCCGCTTTGCAACGTAAAGCTAAAGGACCTGCCGGGCCGGCTGCTTTGCGACGTGCTGATTCCCATTGTGGAACGCGGGGAACAAGTGCTGATTGCGGACGGTAATTTTGAACTGAAAGCGAAAGACGATATTACCATCGTCGGGACGCAGATGAAGACGATTGAGTTTTTCAAAAAACTGGGCAAGCCGACCGCGGCTGTGCGAAACGCCATGATTATCGGCGGCGGGCGGACTTCGATTTATCTGGCGAAGCAGTTGCTGCAAATGGGGCTGAAAGTAAAGATTATCGAGCGTGACCGCAAGCGCTGCGAAATCCTGACCGAGATGCTTCCTAAGGCAATGGTGATCTGCGGGGACGCGACGGACCAGGATGTGCTGCTGGAAGAGGGGCTGGTGGAAACAGAGGCGTTTGTCGCAAATACGAATTTTGACGAAGAAAATATTATGCTGACGCTGTTTGCCAAAAGCCTTTCCAAAGCAAAGCTGATTACAAAAGTACACCGGCTGGCTTATGACGATATCATTGCGAAGCTGGATCTTGGCAGTATTATTTATCCGAAATATATTACGGCGGTAACGATTATCCAGTATGTCCGGGCGATGAAAAATTCGCTCGGCAGCAATATCGAAACACTCTACCGGCTCAATGACAACCGGGTAGAGGCGATGGAATTTTTGATTAAGGAAAATTCGCCGGTGGTCGGTATTCCGTTAGCGGAACTGAATTTAAAGAAAAATATGATTATCGGCTGTATCACGCACAAAGGGCAGACGACGATTGCCAAGGGCCAGTCCATGATTGAAGTCGGCGATACCGTGATCCTGATTACAACGCAGACCGGACTGCATGATATCCGGGATGCGGTGAAGTAGGGGGCTGTCATGAATGGTTCAATGATTCGTTATATTTTGGGCACGGTACTGTGCTGTGAGGGCGTATTTTTGCTAGCCCCGGTATTGGTGGCGGTTTTGTATGGGGAAGAAGCGGGCATTTATTATATGGGGACTGCGGCAGTCTGTTTTGCGGCCGGTTTATTTCTGCGTTTGATCCGCAGGAAAAGAAAGGGCTTTTATTCCAGGGAAGGGTTTGTAGCGGTTTCGTTTAGCTGGCTAGTGATGAGTATTGCCGGTGCGGTTCCGATGTATCTGACCGGGGAATATCTTTCTTATGTGGACGCGTTGTTTGATACCATATCCGGATTTACGACGACGGGCGCCAGCGTGCTTTCTTCCATTGAAGAATTATCGCGGGCTACGGCGTTTTGGCGCTGCTTTACGCATTGGAGCGGCGGGATGGGCGTGCTTGTATTTTTAATGGCGGTCGTGCCGCTGTCCGGCAGTTCCAGCCTGCATCTGATGCGTGCGGAAAGCCCCGGCCCGTCGGTTGGGAAGCTGGTGCCGAAAGTGCGCCAGACCGCTTTGATTTTATACAAGATTTATCTTGTCATTACGATTGCGGAAGTATTGGCGCTGCTGCTTGCGGGAATGCCGTTATATGAATCGCTGGCCCTTTCGTTTTCTACGGTAGGAACGGGCGGGTTTGCGCTCGTTAATTCGAGTATCGCTTCGTATAGTATTCCGGTGCAGGTCATTATCATTGTATTTATGCTGCTTTGCGCGATTAATTTTAATACGTTTTATTTGCTTTTGGTTAAAAAACCGAAAGAAGCGCTTTTGCACAATTCCGAGGTCCAATGGTTTTTGCTGCTTGTGCTGCTGTCGGCGGGTGTGATCGCCTGGAATATCAGGGATGGGTTTGGAAGTATCTTTGAGTCGTTCCATACGGCGATGTTTCAGGTCGCGACGCTGGTGTCCAGTACCGGGTTTGCGACAGCGGATTTTAACCTGTGGCCGGAACTGTCTAAGACAATCTTGGTTCTTTTGATGTTTATGGGCGCCTGCGCGGGCAGTACCGGGGGCGGTTTTAAGGTGTCGCGTATGCTGATTGTGCTGCGCGCGGCGAAAAATGAACTGTTAAATATGGTCCATCCGCGCAGTGTGCAGAAAGTGCATATGAACGGCAGGCTTGTACCGGATCAGATTGTAAAGACGGCGCTGTGCTATATGATCGTCTATATTTTTGTGCTGCTTGGCTCCGTTTTATTGATCAGCATCGATAATTTTGATATGACGACAAATTTTACCGCGGTTTTGGCGACGTTAAATAATATCGGCCCAGGCCTGAACGCAGTAGGGCCTACCGGAAATTTCGGCGGATACAGTGTATTTTCAAAGTTTGTATTAATGTTTGATATGCTGGCCGGACGGTTGGAGTTGTTTCCGGTGCTGGCCCTGTTCGCGCCCGGTATGTGGCGTCTGCCGACACGGCGCAGCAGCAAAAAAGAATTTGAAAAAATAGACCAGATGAATGAAACAGAATAAAACGCAGGAAAGCGGAATCAGTCAAAAGCGGCTGGAAACGGCGGAAAGGATAGTGTGTGGAAAACGGACAAAAACAGCAGGATCCGGCGGACGGATGGCTGCAGGTAACAGTGAAAGATGCTTGCGGACAGAATATTTTGGGGACGGTTAAGGTTTTGCCGGGCAGGAAGCTTTTGGATGTGTGCAGGGAAAACCGCATCGGTCTGGAAGCGGCATGCAACGGAAATGGAACATGCGGCAAGTGCAGGGTACGGATCCAAAAAGGGGACGCGCCGGCAACAAAAGACGACCGGAATATTTTTTCGTCCCAGGAGCTGGCAGACGGATACCGCCTGGCCTGCAGGGTGGAGATCTTTTCCGACCTGGCTGTTTGCGTCGGGGGCGGTTTGGAAACGACGCGGATGCAGACGCTTGGATTGTCGGGATCCGGGTTTTCGGATGCGGCGGCGGACCGGGAAAAGGAACGGGTATGTATGATTGCGGCGGACCTTGGCAGCACTACGCTTGCGGCGGTTCTGCTCGCGGAAGACGGGACGGTTTTGGGACAGGAATCCGCGGTAAACACGCAAAGAAGCTATGGAGCGGATGTGATTTCGCGTATACAGGCATCCAATGAGGGAAAACGGGAAGCCCTGCGGGATTGCATCTGCCGTGATCTGGCAGGGTTATTTCAGTCGCTTGTCACTCAATTTGCAAAAACGTATCGGCAAACCGTGCGGGTATCAAAAATTGCGGTCGCGGCAAATACGACGATGATGCATTTGCTGCGCGGCTATTCGTGTGAAACACTGGGAGCGGTCCCGTTTACACCGGTAAACCTGGGTTTGGAGTGCCTGCCTTACCGGGAGGTGTTTGCAGAATGCGCGGACGGCCCGGCGTGTCCGGCTTGCGGCGACAGCATGGTTTACCTGCTGTGCGGGATGTCGGCGTTTGCGGGGGCAGATGTTACGGCGGGTTTATATAGCAGCGGGTTTTGGCAGACGCCCGAACAGGAATGCGCCTTTTTTGTGGACCTTGGAACGAATGGGGAGCTTGCGTGCGGGAACCGGGCAGGATTTGTGACGGCTTCCGCAGCGGCAGGCCCGGCGTTTGAGGGCGGGCGGCTAAGCTGCGGAATCCCCGGCATACCGGGCGCCATCTCCGATGTATCTTTTTTCTGCCACAGGGTACGGATCCGCACGATTGGCCAGAAGAAGCCGTGCGGGATTTGCGGGACAGGGGCGTTATCCGCGGCCGCGGCGCTGCGCCAAGAGCACCGCATGGATGCAGAAGGCCTTTTGGAACCGCAGTTATTTGCAAACGGGTTTGTGCTGGCAAGCGGGGAAGACGGCAGAAAGATCTGCCTGACGCAGGCGGATATCCGGGAGATCCAAATGGCAAAAGCGGCGATCCGCGCCGGGATCGAGATTTTGCAGGAAGGGGTACAGGTGGACCGCGTGTACCTGGCCGGCGGATTTGGGAATTATTTACAGCCCGAGACGGCATTTGCAATCGGATTGTTTCCGCCGGAGTGGAAAGGCAAGGTAATTTTATGCGGCAACACGAGTTTAAAAGGGGCAGTTGCCTTTTTAACCGATGATGCCTGCGGCGGGGCGTTGGAAGAAATCTGCGGCAAAAACGAAACGGTACGGCTGGAAGAGTGCCCGTCTTTTGCGGACCTTTACCTGCGGAAAATGCGGTTTCCATCTTTACCATAGGAGGCATACCGTTTTTCAAATCATAA
This sequence comes from uncultured Eubacterium sp., assembly GCA_910586045.1. Taxonomy (GTDB): domain Bacteria; phylum Bacillota; class Clostridia; order Lachnospirales; family Lachnospiraceae; genus Eubacterium_J. The sequence goes on from CAJUIH010000011.1 coordinate 24,951, forward strand.
AGGAGTATACGAATGCAAAAAGGAATCTTATACGGCGTCGGCGTCGGGCCGGGGGATCCACAGCTTTTGACGTTAAAAGCCGTGGCGGTGATACAAACATGCGGGCGGATCGCGGTGCCCGGGGAACACAAAGAGCAGACGACGGCTTATCAGATCGTCAGGCAGGTATTGCCGGAAATCGAAACGATGCCCTGCCTGTGCATTCCGATGCCGATGACGAAAGACAGGCAGAAATTGGCTTCCAGCCATGCCGAGGGCGCGCGCCGTCTGATCCAAATACTGGAACAAGGGGATTCCGTCGCTTTTTTAACGCTCGGGGATCCGACCATTTACTCAACCTACCTGTATCTGCATGGACGTGTCTGCGCGGCAGGTTATCAAGCCGAAATTGTAAGCGGCGTCCCGTCCTTTTGCGCGGCGGCGGCGCGTATGGGCATCAGCCTGGCGGAAGGCGCGCAGATGCTGCATATCATCCCGTCGTCCTATACAGCTGCGGAGGGATTGGAGCTGCCCGGGACGAAAGTATTTATGAAAGCGGGAACCAAGATGAAAATGGTCAAGGAGGCATTGGCTTTGGGAAGCGGCGGGATGGAATTGTATATGGCGCAAAACTGCGGTATGGAAAACGAACAGATTTATTTCAGTATGAAAGACGCAGCGCAAATCCCGGACAACGCGGGCTATTATTCCCTGATTATTGTAAAAGAACCAAAAAATCGGTAAAGGCGAAAACAAATGCAATCGGAACATAGACCAGGGAGATAACAATGGTACATTTTGTAGGAGCCGGAAGCGGGGCGGCGGATTTAATTACGGTGCGCGGGCAGCGCCTGCTGCGGGAAGCGGACGTAATTATCTATACAGGATCGCTTGTAAATCCGGAATTATTAAACGAAAAAAAGCCGGATTGCGTATGTTATAACAGCGCGCATCTGACGTTAGAGGAAGTGGTCGCGCTGATGCGGCAGGCACACGCGCAGCAGAAAGAGACCGTGCGTCTGCATACCGGGGATCCCTGCTTGTACGGTGCGGTCCGCGAGCAGATGGATGCGCTGGACGCACTTGGGATCGCCTATGACGATACGCCGGGCGTCAGCTCGTTTTGCGGCGCTGCTGCGGCGCTTCGAATGGAATATACGCTGCCCGGGGTATCCCAAAGCGTGATTATTACACGTATGGCGGGGCGTACCCCGGTGCCGGATCAAGAAAGCATTGAGCGGCTTGCTTCCCATCAGGCGACAATGGTTATTTTTCTAAGCGCCGGGATGCTGGAAGAACTGGCGGCGCGCCTGCTGGCGGGCGGCTATGCGCCGGATACGCCGGCGGCTATTGTATATAAGGCTACTTGGCCCGAGGAAGAGACCTATGTCACCTGCGTGCGGGATCTGGCAGAAACGGCGGCCGCGCACGGTATTGCAAAAACGGCGCTGGTGATCGTTGGAAAAACAGTGGCGCAGCGCGGCTATACGCGTTCGTTTTTATACGACCCGTCCTTTGAAACGGGATACCGGGCGGCGGGCGTACCGCAGCCGGATTATATTGAAAAAAAAGGAAAATTATATGTAGTCGGCATCGGTCCCGGCGCACGCGAGATGATGACGCAGCAGGCGATACGCGCGCTGGAAAAAAGCAGTGTGGTGATTGGGTATACGACCTATATCGACCTGATCCAGGAATATTTTCCGGGCAAAACCTTTTTGTCCGCGCCGATGCGCCAGGAAGTGTCCCGCTGTGAGCTGGCGCTGCGCACGGCGGCCCAGGGAACGGTTGCGGCAGTCGTATGCAGCGGAGACGGCGGGGTATACGGCATGAGCGGGCTGATTTTAGAACTCGCGCAGCAATACCCGCAGGTAGAAATCGAGATAATAAGCGGGGTAACGGCCGCTACGGCGGGGGCCAGCGTGCTGGGCGCGCCGCTGATGCATGATTTTGCACTGGTGAGCCTGAGCGATTGGCTGACGCCATGGGAAATCATTGAACAACGCCTGCGTCATGCCGCGCAAGCGGATTTTGTAATCTGCCTGTACAATCCGTCCAGCAAAAGCCGTGCGGATTACCTGAAACGGGCATGCGCGGTAGTTTTGGAATGGCAAAAGCCCGATACGGTATGCGGGATTGTGGAAAATATCGGAAGAAACGGGCAGGCCGCGCGGATTTTGACACTGGAAGCGCTGCGGGATACCGCCGTTAATATGTTTACGACCGTATGGATCGGAAATTCCAAAACAAAGGTAATCGCGGGGAAAATGGTGACGCCGCGCGGATACCGGCTGCAGTCCGGCATGGGAAACGGAGTGTCCGCGGATGAATAAGGAGCGTAAAAAATGCCTGCTGTTTGCCGGTACGACGGAAGGACGTCTGCTCGCGGAACGGTTTTACCGGGCGCGGATTCCTTGCACCGTTTGCGTGGCGACGGATTACGGCGCGCAACTGTTTGCGGGCGGGCCTCTTTTAGAAAGTGTCCAGACGGGCAGGCTGGATGCGCGGCAGATGGAGGCGCTGATTCGAAAGGAGCGGGCGGCAGTCGTTTTGGATGCCACGCATCCGTTCGCCGTGGAAGCGACCCAAAATATCCGCGCCGCCTGCCAGGCGGCTGCCTGTCCGTACCTGCGTGTGCTGCGTGATCGGACAAAGCAGGAAACGGACGGCTATGGAGGATCTTTTTGTTTTGCGGATGCGTCGGCTGCGGCGGCATTTTTGGAACGCCAAGAAGGCAATCTTTTTCTGGCTACCGGAAGCAAGGAGCTGCGGGCGATGGCAGAGCGAATTTCGGACTTGTCCAGAATCTATGTCCGTATTCTGCCGTCGGCAGAAAACCTGCGCCTGTGCGAGTCGGTCGGGTTAAAGGGCGGGCAGATCATCTGCATGCAGGGTCCGTTCTCCGTCTCTTTAAACAAAGCGATGTTAGAACACTGCCAGGCACGCTGGATGGTAACCAAGGATTCGGGTGCGGCAGGCGGATTTTTGGAAAAACGCAGGGCTGCGGAACAAGCGGGCGCTTCCTTTGTGGTGATTCAAAGGCCGCATGAGACAGAAGGCTATCCCGTTGGCGAGGTGTGGGACCGGGCAATGGCGTATTTATAAATAGAAAAAGGACAGGAACATGCAAGTAGGACAAAAGAAAGACGGGCCAGAAAGCAAAAAAAGGACGGTCAGTCTGATCGGAACCGGAATGGGAAGCAAAAAAGGAATGACACAGGAAGCGTTAGCGGCACTGGATCAGGCAGACCTTATATTTGGGGCGGAGCGTATGCTGCGTTTCGCGCACTGCGGACAAACGGATCCGTTCGGCGTTTCCGCGGCCTGTATCTGCGAATACAGGCCGCAGGAAGTCTGCGCCTATTTGCTGGAACATCCGTTGGTACGGCATGCCGTGGTTTTGTTATCCGGCGATACCGGATTTTTCAGCGGGGCCAAAAAACTGACAGAAGTATTGGCGCCGCATTTTGACCTAAAGATTTTCTGCGGTATTTCGAGCATGTCGTATCTGGCCGCAAAACTATGTATAGCCTGGGATGATATGGTCCCGGCCAGCCAGCATGGGCGGGACTGTAATTTGATTGGGCTGCTTGCCAGGAAGAAAAAGGTATTTGTGCTGTTTTCGGACGCCGCGCAGGTGCGCGGGCTGGCTGCGCAGCTTTTGGAATTTGGCATGGGGCAGGTGCAAATGGCAGTCGGCAATAACCTTGGGCAGACGCGGGACAGGAAAGATGGCGATGGCGCGGAATATATATCCGGCTTTGCCCCGCCCGAAACGTATCTGTCTTACCGCCGGGAAGGCCTGCATGCGGCGGTGCTGGTGTATGCGCAGGCGGAGGAATTTACCGTGACGGCCGGCATCGCGGATGACGCGTTTGCAAGGGGCGCGGATGCGGGACGTCCGATTCCGATGACAAAAGAGGAGGTACGTGTGATCTCCCTTTCCAAGCTCAGGCTTAGGGAAGACAGCATTTTGTTTGATATCGGGGCGGGAACCGGGTCTGTGTCCGTAGAAGCGGCCAGATTAGCGTACCGCGGGATGGTCTATGCTTTTGAAAAAAATCCGGTTGCGGCTGCGCTGATTCGCAAAAACCGTCTTTGGTTCCAGACGCCGAATCTTACGGTAGTAGAGGGGGATGCGCTTACTTGCCTTAGGACAAACGCGCATCCGGTGCCGACCCACGCTTTTTTGGGCGGAACGGGCGGCAGTATGGCAGACATTTTGGACTGGCTGTACGCGCGCAATCCAAACATACAGATTGTGGCAAACACCGTGACGCTGGAGTCGCTTTCCGAAATTCTTGCTTACTGCGCGAAACACGGCAGGCGGGCGGAGTATGTGCAGGTAGCGGTCAGCTCGGCGCGCGAGGCCGGCGTGTATCATATGATGCAGGCGCGCAGTCCGGTTATGGTCGTCCGGCTGTATCACGAACATGGTGCGGGTTATAAGAGTCAGATCGGGGTTACATAGGAGTTACATAGGAGTCATTTATGCAAAATAAGACAACTCATACGATGCCTGGGTTTTTAATCGCCGCGGTAAAAAGCGGCAGCGGCAAAACTATGCTGACATGCGGACTGCTGCAGCTATTGAAAAATCATGGGCTGCGTTTGTCTGCGTTTAAATGCGGACCGGATTTTATCGACCCGATGTTCCACACCCGGGTTTTAAATATCCCGTCCAGAAATCTGGATACTTATTTTACATCCGCAAAGCAGACGCGGGATTTATTCACACGCGCGTGTGCCAGGCAGCGCGCGGATCTTGCGGTGATTGAGGGGGTTATGGGATATTATGACGGCGCGGGCATGACTACGGCCGCATCTTCCTATGAGCTTGCCAGTGTGCTGCAGGTTCCGGCGATACTGGTTGTGGATGCCGCGGGAATGGGCAACTGCGTGGTGCCCATGGTTAAGGGCTATCTGGATTACCGCGCGCCGTCGAATATCGCGGGCGTGCTGTTTAACAAGGTTTCTTCCGCTCCTATGTACGCGGCCTTAAAAGAAGCAGTCGAGCGGGAATTAAAGATCCGTGCCGTCGGTTATCTGCCGCGCCTTGCGCAGGCGGAAATCGAAAGCAGGCATCTTGGCCTTGTGCGCCCGCGGGAAGTGCAGGATATCAGAAAACGGGTGCAGTATATGGCGGATGTGATGGAACAGACCGTTGACCGCGGGCTTTTATTGGAAATTGCCGGACTGCATACGCAAAAAAGACAGCATGCAGACCCATATGCATACGGCGATCCCATGACAGGCAATAGCAAAAAGCAGTATCCCAAGCAGCATCTGGGAGGGAAAATAAGGATCGCGGTTGCAAAAGACGAAGCATTTTGTTTTTATTACCAGGACAACTTGGATTTATTGGAATCCTTGGGTGCCGTGCTGATCCCTTTTTCCCCGCTTTTGGATCAGGCGCTGCCGGACGCCGTACAAGGCCTGCTGCTTGGCGGCGGGTATCCGGAACTGTATGCGGCCAGGCTTTGCGCTAATGATGCCATGCGTGCGGATATTTGTCAAAAAATCGCGGACGGCCTGCCGTTTTTGGCGGAATGCGGCGGGTTTTTATATCTGAAAGAAACATTAGATAACCATCCGATGGTCGGGGCGTTAAGCGGCAGCGCGTTTGCGGCCAGACAGAAACCGCATTTTGGCTATGTGGAACTGACGGCGCAAACGGATACGGTATTCGGGCCTGTCGGAACAAAGCTGCGGGGCCATGAATTTCATTACTACGATACAACGGAAAACGGCAGCGCTTTTCTGGCCCAAAAACCGTTCCGGGATACGTCCTGGATGTGTATGCAGGCAGGGAAAAATTATGCGGCTGGATTTGCGCATCTGTATTTTTACAGCAATCCAAAGGCGGCGGAGGCTTTTTTGCATTGCTGCAGGAGATTTCGGGAGGAAACAAGATGACACCGCTTATATCAGAAACAATATCCAAAATCCATCCCCTGGATGCGTCCGCCATGCGGGATGCAGCCGCCCGCTGGGATGCTATTGCGAAACCGCTGCACAGCCTGGGGCTTTTGGAAGATGCCGTAATCCAGGCCGCCGGGATCCAGGGCAGCGCATCCGTTTCTTTTGCCAAAAAGGCGCTTGTTGTCTTTTGTGCGGATAATGGGGTTGTGGCGGAAGGCGTCACACAGACCGGGCAGGAAGTTACCGCAATCGTTGCGGAAAATTTTTTGGACGCAAAGACCTGTACGTCCATTTTTGCGCAGGATACCGGGACGGACCTGTATCCGATAGATATCGGAATGGCGGTGGATACGCCGCGCCTTGCCAAGTGCAAAACGGCTTACGGCACGAAAAATATGGCGCACGAGCCTGCCATGACAATGCGGCAGGCGCAGCAGGCGGTAGAAACGGGGATTCGGGCCGCGGGCCGGCTGAAAGAACAGGGATACCGGATTGTTGCAGCCGGGGAAATGGGGATTGGAAATACGGCTACCAGCAGCGCGGTCAGCGCCGTTTTGACCGGACAGCCGGCGGCGGTTATGACCGGACGGGGAGCGGGGCTGTCCAGTGAGGGGCTTGCACGCAAAAGGTTCGTGATAGAGTCCGCGATCGCAAAGCATGCGCCGGATCCAGCCGATCCTTTGGATGTATTGGCAAAAGTAGGCGGCTTTGATCTGGCTGGTATCGCGGGGCTGTGCCTTGGCGCGGCGGCCTATCGTATGCCGGTGGTGCTGGACGGTTTTATTTCGCAGGCAGCGGCGCTGGCAGCCGTACGCCTTTGCCCAAAGGCCGCGGATTACCTGTTTGCTTCCCACGCGTCAAAGGAACCGGCCAGCGCATATCTGTTAAACGAGCTTGGCAAAAAGCCGTTTTTGTCCTGTGAAATGTGCCTGGGAGAAGGCAGCGGCGCCGTCCTTTTGTTCCATTTACTGGACAGCGCGCTGCATGTGTATGACCGAATGCGTTCCTTTGCGGATATAGAAGTGGAAGCTTATGTACCTTTGGCGTAACAAACAAATCGAAACAGGAAGAAAGGCAGCGTTTATGATTAGTCTGATCATAGGAGGAAGCGGCAGCGGAAAGTCCGCGTTCGCGGAAGATACCCTGCTGTCCCGTTCAGGCAGCCAGCGGATTTATATTGCTACGATGCAGCCTATGGACCAGGAATGTCTGGCACGGATTGAAAGGCACCGCGTAATGCGGGCGCAAAAATCATTTCAAACCATAGAATGCTACACCCATCTTCATGAACTGCGGATTGCGGATGCGCTCGATTCTTTGCATTTGTCAGAAAATTACAGGAATCCTTGTCACGACCGTATGAGATATGATATATTATTGGAATGCATATCAAATTTAGTGGCGAATGAATGCTTTGCGCCGCAGGGCAGTCCGAATAAGGCCGTGCAGGCTGTGGTAGACGGCGTGCACCATTTGGCGGAACAGGCCGCACAGCTTGTCCTTGTAAGCAGCGCGGTATTCTCCGACGGGATCGCTTATGATGCGTCCACGAAAGCATATATGCGCTGTCTGGCGCAGGTGCACGCCCGCCTGGCGTACTTTGCGGATGAGGTTATTGAAATGGCCGCGGGATATCCGCTGTATTATAAGCGGCCGCAGGGTCCGCGCAAAAAGGAGGGGGCAGGATGCGGTGGATCGGGAGTTTGCTGACCGCGTTTTCGATGTATTCCAAACTGCGTGTGCCGCAGGTGGAGTGGTCAAACCAGAATATGCGTTATGTGATGTGCTGCTTTCCGCTGGTCGGAGCCGTAGTCGGCGGCCTTGTATGGCTGGCCGGAATGGGGCTGGCAGATCTGCCGGTTGGGCCGCAGCTTCGTACGGTTCTGCTGGTACTGCTTCCGGTTGTCCTGACCGGGGGGATTCATATGGATGGGTTTTTGGATACGATGGATGCGCTTGCTTCTTACCAGCCAAAAGAACGCAGGCTGGAAATTTTAAGCGATTCCCATTCCGGCGCATTTGCCGTAATCGGCGCGTGCGGCTATTTTCTGTTAGACTACGGCATTTGGTCAGAGATGACGCCGGAGCTGCTGCCGCTTGCCGCCCTTTCGTTTGTGTTTAGCCGTGTATGCAGCGGATACGCGGTTACAGCATGGAAAAGCGCCAAAAAAAAGGGGCTTGCGGCAGGTTTCCAGCAGGCTTCGGACAAAAAAACGACCTGCCGACTGCTGTTGATCGAAGGCGCTGCCGTCTTGGGTACCATGTGCCTGCTGAACTGGAAAGCGGCAGTTGCGGCGGCGGGTACGGCGCTTGCCCTGTTTGGCTATTTCCGTTTTCTTGCCGATCAAAAATTCGGCGGGATTACCGGGGATTTAGCCGGATGGTTTTTACAGGTCTGCGAACTTGGCATGGCGGCGGGCCTTGTCGTAAGCAAGTATGTATTTGGGTAAGCAACGGTGCAAGGAAAACGGCAAAATCAGTACAACAGGCAGAGGAATGTAATTATGATCTTAGTAACGGGCGGCATTTACCAGGGAAAGCGCCGATTTGCGGAAACACAACTATTAAAACGCGCGGACGGGCCGCAGCCGGATGGACGCATTTTGCGGGCAGACGGCGCGAGGGAGGATTTTGCTCAGGCCGTACTGCTTACGGAATTTCAATCGTATATCCGCCGGCAGGTACATGCGCACGTATCTATGCAGGAATTGACCTGTGATCTGGAACAGCTTTTAGCGGAAAATCCGGATGTCGTGATTACGATGAGCGAAACCGGCAGCGGCATCGTTCCCATGCAAAAATTCGAGAGGGACTGGCGCGAGGCTGCCGGACGGGCCGGCGTCTTTCTTGCGAAACGGGCGGACATGGTTTACCGTGTGATGGCGGGAATCGGAATCCGGATCAAATAAAGATGCAAGGTAAAGATTAAGGAGAAACATAAAGATAAGCATAAAGATAAAGGGGTGTCTGGGACAATGTCTGCCGTATTATACGATCCGATTACAAGAAAAATGATCCTGCTTACAGCGGCGCTACTTTTGGATTGGCTGTTTGGCGATCCGCATGGGCTGTGGCATCCCGTACAGGGGATCGGCGCTTTGGTAACGCGCTTAGAACGCGCGCTGCGCCGGATTTTCCCGGCGGCATCCTGCATGCAGATGGCTGCGGGCGGCTGTATGGTTGTTTGCGTATTGTGCTGTGTCGCCATAATCGTGGCAGGAGTGACGGCGTTCTTTTATCGCGTACATTTTTTTGCAGGATTTCTTGCGGAGTTATATTGGTATACCAGCGCGCTTGCGGCCCGTTCGCTGCATCGGGAAAGCCGGAATGTGCGGCTGGCGCTGGAGCGGGATGGGCTGTCCGCAGGGCGTACGGCGGTATCTATGATCGTAGGGCGGGATACGAGAGCGCTGGACGAAGCCGGGGTGGTCCGTGCGGCGGTGGAAACAGTGGCGGAAAATACGTCCGACGGCGTGGTCGCGCCGATGCTGTATCTTGCCGTCGGCGGATGCGTCGGCGGATGGCTTTATAAGGCGGTAAATACCATGGATTCTATGGTTGGTTATAAAAACGAAGCCTATCTGTATTTTGGACGTGCGGCGGCGAAATTAGACGACGCGGTCAATTTTGTTCCGGCAAGGCTTTCCGCCTGGTTTCTGCTTGCGGCCTGCGTGCTGTTTCGTATGCATCCGGGGCGGGCGCACACCATTTACCGCAGGGACAGGCGAAAGCACGCAAGCCCAAACGCGGCCCATACAGAAGCGGTTGTAGCCGGAGCGCTCGGCGTCCGGCTTGCCGGGGATGCCGTTTATTTTGGCAAAACCGTAAAAAAGGCGTTTATTGGAGATGCCAGCAGGCAGATTGGGCGGGAGGACATCCGCCTTGCGGCCCGCCTGATGTATGGGGCGCAGGCAGCCGCCTATGTATTCTGCATGGGGATGCTGTTTTTGGAAGCAGGCTGTGTTGTCATATAAATGGAAGGAGTAGATCATGTATCAGCACGGAGGAAATGTATTTTTTCAAAAATCCTGTATTGATTTTTCCGCGAATATAAATTTCCTGGGGATTCCGGATTCGGTTATGAGCGCGGCAAGAAGCGGGCTTACAGCGGCGGTGCATTATCCGCAGGAATATAACGGGACGCTGTCGGAGCATATCGCGCAGTGGGAAAGCGTAAGGCCGGAGCATGTATTTTGCGGGAACGGCGCTTCGGAAATTATCCGTACGCTTGCGCAGGTATTAAGACCGAAAAAAGCGCTGCTTCCGGCGCCGGGTTTTGAAGAATACACAAGGTCCCTGGCTGCGGTGGAATGCGGCATTACCTATTATTATACAAAAGAGTCTGCTGGTTTCCGCATCCCGCTGGACGATTTCTGCGCGCATATTACACAGGAAACAGACGTCGTTTTTTTGTGCAACCCGAATAATCCAACGGCGGTTTTATATGACCGCGCATTTTTGGAAGCGGTATTGGCGCGCTGTGAAGACATGCACGCGGTACTGATTTTGGATGAGTGTTTTTTGGATTTTGTAGAAGACGCGCCGCAGCGGACGATGCGCAAAGAAGACGCCAGCCGCTCTTTGTTTATTATCAAGGCGTTTACCAAGATCTTTGCGATGCCGGGAATCCGGCTGGGCTATGGCCTTTGTACGGACGCGGGGCTGATGGAAAACCTGCGGCAGGCGGTGCAGCCTTGGAATGTATCGACAGTAGCGCAGCGCGCGGGCATTGCCTGTACAAAAGAGGCGGCATTTGTACGCAAAACGATGCAGGAAACCGCAAAAGAACGGGCATGGCTGCTGGAAAAAATGGAGCAGGCAGGAATTGCGGGCGCGCATGGCGAAGCGAATTTTATCTTTTTTAAGAGCCGGCCGGGCCTGCATCCGTTTAGTATTATGAGGGGGATTATGCTGCGCGACTGCAGTAATTTTGAAGGGCTTACGCCGGGGTATTACCGGGTAGCCGTACGCAGCCGGCAAGAAAACAAAAAGCTCGTCGAGGTGTTGGAACAATGGCAAAACCAATCATGATACAAGGTACAATGTCAGGCGTGGGCAAAAGCCTGATTACCGCCGGATTGTGCCGCGTTTTTAAGCAGGACGGCTATAGGACGGCTCCTTTTAAATCCCAAAATATGGCACTCAATTCTTATATCACATCCGAAGGCCTGGAAATAGGCAGGGCGCAGGCTGTGCAGGCACAGGCTGCGGGGATCGTTCCGTCCGCGGCCATGAATCCGGTCCTGCTCAAACCGACCAGTGATGTGGGTTCTCAGGTGATCGTAAACGGGCAGGCCATTGGCACGATGTCCGCAAAAGAATATTTTGCGTACAAACAAGAGCTTGTCCCGGTTATTAAAAAAGCATATCAAACGCTGGACGCATCCTATGACCTGATTGTCATAGAGGGCGCCGGTTCTCCTGCGGAAATCAATCTAAAACAAAATGATATTGTAAATATGGGACTGGCCGAAATGCTGGATGCCCCGGTGCTGTTAACGGGAGATATTGACAGGGGCGGGGTGTTCGCGCAGCTTTTGGGCACGCTGCTGTTGCTGGAAAAAGAGGAACGCGCACGCGTCAAAGGGCTGATTATCAATAAATTTCGCGGGGATCCGGGGATTTTGGCGCCGGGGGTCCGCCTGCTGGAGCAAAAAAGCGGCCTGCCTGTCGTCGGCACGCTGCCATATACGCAATTAGATATCGAAGAAGAGGACAGCCTGACCAATCGGTTTACGCGCACAGACAGAAAAAACCCTGCGCAGGCAGTGGATATCGCGGTCATTCGCTTTCCAAGGATATCCAATTTTACGGATTTTCGGGTGCTGGAGGCCCATCCGCAGATACGCCTGCGTTATGTGACGCACGCGACGCAGCTAAGCGGGGCGGATCTGATTGTGCTGCCCGGCACCAAAAATACGATGGGCGACCTGCGCTGGCTGCGTGCGTCCGGCCTTGAGGCGGCATTGTTAAAATGCCACGCGCAGGGGAGCGTGATTTTCGGTATCTGCGGCGGATACCAGATGCTCGGGCAGCATTTAGCCGACCCGGACGGTGCGGAAGAAGGAGGGCAGCTTCGCGGCATAGGCTTGCTCGCGCTGCATACGGTATTTCAAAAAGAGAAAGTTACGACCAGGGTGCGCGGGCGGATTGGCAGGCTTTCGGGCGCGCTTGCCGCGTTATCGGGCCTGGAAGTGGCGGGATATGAAATCCATATGGGCGTGACCGCTCCTTATGATACAGCCGCCGCAGGTCATATGTTTTCCTCATTGGAAGCAGAGGGATGCCAGGCACGGAAAAAGGCAGACGGGTGGCATCAGCAAAATGTATACGGAACGTATGTCCACGGCGTTTTTGACGCGGACGGTATGGCGGACGCGCTGCTTGCCGCATTGGCGAAAAAGCGCGGGATCTGCCTGGAAACCGTACATGCGCGCAGTTTTGCCGAATACCAGCTAGAGCAGTTCGACCGGCTGGCCGGGATGCTGCGGGCGCATTTAGACATGGGCGCCATATACCGGATGCTGCAGATTTGATACAAAGGGAAAGGAAAGAGGATGCATGTCACAGCAAACAGAATCGTTTGACGCGAATAGAAAAACAGGGCAAAAACCAGAACCAGAAAAGCCAAAAAAAACAGAAACACCAGAACCGCTTCTTGGATCCGAAATCGAGCGGCGCAGTTTTGCGATTATTACACGGGAGCTGGGCGGGCGAGCGTTTGATCCTTTTCAGGAACCGGTGATCAAACGCTGTATCCACGCGAGCGCGGATTTTGATTACGCCGAAAACCTGGTTTTTTCCAAGGATGCGGTGCCAATCGCCTTACAGGCGTTAAAAGCCGGGGTTACGATTGTCACGGACACACAAATGGCGCTGGCGGGGATCAATAAAACCGCGCTGTCCCTTTTTGGGGGACAGGCTTTTAGTTTTATTTCTGACGCGGATGTGATGCTGCAGGCGAAAGAACGCGGGATCACAAGGTCCGCGGCCAGTATGGAAAAAGCGGCGCGTTTAAAAGGGCCGCTGATTTTTGCGATTGGAAACGCCCCGACGGCGCTGATCCGCTTAAAAGAGCTGATAGAGGAGGGGGCGGTAAGCCCTGTTTTGGTCATTGCCGTCCCGGTTGGTTTTGTAAATGTGGAACTGTCCAAAGAGATGATTTTACAAACGGATGTGCCGCATATTGTGGCAAAAGGGCGAAAAGGCGGCTCGAGCATTGCGGCCGCGATCTGTAACGCATTGCTTTTTATGTGCCGGGAGCATATATCCTATGCCGCGCAGACGAAGCGGATACAAAACTATGAATAATTGGAAAGCAGGAAATCCATTATGAATATTCAAATGACAGGGATCGACCACCGTACGGCGGGTATAGAGGTCCGGGAACGGTTTGCGTTTACGAAAGCGCAGGCTGCAAAGGCAATGGAATATGTAAAAATGCAGCCGGATGTGAATGGGTGCATTTTATTGTCTACCTGCAACCGCATGGAGCTTTGGGCAAGTCTTAGAGACGGCGTGGATGGAAATCTGCGTGAAATGATAGCGGCGCAAAAACAGGCGGATCTTTCGGATCTTGCCCCGTATTTTACGGACAGGCGGGCGGCGGAAGCTGTCACGCATTTGTTTTACCTGACGGCTGGATTAAAATCCCAGGTGTTTTGTGAGGACCAAATCCTGTCCCAGGTTGGGGATGCGTTAAAAAATGCGCGGGAGATCTATTGTACGGATTCGTTTTTGGAAGTGCTGTTTCGCCGTGCGGTGACAGCGGCAAAAGAGGTAAAAACAACCGTGCCGGCCATGCATGGGGATGTTTCCGCGGCCCACTGCGCCATAGGCGGTATGAAGCAAAAAGGCTATGATTTTACCGGAAAACAGTGCCTTGTCATTGGAAACGGACAGATGGGAAAAATCGCGGCGCAGGCGCTTCAGGAAGAAGGCGCCGCCGTTACGGTAACGGTACGCCAGTATAAAAGCGGCCGGGTGGAAATCCCAAAAAACTGCGGACGGATCCATTATGGGGAGCGGTATGCGTTTTTGCCCCGCTGCGACGTTATTGTATCCGCAACGGCAAGCCCGAATCTGACGATTCAAAAAGAACCGCTGGCACAGGCCAGGGGCGGCGGATGCAGGCAGCAAATATTGATCGATTTGGCTGTTCCGCGTGATATCTCAAAAGAGGTATCCAGTCTGGATGGGGTTTTTTTGTATGATATGGACGATTTCGCTACCGATGAGGAATCCACCGCATGGCGGGAATGCAAGCAGGAAGCCGGACATTTGCTGCAGCAGCGGATCCAGGAATTTTGGGACTGGCAGGAATGCCGCCAGATCGTTCCGCGCATCCAGCGGATCGGCCGCGGGACGGCTAAAGAGGTCTGCTGGCGTATGGGCGGCAAACTGTCGGCGTTTTCTGCAACAGAAAGGGAGCAGATCAAAGACATGGCGGCGCAGAGCGCGGAAAAATCGGTGAACAGGCTTTTGTTTGCCCTAAGGGACCATATGGGGCGGGAGGAGCTGGAGCATTGTATGGACCTTTTGGAAGCATGTTTTACAGACACAAAATTTACAGATACAAAATTCAGGTATTAAAATTTTAGGGAAAGTATGGTATGATAACGTACAGGGAAGCAAACACAGGAGGAGGATTATGACAGCATATTTTCCATTATTTATAAATCTGGAACAGAAAAAATTCTGCATTTTCGGTGCGGGGCAGGTTGCGGCAAGGAGAATCCCGGGACTCGTGCGTCATGGGGCTTTCGTAACGGTGATTGCCGACCAGATTGGGGAAGAAATACAAATACTGTGCGAACAGCATCCAAACCAGATTCAGGTACAAACGCGCAGTTACCAAATGGGGGAAATTCGAAACGAATGGGCCGATTACGTGCTGGCGGCGACGGATGATGAAAAGGTTAATCTGGAAATCTGCCGGGAATGCCGCCATAAGGAAATCCCGGTCAACAATGCGTCAGACAGGACGCAGTGTGATTTTTATTTCCCGGCACTGGTCGAACGGGATCAACTGGTCATTGGGATTACAAGTACGGACGGCAGCCATAAGAAAGTGGCTAAGGTGAGCGAAGCACTGCGTAATTCGGATTTTTTATATGGAAAAAAAGAAGAGCAGGAAAACTGCAGCATCCGGATTGTACATGTCAAGCCATATTAAGTGCAAACAGGCGATTTAGAAAGGAAGCAGGAAAATGGAAACGCGCAGGATCCGTATAGGAACAAGACAAAGCCGTCTGGCGCTTGCCCAGGCAGAGCTGTTAAAGCAGTCGATGCTGCAAAGCTGCCCGCATCTTAACGTTTCCCTGATACCCTATAAGACAACCGGGGACAGGATTTTAGACCGCAGCCTGGACGAAATCGGCGGTAAGGGGCTGTTTGTCAGGGAATTGGACGAAGCCCTGGCAAAGGGCCTGACAGACCTGTCGGTCCATTCCTTAAAAGACCTGCCGGTAGAAGAAGATCCGGATTACCCGATTTTGGGCTATTCCCGCAGGGAAATGCCGCAGGACGCGCTGGTACTGCCGCCCGGGGCGTCCAAGGTTTTGCCGCGTGCCAGGATCGGGACTTCGAGTCCAAGGAGGAGCCTGCAGCTTGCGGCGCTTTATTCGGACTGCGATATATGCCCAGTGCGCGGCAATGTGTTCACACGCCTGCAAAAGCTGGACCGCGGGGAATACGATGCCCTTGTACTGGCGGCAGCCGGATTGCGGCGGTTACATTTAGAACACCGGATCAGCCGTATCTTTTCGGTAGAAGAAATGATTCCGGCGGCCGGACAGGGGATTTTGGCGGTACAGGGCAGGAAAGATTTTGACATGCGCCTGCTGCGGGACTTTGTGGATGCGGACAGTGCCTGGCAGGCGCTTGCGGAACGCGGTTTTGTGCGTGCCTTGGGCGGCGGCTGCGCGAGTCCGGCCGCGGCGCACGCGCAGCTTCTTTCCGGCGGAGAGCTGCTGCTGACAGGAATGACGCAGGATAGCCGCGGCGGTATGGTAATAGGCGCAGCCCGGGCGCCGAAACAGGACGCGGATAAACTCGGGCGGCAACTTGCAGAAAAACTGGGAGGGCAGGGCCAATGAAGCAGCAAAACCAAACAGGAACCGTATATCTGGTCGGCGCCGGTCCCTCGGACGCGGGACTTCTGACCGTAAAAGGACAACAACTGTTAAAGCAGGCACAGGTTGTAATCTATGATGCGCTCGTCGGCGCAGGGATACTGGGCATGATTTCGGAACAGGCAGAAACGATCTGCGTCGGCAAGCGCAGCGGGTGCCATTCCATGAAACAGGAGGAGATTAACCGCCTGCTTGTACAGAAAGCAAAACAAGGACGGATGGTCGTACGCTTAAAGGGCGGAGACCCGTTCCTTTTTGGCAGAGGGTCCGAAGAAGCCGAACAGCTTTTGGCAAATAAGATTCCGTTTGAAATCGTACCAGGCGTGACCTCTGCCATAGCGGTGCCTGCCTATAGCGGGATTCCGGTTACGCACCGGGATCTTTCATCCAGCGTCCATATCATAACCGGACATAAAAAACAAGACGCCCCTTTGGATCTTGATTTTGAGGCACTGCTGCGCGCGGGCGGCACGGATGTATTTTTGATGGGGGTAAACGTACTGCCCGAGATCGTAAACGGGTTTTTGGACGCCGGAATGGCGCCGGATACCCCGGCCGCGGTTTTATCGCAGGGAACCGGTTTTATGCAGCGGACTGTCACGGCGCAGTTATCTATGCTGGTTGAGGAAGCCGGCAGGCATTCTGTAAAAACGCCTGCCGTAATCGTGATCGGCCAGACGGCGGCGCTTGCCGCACAGTTTGCGTGGTATGAAAAGCTGCCGCTTTTTGGCAGGCGGATTCTGGTTACCAGGCCGTCTTCCCGCAATGACAGCCTGGTATCCCGTCTTAGGGGCCTTGGCGCGGAGGTCATCGAGGCTGCGTCCATACGGACGGTACCGCGCGCGTGCGGGCAGGAATTTTTAGAAGTGCTTGCCAAGATCGGCAGCTACGATTATCTGGTCTTTACTTCGCCGGCGGGCGTTGCTTATTTTATGTCTTTGCTCAACCAGTATGACCGGGATATCCGTTGCATCGGGGATATCCGGATTGCGGCGGTCGGCAGCGCGACACGGGATGCGCTGCTTTCGCACGGACTGCGGGTTTCGCTGATGCCGCAGCGCTACAACGGCATCGAACTTGGCAGATGCCTGCGAAAGGCCGTCCGCCCGGGAGGCAAAGTACTGCTGCTTCGATCGGCGCTGGGCAGTAAACAGCTCATCAAAGAAATAAAAGCAGACCATCAGATAGAGGTTACAGATCTTGCGATTTATGATACAATCAATAGAACAAACAGCGCATTGGATCTTCGTGCGCTGGTGGAAGAAAGCGCGGGGGACGCCAGTCGCGGACCATCCGTATTGGTGTTGTTTACAAGCAGCTCTACCGTATGCGGGTTTGTGCAGGCGGCACAGGGGCTTGCCTGCGGGAAAGTCCACGCGGTCTGTATCGGCCAGGCAACGGCGGATACGGCTGCGGGATACGGGATGCAGGTTACCATGGCTGCAAAAGAAACGGTTACGGACATGGTAGATGCTGTTTTAGCGCTTTGCAAAAAATAAATTCTGATTGAAAAAGGGGGGGGGAAACATGCAGTTGGAAATCAGACCGAGGCGCCTGCGTTCCCATCCTGCGCTGCGGCGGATGGTGTGTGAGACAAGGATGGACCCGTCGTCTTTGGTATATCCGATCTTTATTACGGAGGGGACAAATATCCGTCAGGAAATCTCTTCGATGCCGGGCCAGTACCGTTACAGTGTAGACCGTATGGGCGAAAAATTAGAGGAATTAGCAGACAGCGGCGTCACAAATGTAATGTTTTTTGGGATTCCGCTGCCGGAGCATAAGGATGCGGCAGGCAGCGGCGCTTACGCCCAAGACGGTGTCGTACAGCAGGCGCTGCGCAGGGCAAAGCAGGATTTTCCGCAGATGTACCGGATGGCGGATGTATGTATGTGTGAGTATACTTCACATGGGCATTGCGGCATATTGTGCGGGAATGAGGTAGATAATGACCGGACCTTGGAAAGCCTGGCAAAAATCGCCGTATCACAGGTACAGGCGGGCGCGGATTTGGTCGCGCCGTCCGATATGATGGACGGACGGGTCGCGGCGATCCGTCTGGCGTTAGACCAAAACGGATACAGTTGTGTTCCGATTATGTCATATTCCGTGAAGTATGCTTCCGCGTTTTACGGACCGTTCCGGGATGCCGCAGACTCCGCTCCGGCATTCGGCGACCGGAAAACCTATCAAATGGATTTTCATAACCGCAGGGAAGCATCTAGGGAAGCGGCGCTGGATGCAAAAGAAGGTGCGGATATTTTGATGGTCAAGCCCGCTATGGCCTATGCGGATATAATCCGTGAAATTAGAAACCGCACCGACCTGCCGCTTGCCGCTTACAGCGTAAGCGGAGAATACGCGATGATCCGCGCGGCGGCTTTAGCAGGATGGATCCAGGAAGAACAGGCCGTAATCGAAGCGGCTGTCTGCGCCTACCGGGCGGGTGCGGATATTTATATCAGTTATTTTGCAAAAGAACTGGCAACCTATATGGCGGAAGGAAAAATGGGATGATGATCACGCATTCAGAAGAAATATTTAAAGAAGCAGTCGCATACATGCCCGGCGGCGTCAATTCCCCCGTGCGTGCATTTGGCTCAATCGGCAGTGTGCCGCGGTTTATCGCGAGGGCGGACGGGGCGTATTTGTGGGATGAAGACGGAAACCGCTACCTGGACTATGTCGGCTCCTGGGGGCCGATGCTGTTGGGGCATAACCACCCAAGCGTACAAGAGAGCGTGCAAAAGGCGTGCGCTAAGGGATTAAGCTTTGGCGCCGCAACGAAAATCGAAGTGGACATGGCACGGCGCATGCATGAGATGGTGCCGTCTGTGGAAATGGTGCGTATGGTCAATTCCGGGACGGAGGCGGTAATGAGCGCCGTCCGCGCGGCAAGGGGCTATACGGGCCGGGATAAAATCATAAAATTTACAGGCTGTTACCATGGGCATTCTGACAGCATGCTGGTACAGGCAGGCTCCGGCCTTATGACGCACGGCGTTCCGGGAAGCGCGGGCGTGCCGTTCGGATGCACGGCGGATACGCTGCCGGCGGATTATAACGACCTGGAAAGCGTACAGGAAATTTTTCGCCGTGTGGGCGAGCAGATTGCCGCGGTGATTGTCGAACCGGTTGCGGCCAATATGGGCGTGGTGCTTCCAAAACCCGGTTTCTTACAAGGGCTGAGGCAGCTTTGTACTACGTATGGATCGGTACTGATATTTGATGAAGTCATAACGGGATTCCGGTTAAGCGCCGGCGGCGCACAGCAGTTATTCGGCGTGAAGCCGGACCTGACTACATTTGGCAAAATCATTGGCGCGGGGATGCCGGTCGGCGCGTACGGCGGAAAACGCTGCATTATGGAGTGCGTGGCGCCAATCGGCAGCGTTTATCAGGCAGGGACGCTGAGCGGAAACCCGGTGGCAATGGCGGCGGGTTATACACAGCTTGGCATTTTAAAAAAGCGGCCGGAAATTTACAGCATGTTGGAAGCCAACGGAAAATATTTCTTTGGGAAACTGGAAAAGATGATCCGCGCGGCAGGGCTGCCGTACCAGGTGAACCGGATCGGATCGCTCGGCTGCCTGTTTTTTACAGACCGGGAAGTAACGGATTACGCGTCCGCGAAAACATGCGATACGAAAGCGTTCGCGGCTTACTGCAACGCGATGCTGGCACAGGGGGTTTATTTGGCTCCGTCGCAGTTTGAGGCGGTATTTTTATCAGCGGCACATACAAAAGAACATCTGGATCAAACGCTTGCGGCAGCAGAAAGGTATTTTTGCGACTTATGCAAAGCTTAAACGAAAAAAAACCGGGCCAGACAATGCCGGATGATCCTAGGGCGCGGCGTACGGCGGCAAAAAAAAGAAAACGCCGCCTGTTTGCGGGCATAGCCATCCTCTCCCTGTTCCTGTTTGGCGTGCTGGCGGTCCGTCTGTACCTGGATAAGACAGGCGCAGGGCCAAAACCAGGCCGGGTACTTATGACGGATGAAGGGAAAATCCCGCGGCCGGAATTAGACGTCTCGCTTTTAACGGTAAATGAATATTCCAGGCCTGCCATCGCATTGGAACAGGTAAAGGGAATCGTGATCCATTATACGGCCAATCCGGGCACCGGGGCGATGGCAAACCGGAATTATTTTGAAAACCTCAAAGATACCCATAGCACAAAGGCAAGCAGCCATTTTATCGTAGGGCTGGAAGGGGAAATTGTACAGTGTATTCCAAGCAGCGAGATCGCATATGCATCGAATGCGCGTAATATTGATACACTATCGATTGAATGCTGTATCGAAGACGAAACCGGAAAATTTAACCAGGCGACCTATGACGCCGTTATTCATCTGACGGCATGGCTGGTGGAGCATTTCGGATTGGAGACGTCCGATGTGATCCGTCATTATGACGTAACCGGAAAGGCCTGTCCGAAATATTTTGTGGAATTTCCGTCGGCATGGGATGGTTTTTTGGCGGATGTGCAGGGATATTTGAAAAAGTACGGCGTATTGTAAGCGTTTACCAACTATTTTTATATATATAAACGGCGTAAAATTTCAGCACAATATCATATGTTTCTGGCCCGCCGTTTATCGGGTTTATTGTGCAATATTCAATCACCGAATATATATATTTTGTATTTATATTTTTATTTTATATCAATAGGAGAAGACTGTATGCAGAAAGTATATGAGTCCTTGAAGCAGGGCATGGAAGTCCGAAAAAATCTGATCGAATTAAAACAAATGTTAAAAGAAGAAAGCGCGCTGGAAACCTATCTGTCCATGACGGAAGACGACGAGCTGATTGCTTCTTTTTTAGCGGATGAGGACGCAAAGACACGCAAAAACGCGGCGCTTGTGCTCGGACTGGTCCAAAGCCAGGAAAGTATGGAAAAACTGTGGGAGGCATATCGAACGGAAACGCAGTTGTTTGTCAAAAGCGCCTATTTATCCGCGATGCAGAAACTGGACTGCAGGGCCTATGAAAAACAGCTTAAAGACCGGTATCAGGAATTACTGGCGTTTCAGCCCGCGGAAGATGAGCGCAAGCACATACAGGAAGAATTAAAGGAACTGCGCCGCATTGTGATTCAATTTGACGGCGGTATTACGAAACATAAGTTTATCGGATATGACAAACCGCAGGATTTTATTTTAACGACACTGAAAAACTACCAGGATACGACAAGCGTACAGATCGAAACAGGCGCGACCAGGATGATACCGATGGGGGTTCAGGTAGCGCGCGGAAACATCCGGGAAGCGATGCGGATCCGTACGTACCGGGAACTGCTGTTTACCCTGCGCTGTGATAAAAATCTGCCGCCGCGTCCGTCTGTGATTGCGGGCGAGCTGGCGCGTTCCAATATGATCCGCGTATTGCGCGAGCTGCACGAAGGGGAAGCGCCGTTTTATTTCCGCCTGGAAATCCGCAGTTCGATGCCGCTTGATAAAAAAAGCAATTTCGCAAAAAAACTTGCGGCCGAAATCGAACAGCGTACGAACCGTTTCCTGGTTAATTCTACCGATCATTACGAAGTAGAACTGCGCTTTTTAGAAAACCGCAACGGCGGCTTTTACCCATGCATGAAACTGTATACGATTCCGGTCAAGCGTTTTTCTTACCGCAAGTACACCACCGCGGCGTCTATGCACCCGTCCCTTGCGGCGCTGCTTGTTGAACTGGCATCTAGCTGGCTGACAAGCCATGCGCGTGTGATTGACGCATTCTGCGGAACCGGGACTTTATTAATCGAGCGGATTTATGCCCTGTCTGTACGGGCTGCTTACGCGGTCGATATTTTCGGCGACGCGATCCAGGGGGCCAGGGAAAATGCAGGCATTGCGCATTTAAAAATCAATTTTCTCCAGCGCAGCTACCTGGATTTTACTACCGACCTGCTTTTTCAGGAAGTATGGGCAGACATGCCGGTACATGTTCAGAAGACAAAAGAAGAGATGGAAGAATTTTATCATGTTTTTTTTGACAAATCCGAACAACTGCTCGAAGAACACGGCCGCATCTTTTTATACAGCAACGAACACGGGCTTGTCAAAAAACATCTGCGTCTGCGCACCAGCCTGAAGCTGCAGCAGGAATTTTGCATCCGCGAAAAGGACGGCGCATATTTCTACATTATAGAAAAAATACCATTTGTACCGGCGCAAGATCCCGTACAAGAAACGCCGGACCCACAGGCAGAGCCGGTGCAGGAGGCAAAAGATCCGCAGGCAGAGTCTGTACAGGCGGCTGCACAACCAGGGCAGGCGAACGCGAAACCCGAAATTCAGCATCCATAACGAAACGCTGCCAAAACAAGCCGGATACCGAAACAGCAAGGCCCGTTTCCGGTGTCCGGCGTCCCCATTTGCACTCTGACAGCAAGGAGCATGATTGTATATGGAAAACGAAATTGTGGTAGAAGGATATTCCTTTACGGATGAAAACATGGCAAAACAGGCGCAAAAAGAATCCGAAGGCGTCAAATATGTAAAAGCAAGAACAAACATGTCAAGGCCCGAGCAAGTACTGAGCGTATATCACAGGCTGCTGAACCAGAAAATGTTTCAAACCCCGGTAGGGTATGCATATCTAAAGGAATTACAGGATTATTTAAAATCGATGCCGGGCATTGAAAAAGAAAAAGTGCGTCCGATACCGGTTGCGCCGAGTCTGGTTGTCAATGATTCCCTGGGCCTTTCCAAGCGCCTGCGTAAAAAACTGAAAAAAGAGCAGGGCAAATTCAAACTGTCGTTATTTGTCAACTTTATATTCGCGGTGTCGATTTTCCTTATTTTTGTTATTACGCTGACAAGCGGCCAGACAACGATCTTTAACTATGAAAGGAAAATACAGGATAAATATGCCCAGTGGGAACAGCAGCTTACCGAACGTGAACGAACGATCCGGGAAGAGGAACAGGAGCTGGAACTGGATTTTGATACGGTATATGACGACATGGATGTGGAAAGCGAATAGGGTACGGATACACACTTTCTTCATAATTCCATGATACACTGATAGGCAGAAACCATGAGATGTGTCATTTGGATGCATGCGGTGTACAAAAATAAGGTAAGAGAGGTGCCGGGAAGTGGAAAAATTAAAAGTTCTGGTAGTGGATGATGAAAGCAGGATGCGTAAACTGGTCAGGGATTTTTTAGTCAAGCAGAATTTTGAGGTACTCGAAGCCGGGGACGGGGAAGCTGCGCTGGATGTTTTTTACCGGGAAAAAAATATCGCGCTGATTATTTTGGATGTCATGATGCCGAAAATGAACGGATGGGAAGTGTGCAGGGAAGTACGGGAAAACTCCAAAGTACCGATTATTATGCTGACCGCAAAAGGAGATGAAAGCGACGAGCTGATGGGATTTGAGCTTGGGGTAGACGAGTATATATCCAAACCGTTTAGCCCTAAGATTCTGGTGGCAAGGGCCGAAGCGATTTTAAGGCGTTCGAACAAGCTGTCAGAGGGGCAGTCCGTACAGACCGGAGGAATTGTCATTGATAAAGCCGCGCATCTAGTGATGGTAGATGGCGTCCGTGTCGAATTAAGCTATAAGGAATTTGAACTGCTGTCTTATTTTGTGGAAAATCAGGGCATCGCGTTATCGCGGGAGAAAATTTTAAACAATGTATGGAATTATGACTATTTTGGAGACGCAAGGACGATCGATACCCACGTAAAAAAACTGCGTTCCAAGATGGGAAGCAAAGGTGATTATATCAAGACGATTTGGGGTATGGGGTATAAATTTGAAACGGAAGGCCATAGCGTATGAGGGAAACAGCAAATCCCAATCAATGGAAAGCGTCTTTTCGGCACCCGCGTACATTTGCGAAGTCTTCCCTGACCAAGCAGGTTTCGTTTGCCATGATCGCGCTGGTAGCCGGGACGGTTTTGCTTTGCCTGCTTTTAAATACGTTGTTTTTGGGGCGTTTTTATGTATGGAATAAGGCCAAGATCTTATCTGGCAGCTATCAGAAAATAAACGCCGCCGCAATATCCGGCAGCCTGGATACCGAAGCATTTGACATTGAATTTGAAAGAATGTGCGTCAACAACAACCTGACCATTATGATTATTCATTCTGACCGCAGGACGATTGTACGTTCTTCGGTCAATGATATTCAAACGATGCTTAAATATTTTCTGGAACTGTTATCCAGCATGAATGAAACATCCGGGGTCAGCGGATCGGTACCGATTTATTCCGGAGACGGATTTGTGATCCAAAAGCAGACAGACAAACGGATGGAATCGGATTACCTGGTCATGTGGGGGACGCTTTCGGACGGAAAACTGATTATTGCAAGATCCGCGCTGGAAAGTATCCAGGAAAGCAGTGAACTGACCAACCGTTTTTTATTTGTCATCGGGGGAATCGCAGTGATTATCGGCGCGGTAATCGCCGGGATTGTGACGCACCGGATTACGAATCCGGTACTGGAGCTTACCGAAATATCCAGACGCATGACCGAGCTGGATTTTGAAGCCAAATATACCGTTTCCAGAAAATACCGCAATGAGATCGATTCCTTAGGGCAGCATATGAATGAAATGTCCGAAAAACTGGAACAGACCATATCCGAATTAAAAAGCGCGAATAATGAACTGCTGCTGGACAATAAGCGCAAAGACGAAATCGATGAAATGCGCAAGGAATTTTTATCCAATGTTTCGCATGAATTAAAAACACCGCTGGCGCTGATTCAAGGATACGCGGAAGGCCTGCAGGAGTGCATCAATGACGACGCGGAAAGCCGCGACTTTTACTGCGAGGTCATTATGGACGAAGCGGATAAAATGAATCAGATGGTCAAAAAGCTGCTCACCTTAAATCATCTGGAATTTGGGGATGACGGTATGCAGTTGGAGCGGTTTGATTTAACCGAGCTGATTGCGGGCGTAATCAGCGCGGCTTCCATTTTAATCCAGCAAAACGGGATCACCGTACGTTTTGACAGCAGCAGGCCCGTTTATGTATGGGCGGATGAATTTAAAATCGAGGAAGTAGTGACGAATTTTTTAAGCAACGCGATTCATTATGCCATGTACGAGAAACGGATCGACATTTTTTATACGCAAAAAGAAGACTGTGTGCGCGTTTGCGTCTTTAATACCGGGGACCCGATTCCGCAGGAAGATCTTTCTAAAGTATGGATCAAATTTTATAAAGTCGATAAAGCGCGCACAAGGGAATATGGCGGCAGCGGAATCGGCCTGTCGATTGTCAAGGCGATTATGGATTCCCTGCACAGGCAGTGCGGCGTCTGCAACCGGGACGGCGGCGTGGAGTTTTGGATGGAACTGGATACAAAAAATGAAGTTGCGGGGTGTCGGCTGCTCCTCCCCGAAAAGAAATAAAAAAGAAATAAAAAGAAAGCATTGCTTAATTCGTGAAAGAATGTTAACATAAATCCTGAGTTTTGCAGATGATTGAGTAAAAAAAGCTCTGGACTCCTTATAAATAC
>CAJUIH010000012.1:0-4394 GCA_910586045.1 uncultured Eubacterium sp.
GCATTTTCCATTACCTTGCCCTGTGCATCCCTGATCTCACAAGTAATAACCGTACTGGACGCACCGTCTGATTTCAGATATGGTTTTTCCAAATCAGAAGTCAATACAAGCGCAGCCTTTGTCTCAGCTACCTGAGCTTCCGGTGTTTTAAATTTAATCGTCTGATTTGCAACAGCTTTTCCGCCTACAGAAAGTCCTGTTGTTGTTAATGTATATTCCGTATTCGCTTCCGTTCCTGCCAGTGTCAAAGCAGCGGATTTCTTATCTGCGGAAAGCGCTACTTCACTGATCCTTGCGCTGCCGCCGGAAATTGCGAAATTGTCTATAGTTGCCGCATCAACCGCTTCGCTGAATGTAACCGTAGCAGAAGTATTGGAAGATGCCGTTGCGGAAGCAGTGAATGCTGCTTCTGCCGCAATTACGTTCGCGCGGCATTTCATATTCTTTGTAGATACTCCGCCTTTCTTTTTCCGTTTTGCGGAAGTAGCTGTGATTGTAATTGTCGCACGGCCTACTTTCTTACCTTTGATCTTAACGTTGGAAGCTGTCTTTCCATAAACAGTACATGTTGTTTTGTCTGTTGTTTTAACTTTAGAAATCTTCCAATCTAATGTGTTGTTTTTCAGCTTCAGTGTCGCGCTCTGTCCTACTTTCACTGTTTTAAATGTGGTACTGATCTGAACGGTAGAAGCTGCTGACGCTGTCGTCAGATTGCTGACTGGCGACAATGAGAATGCCATTGCAGTGGATAATGATACTGCCAACACTCTTGTCATGAAACTCTTTTTCATTTCTTTTCCTCCTTGAGATTTATCATGCTGTGTTCACATGATACTAGTTATGTCCTTAGTATACAATATACATTTTCGGCTGTCCATATTGAAAATCAACCAATTCGGCGTTGATTTCCGGACGTTTCCCGTCACTTTTGCCCCACGCTCACTCCAACCCAAATTTTTCGGCAGATGGGGGGATGCGTTTACCTCGCCTCCAGCCACCGCAACCTCTAAATAATGAGGTGAGTCGCCAGTGTGATGTTGTATCCCTCAGACTCACTATATAGTTACGGGGGTGTCTGAGAAAAAAGTGGGGTGTCCAAATTTTTTTTTATATTTTTTTCGAACGGGCTGTTTTCCTTGTTATTTGCGGATCACGGTTCCTTTTGGCTCCGCGAGATCCAGGTTATCGCTGTCCAGTTTGGTTATGATCGTGCGTCGGATCGCGGAGTTTCCGATAAATGATATGGCGGCCTGTATTTTCGGTTCCATGGAGCCTGCTTCGAACTGCCCCTCTTCCAGATATTTTGCCGCCTGTGCTGTGGTCAACTCGTCCAATACTTTTTCCTGCGGGGTGCCGTAGTGCAGGCATGCTTTTTCTACCCCGGTTAAGATCACCAGCGTCTGGGCGTCTACCAGATCGGCCAGCTTTGCCGCTGCCAGGTCTTTTTCGATAACGGCGGACGCGCCTTTTAGGTTATTGGCCTGCTGGAGCACCGGTATGCCCCCGCCGCCGCATGCTATGACGATCTGGTCCGCATCCAGAAGCGCGCGCACGCTTTCGATCTCGATGATGTCGATTGGCTTTGGCGCGGCTATAATCCTGCGGTACCCGCCTTCCGCTTTTACGACATAGTTGCCTTTGTTTTCTTCCGCCTGCGCTTCTTCGGCGCTCATCACGCGGCCGATGATTTTTGTCGGATGGTAAAACGCGTCGTCGTATGGGTCTACGACTACCTGGGTCAGTACGGTGGATACCGGTTTATAGATGCCGCGGCCAAGCAGTTCCGCGCGGATCGCATTTTGCAGGTCATAACCGATATAGCCCTGGCTCATGGCGGAGCAGACGCTCATTGGCGTGGAGGTGTATTCCGGATAGATCCGGCAAAACTCTGCCATTGCCATATGGATCATGCCTACCTGCGGGCCGTTGCCGTGCGTAATCACAACCTGGTAATCGTTTTTGATAAATCCGGCTATGGCTTTGGCTGTTTTGACGGTGGCGATTTTTTGTTCCGGAAGCGTGGTACCCAGGGCGTGATGGCCCAGGGCGATTACGATTCGTTTCTTTTTCATAGAATGTTGCCCTCCTGTTGGTTGGATGTATTTGGGCCGGATCACGGCCCTGTGCGGCAGGAGCGGGCGGCCCTGTGCCGCTGCTTCCTTATAATAAGGAGTATAATCGGATTGTAAAACGATGTCAATTCTTTCTTTGCCTGTTTGGTTTGCAGTTTTTTGACGGGTTTTAGGAGTTGTGCGGAATTTTTTTGTGTGCGTAAGATGGAATAGAATAACATGTGCTTTCAATGAAAAAACTGTTTTCACGGGAACTGTGATCGTTTATAATAAGGATAAGAATTACAATAAGCGGAAACGCCGGAAAATATCAACCGTAAGCACAAGGACCGGCTGTTCAGCTTCCTGTTTGGAAACAGCGATCATAAGGACTGGACTCTTTCCCTTTACAACACGGTTAACGGCTCTTGCTACGATAACCCGGACGATATCCAGATTACTACTATGGGCAGCGTGATCTGCATGGGCATGAAGAATGACGTCTCTTTCATCATTTCCGACATGCTTAACATCTATGAGCAGCAAAGCTCTTTTAACCCGAATATGCCTATACGGCTGCTTATGTATGCTGCAAGGCTCTATGACAAATATATCCACGGCATCCATGGGAACATTTACGGCAGCTCCCTTGTCCGCCTGCCGCAGCCTAAGCTGGTCGTTTTTTACAACGGCCCGCAGGAGCGCGCGGACACGGTACTGCGTCTAAGCGACGCTTTCCAGGCAGATGGCGGCGGGCGGAGCTATACCGAAAATACGGCATTGACTGACCCCGCAAAAGTGATGATGAAAAGGACAAACCAACAACAAGCAAAAAACACCATCCTCCCGGATGGTGTTTTTTCATCAACGTGCCGTATTTTTCTGTCCAAGTGTCACTTTCAATATTTTCTCCGCAAAACCATTCTCTGTATAACGCTGTACTACGATCTCTACTTCCGTCCCTGCCTCACAATAGGAAATCCTTTTCTGGAGTTCTGCCATATTTTTTACTTCTTTGCCGTCAAATTTGGTTATAATATCGCCAGTTTCCACGCCATACTGTTCGGCTGCGGTTCCTTTTCCTACTTCTTTGACAAATACGCCGTCCGGTAAGTGGTAGGCTTCTAATATAGCGGATGGTACTTCGTCGCCTGTAATGCCCAGATAAGCCGCTTTGTCCCCGGTTACTACTTCTTTGGTGATCAGGTCTTCGATAATCGGTTTTGCCATATTCGCCGGGATTGCAAAGCCCATGCCCTCAACGTCCGTATCACTGTATTTGGATGAGTTGATGCCGATCACTTCCCCTTTGTTGTTTAAAAGCGCGCCGCCGCTGTTGCCTGGATTGATCGCGGCGTCGGTCTGGATCAGGTTATTGGTAAAGGATTCCCCTGTTGTTTCGTCCTGTATGGTTACTTCCCGTTCAACCGCGCTGACGTAACCGGCGGTTACGGACTGGCCGTAGCCTAGGGCGTTGCCGATCGCGATCGCCTGGGACCCTACTTCCAGTTGGTCGGAGTCGCCGAATGATGCGACTTTGATTGCGGATAAGGTTTCCTGTGACAGATCGGATTTTTTTACTTTTACTACCGCAAGGTCTGTACTTCTGTCGGTCCCCTTAATTTCCGCGGATGCTGTGGTACTGTCGCTGAACTGGATCGACAGGGTGTCTGCGGATGCGACTACATGGTTATTGGTCGCGACATATAAATAGTCGTCGTCCTCGCTTATGATAATGCCGCTTCCCGCACTTGGCACTTCATATCTTTGCACCTGGCCGAAGAAATTTTGAATCTGTACCTGGCTTGTGTTTGTAATCGATACAATGGACGGCATACACTGTTTTACGATCGATACTACCCCGTCGCTTGCCGCGGCGGTCGGCTGTACGGGCAGGCTGTCTGTACCTTCGGTTGTTTTTACAATGTCTTTTTCCTCACCCGGCAGGGCCTCCTGCTGCTTTTCGTTCGTGCCGAATAAACTGCCCGCCACATAACTGGAGCCTTCAAAGGCGGTTCCCGCTACCAGTCCGAATACCAGTGCAATCGACGCGCATTTTGCGAGTTTTACGCCAAAATTCTGGCTGCCGCCGCTTGCCTGCTTTTCCGCGCGTTTCCTGGCGCGTTCCGCTTTTTTCTGCGCCTTGTCGCTTTGATAGGACTGGTAGCTCTCCTGGGTGTTTTGCGTCCCGTAAATATTGCTGTAGGTATTTGCGTTCTGGTTCACATAGCTTCCATTGGCCTGCGTGCCATATGCTCCGTTTGTGCCGCCTGCCTGTGTATTGTATGCGGAGCCGTTTGCGCTTCCATATCCATTGTATGCAGAGGACGGGTCCGTATAGGC
>CAJUIH010000012.1:4494-46482 GCA_910586045.1 uncultured Eubacterium sp.
GCCCGCCATATGTTGTTTGGATTTTTCTGATCCTGGTCCATATAGCTGTAGCGGTAGGTAGAACTTGTTTCCTGCTGGCCGCCGTTTGTGCCTGTGCCGGAGGATGGATCCGTACTGCTGCCCGTTCCATTGATTGTGCTGTCTGTCCTGTTTCTATCCGTTTCATTATAATTATTATTTTCCATTGCGAAAACCCCTTTCTGCTTTTGCCCGTCGGTTTATGCCGACGCTGCTGTGCCCCGATCCAGCCCATGTTCCTGCTCCGGCCCTATTTCACATCCGTTCGGAATGGCTGTCTGTTTGTTGTTTACAAATAGCAGTTTATCGCTTAATTGTGTTTCTTTTGTGACGAAACATCCACAAAAACGTGAATTTCTGTGTTTTTTTTGTGTATTAATTATATGCCCGTACCGGCACCTTTTTATTCCCCGAATCCCGGATCATCGTCCGGTAATCCGACAGGCAGCTACGCGGTACATAGATCACCGCGTCGGATGGAAGTCCTGAAAAAGCGTCTTCACCAATGGATTCTACCGCAATGGATTTTATTTTCACTTTTTTGAGCCTGCTGCAGCCGCGGAATGCGTCGTCGCCGATTGCCGTTACATATTTTCCAATCGAAACCGATACTATTTTTTTGTTTTTCTGCATGCAGCCGCTGTCTAGGGAAGTGACTTCATAGGTTTTTCCTTTTACCTTTACCGTAGCCGGTACGGTGACGCTGAAATGGGTTTTCGCAATGCATTTGGTATAAGACGCCGTCAAATCCGGCTGGCAGGTATAGATGCCTTTATTTATCGTCCCGACCTTTGGCGCGCGGTCTTCGCCCGGATCTGGCTGCGGGCTGGATGGTTCTGTGGAGGTGCCCGGCGTCTGCGTACTGCCGCCCGGCGTGGTCGTGCTGTTATCCGCTATGGTTACTTTGGCTGCGGCGCTTTTGGAATTGTCCGCACTGGCGTTTGCGTATAAATAGATCTGGCCGGAGGTTTCATCCGGGCCGATATACAATACGCCGTCCACTACCCTTGTATTTAAAGAACTGCTGCCGCTGACCTGCCAGTTTACCTGCTGCGGCGGCTGCCCGCTGCCTAGTACCTGCGCGGTAAATTTCTGATTCGCGCCTCTGCGCAGGGTACATTCCTGCGGGTACAGCAATACCTGTGAAACGGTGGATCCTGGATTTGTCGTCCCGCCCGGTGTCACGGATCCTGCCGGTGAAGAACTGGAAGTCGGCAGTCTCGTAAATACTTTCAAACAGACATTCCCGGTATCCGGCACGCCCGCGGTTACTTCACCTGCCGCTACCGGAACCGCGGTATCATCCCCGGATACTTCTACCCGCAGTTCCAGCGCCGTGCCGGCGAATGTCATCGGCTGCAGAAGCTGAAACGTACGGTAGCCGCTCTGCGCCATGGTTCCGCTGAACTGGGTCAGTTCCTGCCCGTTGACATAGAACCGGTAATACGCCCCTGCTTTTACATACGTCGCGAATCCGCTCAACTGCTGTACTCTGGAACCTAGCTGGTACAGGCGGCTGTAGCTGGTACCCGGCATATAGTCATACAACCCGCGGTAATCGGTTTCGTAAATGTAATCATACAGCTTGGAACGCTCTACGACATTGGTAACGGTAAACGCATCCTGGAAGTAGTTTTCGTAGGAGATCCAGTAATATCCCGTATTGCGCCCGATACTGCTGACGTCGTCTTTGCCCCAGCTATTCTTTACCAAAAACGCGCCGTCTTTTTCCGGCTGTCCCGGTTTTGTCATCAGGTTGCTGAATGATTTTGCCGAAAACGTGTCGTCCCAGCCTACGATTGTCACCCCGTGGTTCACGCCCGGACTTTGATCCTGCGGGTAATAGTAGGCTCCGTTATTTGTCATATATTCGCGCCCGGTCTGGTTAAAGTAGACGCTGACCCCGACAGAGCCGTAGCGTACGAGAAGATTTTTGATATTTTGGATATAATTTTGTTTGCTGCGGTCATTCGTAATGTCATACCGGCCCAGTTCGGCTGTCTCGCTTACATAATAATCGGTCTGGCGCCCTTCCGCTTCCAGGCGCGGCCCATACTGGACGCCCCTCGTCCAATAGCCGACGGCCTGGTGATAATTGCCTCCCGCAGACAGGTTGGAAAACCCATAGGAACCGCCGCTTAACTGGCTGATCATATCGCTTTCGCTGAAATCGGCCTGCGATACGGCTCCGGTTTTTATTAAATGGGATTCCAGAACCGCATCAGCCATGTACGCCCAGCAGTAATTATTCTGCGCCTGATTTTCTACCTCGGTCGAATAAGCCGCGCCATACGGATCCGCGTTATACCTGACTCCAAGTGCCAGTGTGTCCGCCTGCGCCCGCGTCGTTCCGGCAAATCCGGATACGGTAAGCACAACCGCGGACAAAAAAGCTGTTATAAGTTTTGTGCATGTTCTCATACGTTTCCCCCCTGTTTTGCCGATCTCTTTTCCAATAGTTTACTCTACTGTCACGGATTTTGCAAGGTTTCTTGGCTTATCCACATCCAATCCTTTTCCGACCGCTACGTAATAGCTGAATAGCTGCAGCGGGATAATCGCCAGGGAATTTGTAAAAAAGCGGTTTGTTTTCGGGATATAAACAACATAATCCGCCGTTTTTTCGATTTCCGTGTTGTCCTCATTTGTAACCGCCATTACAAATGCGCCGCGGCTGCGTACTTCTACGATATTGCTTAATACTTTTTTGTATAACGCTTCCTGGGTTACGACCGCCGTTACGAGCGTGCCTTCTTCAATCAGGGAAATAGTTCCGTGTTTCAGCTCCCCGGCCGCGTACGCTTCGGAATGAATATAGGAGATCTCTTTTAATTTCAGGGAACCCTCCAGGGAAATGGCGTGATCGATCCCCCTGCCGATAAAAAAGATATCGCGCGCCGCAAGATAACGGTTGGCAAAACGCTGGATATCGCCTTTATTTGCCAGCAGCATCTGGATCTGTGCCGGAATCGCTTTCAGATCCCTAATCAGGCCGGCGCAGTCTTCCCTGTTGATTTTGCCCCGCACCAGCGCAAATTTTATGGCAAGCAGGTATTGCGCGATTAACTGCGCGGTATATGCTTTTGTCGTAGCTACCGCGATCTCCGGCCCGGCCCAGGTGTACATGACGCGGTCCGCTTCCCTGGCGATCGAGCTTCCTACAACATTGACAATGCCAAGGGTCAGCGCGCCGCGGTTTTTTGCCTCCCGCAAAGCCGCAAGCGTATCCGCTGTTTCTCCGGACTGGCTGATCACAATCACAAGCGTATGGTCTTCGATAATCGGATCACGGTAGCGAAATTCGCTTGCCAAGTCGACTTCGACCGGAATACGCGCAAGTCCTTCAAAAACATATTTTGCTGTTATTCCGGTATGATAAGCAGAGCCGCAGGCTACGATATGGATTTTGCGAAGCGCACGGATTTCTTCCTCGCTCATACCCAGTTCTTCGATCACGATGCTGCCGTCCTTGATCCTTGGATTTAACGTATCGCTGACTGTTTTTGGCTGCTCATTCATCTCCTTGAGCATAAAGTATTCATAGCCGCCTTTTTCCGCGGCATTGATATCCCATTCGATTTTTTTCGGTTCTTTGGTTATTTCTTCCCCGTCGACATTGTAAAACGCGATTGTGTTTTCCGAAAGCACCGCGATTTCTTCGTTTTGAATAAAATAGACTTCCCGCGTATATTTCAATACCGCAGGAACATCGGACGCAATCAGCGTGCCGTCCCCGCTCTGTCCTACGATCAGCGGACTGTCCTTTCGTACAGAATAAACGACATCGGGATGGTCGGCAAATAAGATGCCCAGTGCATAGGAACCCTCCACCCGGTGCATAATTTTTACAATTGCTTCGATCGGGTCTCCCTTGTAATAATAGTCCAGCAGCATGGCTATGACTTCCGTATCCGTATCCGAACGAAATTCGTATCCCTTTGCCGTCAGTTTTTTGCGCAGCTTCAGGTAATTCTCGATGATTCCGTTGTGTACCACCGCGATCGTTTCATCCTGGTTGTAATGCGGGTGCGCGTTTGCGTCGCTTGGGATGCCGTGCGTCGCCCAGCGGGTATGCCCGATCCCAACCGTGCCGGGCATTGCGGCGCCCCCATGAGTCTGTTCGTCAAGTACTTTAAGCCTTCCGGCGGCTTTTTGCACCTGAATTTTCTTTCCGTCATAAACGGCCATGCCGGCAGAGTCATAGCCGCGGTATTCCAGCTTTGACAAGCCGTCCAGCAAAATGGGCGCCGCCTGCCTTTTTCCTATATAGCCTACTATTCCACACATGGATTATTCCTCCTGATCTGCATTCTCTTTCCTAATCTATATATTCGGTGATTAAATACTGCACAATAAACCCGATAAACGGCGGGCCAGAAACAAATGATATTGTGCTGAAATTTTACGCCGTTTATATATACTGACAAACACAAAATATACCAGTTAACGCCGACTTACGAGCGTCGTTATCCTGAAAATGTTTCTTCATAGCGCTGCGCGATAGATTCCCAACTGTAGCAATCCGCCATCCGGGCGCGGGCGCGGACGCCGAGCGCACGGATCTTTTGCGGATCCATCCGGTCCGCCCTGTCAATCAGCGCAGCCAGATCTCCTTTTTCTTTCGTCCAATAACAGGCAGTATCCGCCGCAACCTCACGGTTAAACCCAATATCCAAAAGGAGGTTTAAATCCGTACATGCAAGCGCTTCCAGCAGGCTTGGATTCGTGCCGCCGACTTCGTGGCCATGAAAATAGGCATACGCGTTTTTTCGGATTTCTTTTAATATTGCCTGGTCATACACCGTTCCGGCAAAACAGATCCTGGCATCCCGGTCAAACCCGGTCCGCTGTTTTAGTTTTTGCAAAAATCCGTCGCTGACATCCGTAATCAGTACAAATGTTTTCGTTGTATCCGACCGCATAAATTCCCGGATCATCGTTTCATAATTATTTTCCGGCACAAAGCGGCCGACGACCAGGTAATATTGTCTGGCTTTCAGGCCATGGGCCGCATACCAGCCGCGCAGCGCTTCTGTCTTTTCATCGCTGCCCTGCCCGGCGTCCGCGGGTTCGGCGCCGTAGGCGATATACACAGTCTTTGGTTTCAGCGGCGCGTATTCCCTCTTTATATATGCCTGGATATTTTTACTGTCGCAAATCACAAGATCCGCCGCTCCAACCATTTGTTTTTCCGAATATTTCCAGTATCGGCGTATCGGCGGCGCCCATTTGGCCCGGAGAAATTCATGTCCGTCCGGATTGATGTACAATCGGCCGCCCAATGCGTCTACACGGCGCTTCACATGCCGGATAAACGGGCCGATCCTGCAGGCCAGAATATAAAAGACCGGATGTGCGATCCTGCGCTTTTGGGCTTCATGCAGAAAAAAGCGCAGGGCTTCCAGGTCGTATGTGACGGCGCGGGCAGGGCCGATCTTATGCCATGGAAATGTGACGCAGTCCGCGCCGTGGTACGTAAAGCGGGCATTTTCCCGCCGGTATGCTTCCGGCTCACATGCGCACGCCACATGATAGCGGATACTTCGATCTTTCTGGTACGCGGTCAGCCGGTCTACAAATGTCTCAAAGCCGCCGTACCTTGCGGGGATTCCTTTGCAGCCTATGATAAATACATGCTGGAGGTCTTTTTGCTTCATTTTTTTGATCCGCCTTTCACCAGAAACCGTTAATTTGTCCCTGCAGTACTGTCCTGCGCCTGCGTATTTGGATCTGTATCGCCGCTTTGCTCCATGCTTTGGCCCGCATAGCCGTCTGCCTCTACCCCGGTATCCTCTTCGTCCCCGATCGTTTTTCCGGTATCTTGTACGATCGCGCTGCTGTAATTAAGCACCGTATTGGACGGTTCGTAATCATGGTCGTTAAACAGATACGCATGCAGTTCCCGCACATTTTTTTCCAGGTCGCACGGCACGACGATATAACTCCTCGTTTCGTCAAATACATACAATTCAAAAGGGAACCCGGTCGTTTCGGTCAATTTATAGTTAAATAACTGTGACGCCATCGATACAAGCTGTACGACAGACAAATCTGTACTGATATCCTCAAACACCGCGTCAATAATTTTATTGATCGTAGAAAGGCTGGAGGATTTTGTCTTGTCAATGATTTTAGACAATACTTCCCGCTGCCGCTGTGCGCGTCGGAAATCATTGACATCGTGACGAATCCTGCAGTATGCCGTCGCCTGCACCCCGTCCAGTAGCTGCAGCCCCGGCTTTTCAATCGGATGCTCTTCCCTGCCGGTAAACGCCGCGGTTTCATGGATATAGATATTGATTTCATCCATCATCGCGCCTTCTTCGACATTGATTTCCAAACCGCCCAGCAGGTCAATGACTTTGCATACCGAGTAAAAATCTACCGCGATATAGTCTTCAATATCCAAATCCAGGTTTTGATTCAGCATACGGACTGCCTGTTCCGGCCCGCCATGGTTATAAGCGTAATTTGCTTTCCAGTAATATGGATCGTCGCTCGTATTGACATTCAGATAGGAATCGCGGTATACCGATACGACACGGACTTCTTTTGTATCGTTATTGATACTGGCAATCATAATAAGGTCGCTGTTGCCGGACTCAAAATTACCTGTCTGCTCATTATCCAGGCCAAACACCGCAATATTCGTATATCCTTTCAGTACTTCCTGCGTCGTCTCCCCCAGGTCGTTGTTGACCACATCTTCCGCTTCAATATTCTGCACATGGTCCATCTTCTGGTATTTGGACCAGACGTATAGCCCTGCCAGCAAAACGAGCAGCAGCAGAATCTCAATCGTAAATACTATTATTTTGCGTGTTCTTTTCTTTTTCTTACCCACTTTGTATGCCTCCTCAACTTATCCCTTATCCTCTGCGGCGATTCCCATCTCCCGTACGCCTATTGTGCGTCCGAATCCGAGCCGGACTCCTGCGGTTTTGCCGATTTTCCATAATCATCCGCTTCTACGCCGGTATCTACCGCGTCCTGTGCTCCCTTGCCGGATTCCGCGATAATCGCTTCGCTGTGCTTTTGCACCGTATTGCTCGGCGTATAATCATAGTCGTTGAATAAATATTTATGCAGGTCTGTCACATTCGACGACAGGTCGCATGGAATCACACAATCCCCTTTATTCCCTAACGTTACATTGGTCAGCCGGAACGGAAATCCGGTTGTGTCCGCCAGTTCATAACTCATAAGCTGGCTTACAAGCGATAAGATTTCTCCCGCGGTAAAATTGGTACTGACATCGTCCAGCACGCTGTCGACAATTTTATTGATCGTCAAAAGATCCGCTTTTTTCGCTTTTTCCACCATTTTGGAAAGGACTTCCCGCTGCCTCTGCGCGCGCTTAAAATCCTGTCCGGCCGTATAACGGATCCTGCAGTACGAGGTCGCCTGTACGCCGTCTAACGTATATACGCCCGGCGTGTCAATTAAATGCGCCTCATGGTCTGTCACCTGCGCGGTTTCGGTAATGTAAAAATTCATCCACTCCGCTTCCTTGGCATCGATCTCGATTTCCACTCCGCCCAGCAGGTCGACGGCCTCGGTAACTGCCTGAAAGTCTACGACCACATAATCGGAAATATCCAGATCCAGGTTGCGGTTGAGCATTTTTACCGCCTGTTCCGCACCTCCTTTGTTATAGGCATAATTTGCTTTTCGGAAATTAAATGTCCCGTCATCGTTTACATTGAGGAATGTATCCCGGTAAACGGATACAAGCCTTACTTCTTTTGTATCATTATTGATGCTGGCTACCATAATTACATCGCTGTTGCCGGACTCAAAGTTTCCGTTGGAACGGTTGTCCAGGGCAAACAGGGCGATGTTTGTATAGCCTTTTAATACTTCCTGCGCGGTTTCGTCGATATCCGTATTCATATAGTCATCGGTCCCGATAAAATCCGGCCGGCTGTCTAATTTCTGGTACTTCGACCAGACAAACAAGGCCGCAAGCAGGATGATTAAGACAAAAAACTCAATCGCAAATATTATGACTTTGTGTTTCTTTTTCTTTTTTCTTGATGCACTCATATTCGCTTCCTCTCTGTCAATGTCAGCCTACCGCCCAACCAGGCGCTTGAAAAACAGCATCCGGTTTGCGATCATCACAGGCAGCGGGTTCCTGCCAAAATCGGATACATTCTGATCGTGCCTGCGGTAATACAGCAGCGGTTCCTTTAAAAATACCGTCCCTCCCCTGTGCCAGTCGTTGATCACGCCGATCCATTGGTCATGCATCTGGATGTCGTCCGGAATCGGCAGGATATAGGGCAGCAAACTTTTATGGAATGCCATACAGCATCCGATATATTTATTTTTCCATAAATTGCGCCATACCCCCGCGCCGGATCCGCGGTATGCAAAAAAGGACGGATAAATCACCTGTTTTAAATCCTGGTTCGTTACGATACAGTCGTGAACGACGACGCGGCATTTTTCTTCGCGGAATACATGCAGTACCTTCTGTACCTTATCCGGTTTCCATACATCGTCCTGGTCAGAAAGAAACAGAAACGTACCTTTTGCCTGGCTAAGGGCATTGGCGATATTCTG
Organism: uncultured Eubacterium sp.; assembly: GCA_910586045.1. GTDB lineage: Bacteria > Bacillota > Clostridia > Lachnospirales > Lachnospiraceae > Eubacterium_J. Next base: position 13,081 of record CAJUIH010000012.1, read on the forward strand.
CCTGACCCCTTTTCCCGGCCCGGCGACAAGACAGATGCGCGGATCCGCTGCCGCATACGACTGTACTATCTCCCGCGTACGGTCGGTTGAACCATCGTCGGATACGATGACTTCGTCGTTCCTGCCAAGCTGCGGCAGAATAGAATCCAACTGCTGCGCCAGATATTTTTCGCCGTTGTATACAGCCATTACTACGGTTACACGTATCATTTCGATCCCTCCCCGGACAGTACGACCTGTATCGTACGGAATAAAATTTTTAAATCCAGCACCAGCGACCATTCGGAAATATAACGGGTATCCAGCGCCACGATCTTTTCAAAATCCGTAATATCGCTGCGCCCGCTCACCTGCCACATTCCGGTCAGCCCCGGTTTGATCCCAAGCCTGGCCCGATGATGGAGCTGGTAGTGCTCGACCTCATCCACCGTCGGCGGCCGCGTACCGACCAGGCTCATGTCGCCTTTTAAAATATTCCAAAACTGCGGCAGCTCGTCGATCGAATATTTGCGTATAAAATGCCCGATCGGGATAATACGCGGGTCGTCCGTCATTTTAAACATCATTCCGTCCATCTCATTGCCTTCCAGCAGTTCTTTTTTCTGCTGTTCCGCATCCAGATACATGGAGCGGAATTTGTAAATACGAAAAATCCGTCCGTTTTTCCCTACCCTCTCCTGCGAAAACAGTACCGGGCCAGGGGATTGTTTTTTTATAATCGGGGCAAAAATAAGATAAGCGGCGCCGGCTAACAGCAGCCCGACCAGGCTGCCTATAATATCCATCAGGCGCTTGATCAGCATTTCCGGCGGCGAAGCGATATGCATGCTTGTGGTCAGTACCATATAGTCCCCGCATTTTTCCAGCATCTTATTCGGCATCAGCGCGGTTTGCTGCACCAGGTTAAAATGCACCGTAATCCCATATTCAATGAGCTGGTTGGCCAGCGCCTCGCTCGAATCCCTGGAATTTCCATTGATAAATACTTCGTCCACGACATGCGTCCTTACATACTCATAAAAATCATCCGCATTTGCCACGACCGGGACTCCGCGCACGGTCTCCCCTTTACGCGGGACATCCGCGATTACAATGCCTTCGACGTCAAAACTGCGGTATTCGTCCCGTTCAAAATTCCGTACGCATTCTTCCGCGTAACGGTCAACAGTCAGGATAATCATGACTTCTTTCGTTCGTTTTTTCTTTATATAATTACGTACAAACTGCTTATAAATACAGTGTACGATGTATTCATATACCATGGACATAATCCAGAATGTAAATAAACTTTCCCTGGAATAGATCGCCGACATTTTTCCGGCATACAGATAAACCAGCATGCCGACAAAAATAAACGTACATGTCGTTGTGACTTCCTGCAGTTCTAAAAATGCCCCCCGCTTAATAATATGATTATACGATTCCCTGAAAAATACTACACATAAATCCAGCAGGACCAGTACGACCGCAAGCCGCAGGTACGGCTTGTTTGCGTACGGATTCATCCAGCCATGCCGCATAACATAGCCTGTAATAAATGCGAGCTGGAGCAGAAGAATGTCCAATATTGTAAAATCCAGATGCTTGGCCCAGCCGGTGTTGTCTTTTCTATACATGCTGCTCCTTTAAGTTTCTCAGGTGGATATACAGCCAGCTATCGGCATAATCCTCCCGTTCTTTCCGTGACATTTCGCTATATTTATCATATGTAAGTTTTGCCTGAAACATTTCCGATTCTCCACATTTGTAGCATTCCACATTCTTCCTGCGTGAAACAGTGCGCATCCAGCCGCACTTTGGGCAGATATAAACCTTAATCATTCACATCTCCTTTCCTATCCAGTCTGCACTGAATATTCTGCTGCCGTCCAGGATGCCAAAACAGGACTGCAGCTATTATTTCACTTTATATAATGTATAACTCACACTATGTGCAATTGGAAGCACGGAAATTTCTGCCAGATATCCGTCCATGTCAAATTCCGTGCGGATGGCCAGATAATTTATGCCGATTTTATCCAAACAGTGTCTCAGGACCTTACGATCTTCCTTTCTTCCTTCGTTGACCGCCGCAATCACCGATTGCTGGCGGGCATATTTTTTGTAGTCATATCCATGTTGTGCCTGATATAAATAAGCCTTTCTGGAAATCCCCCATTGAATACGCGGCTCATACGTACGCACCTGATATTCCAAAAACATATCAAATGCCGCAACCGGGGATTGTGCGGACGGCTGCCCGGCCTGTTCCCAATCGTCCATTATGGCGTCGGAAATCATAATCGTATTCGCATCCAATCCGTATTGATTCTGCGGCAGGTGCCAGTAGTCCTTGTTGGCAAAAAAGAAATTTTTCCCAAATGCCAGGCAAACGGCCAATATCACAAATGCCGCCGCCATTTTCTTCTTTTCTCCTGCTGCAAATGCCTGCGTCAGCGGATAAGCGATGCCAAATAACACCGGAAGCATCCAAAAAAACCGGTAATACGTCGACGCATCGTTAAACTTTCCCAAAATCCGGTACGCCAGCCCGTTAAACACAAAGAGCAGGGCCAACGCCAGGGCGGTAACCGCCTTTTGCCCGGTCTGACTGTGGTGTTGGCGGCCTTTTGTTTTTTCCCGATAATACAACAGCCCCATACTGGCCGCAAATGCCGCCAAATACAAAGAATCCCCGTTATATTGCCTAAATACGCCAAGCATATGCTATACCTCCACTACCAGCAATCCCCTGGTGCCCAAAAAATATACGGCCAGGTAACAGATATTCGGCAGCAGGCAGCAGGCTGCCCGCCCAAATACCGCCCGGTTCCATCTGCGCTCTGTCAAAAAGTGCGCCGCAACCATTAACACAAGCAGAGCCGGAACAAGTACGACGGACGACATGGAAACCGGAACGCTTGCCGCCGACACAAGGAACAGCTCCGCCCACAATTTCCGGTCCGACGCCTGCTGCCAGATCCGGTACAATAAAAATACGACCATTGGCAGCACCACATTGGCACAGTACGCTTTTGCTTCATAATTGCGCAACAGTAAAAACTGCGCGCTTGTATCATAAACATCCCAGCAAATAGTAAGCAGGATGGTAATTGTCACAAGTATAGCGGATCTTTTCCTGTCGCCTTTAAACACTTCCATCGCAAAACTGTACGCAACCCCATTGGCAAGCAGGACACACAAAACGCCCATAACATATTTTTGCAGCAGCAGCGCGGAAACCCCCGTAAGCTGGCTGATCCACGCCGTATTCATATAAAAGGACGAGAGTGCGTAACGCAGTTCTATCGTATCCCGCAGCACCCCGCTGCTGCCGTCATACAGATACATCGTATCGGTCACGACCGAAGTCGTCATATTTCCGATATAATATGCAAAATCCCATCCGATGCTGCGCTGCAGCAGCACCGCGGATGCACACTCGCATAAGACAGCACACACAAACAGTGCCGTCAGCAGGTAATCCGCGCGGTCCATGCGTCTTTCGCCCGGCTCGTCATACAACACCATATCCCGATACGGATTTTCGGCGAACAGCCGCCTGTCTACGCGTTTTTTATAAAGAATCACCACAGCCGCAGCCGCAAGCAGGACAGCCAGCAGGATTCCCCATATATTTCCCAGTACATGCAGCTTCTGTTTGGTAAAGATCATCGCCTCCGCGACGATCTGAAACAATGCAAAATACAAAAAGAAGCCCACGCAAACCATTTCCGTCCGCCGTATATCCCACCTGCATAGGATGGCCGCCGCCCTGCCTAACACATAATAGACCATTACGGTTAATATGAATATGCCTGTACAAAATAATAACTGCATGGCAGGCTCCTTTCCCGATCTTTTTTCTTCTTTTTCCTTTATTTTTCAAGACATATAATCATTATATAACGGCAGTACTTCCGCAACGGTTCCCTGCATCTTAATCCTGCCCTCATGCAGCCACAAAATCGTATCGCACAATTTTTCCAGCGTTTCCGTACTGTGGGAAACAATAATGACTGTCCGGTCTTCTTTTGAAATCAGTTCTTTCATTTTACGGTAGCTTTTTTTCTTGAAACGCACGTCGCCGACGCTGAGCACCTCGTCGATCAGCATAATCTCCGTTTCCAGTATGGCTGTAATGGAAAAAGCCAGCTTGGAATGCATGCCGCTGGAGTAGGTGCGCACCGGTTTATCGATAAATTTGCCAAGCTCGGAAAACTCAATAATCTCATCGATTTTTTCCCGGATCTGCGCTTCACTGAATCCTAGGAGCATGCCGCTTAGAAAAATATTTTCCCTGCCTGAGAGCCGTTTTTGAAACCCTACGCCGATCGAAAGCAGCGAAACGGTATGCCCATGCAGCGCGATCTCTCCCTCGTCCGCCGCGAAAATACCTGCGATCGCACGCAGCAGCGTAGATTTTCCGCTGCCGTTTTTGCCGACAATGCCCATAATCTCGCCTTTTGGCACCTGAAACGACACCCCTTTGACTGCTTCAAACACATCAACCTGTGATTTTTTTAAACTGAACAGGCTTTTTTTTATCGAAATCCGGTTCAGGCATTTGTAACGGATTTTCAGGTCGGACACCTCGATGGCATACTCTTTTGTGTTTTCAATTTTATCATGTTTTTCCATATTATCCACAATTATTTACCTATTTTCCAAACATTTTGATTCCGCTACATTACTTTTACATAACTGTTTTCATGGCGGTAAATATTCCTAAGGCCCCATATGGTAAGCAGAATCCCGATCACAAACCAGGCCGATACAGCGCCCCACTGGGGCATTTGCCGGTAAATCAATACCCGGCGCATCGAATCTACCAGCAGCGCCATCGGATTGCATTTCAGCAGCAGGCTGCTGTACGGATACGGCACGCGGTTTTGGATGGAATAAAAAATCCCGGTCATATAAAAAAGCAGCTTTAACGTAATCGCCACTACATTTGCCAGGTCTTCCACATACACGCCGAAATGCAGCAAAATCGTACTAAACGCAAAAGTAATCACAAGCAATACCACAAATAACGGCAGCATAAGGATCACTTTCCAGTCAACCGGAACCCGGTAGCCCACCATCATAATGATAACAATCGAAAAAGCGATCATCATCTTAAACCCGTTTGCCGCCATCTTTTGAATAATAAAAACAAATTTTGGTATATAGACCTTGGATACAATGGAACGGTTGGCAATGACCAGTTTTACGCTCTGCCTAAGACAGGCGGAAAAAAAATTCCAGCTATTATAGCCGATAAAAATAAATACCGGCAGATATGGTTCACCCCGGTCAAACACAATCAACGCCACAAACGAATAAACAATCATAAACAGCAGCGGGTCTAAAATCCACCACAGCCAGCTTAAATGCGAATTGGCCACCTCGGATTTTAATTCGGATTTTGCCGCGTAAATGGTATAATTGCGGTATTTTTTTAAATCACTGATAAATCGGTTCAATGTGTTTCTCCTTATTTATCCCATATATTTCCGGATTCCGTTTAACGTATAAAATAACATATAATAAAATGACCGCACGCGTCCATACCCCATATAACGGTAGGAGCCGTACTGCATGCATGCCGATTTCCATTTATTTCTGGATTTGCCGCCCGCACTGAGCCTGCATTTTAACGCGGGAACATTCACTCCCGCCGCCGGCCCGTATTTTTTCAGCAGACGCAGCCACAAGATATAGTCTTCATGACAGCGGTCGTTTACAAATCCAAATTCCCGCACCGCGTCCATCCGTGCCAAAACCGAGCCGCAGGGAATGACATTCGTATGCATCAGCATCCGGTACGTAATACGCTCCGGAACCGGGATAACTCTGCCCGTTGTACTTCCATCCGCACGCACAAGTTCCCTGCCGGTACAGCAAAGCACCGCGCCGGTACGCCTGATGCAGGCCATCTGCATAGACAGCTTTTTCGCATCCCACCAGTCGTCCGCATCCAAAAACGCGGCATACGTTCCCGCTGCTTTGGCAATCCCTAAGTTGCGCGCCGCCGAAACGCCGCGGTTGCGCCTGCGGCGCAGGTAACGGATCCTTTTGTCTGACGCTGCGTACGCCCGCACGATCCGGTCTGTCCCGTCGGTCGAACCGTCGTCGATCACCAGTAACTCCCACGGCTCGCTGCAGGTCTGCTTTTGTACGGATTCGATCGCCCGCCCGATATAAGCGGCCGCCTGGTAAGCCGGCATAATCACAGAGATCTTTCCATTTGATTCCATTCCTATCCCCCTACCCTTTCTTCAGCGCCGTCTTCTGGCTGTCGTCCACGCCCTCGGACTTTTCTTTTTGAAACAGGATTTTTACGGTCAGCAGGATCAGCTTGATATCCAGCCACAGCGAATAATTTTCGATATACGTCAGATCCAGCTTTAGTTTGTCATACGGTACCGTATTGTACTTGCCGTACACTTGCGCATACCCGGTCAGTCCGGCTTTCATTTTCAGCCGGAACCGAAACTGCGGGATACTCTGCTCATATTCCCTAGTGATCTCTTCCCGTTCCGGACGCGGGCCTACAAAAGACATATCCCCGATCAGGACGTTAAATAACTGCGGCAGTTCATCTACATGCATCCGCCGGATCACCTTTCCAACCGGCGTGATCCTGCTGTCGTGCTCGCTGGCCAGCCGCGCGCCACGCTTTTCCGATTCTACGATCATACTGCGGAATTTATAGATCCGAAAAGGCTTTCCGTCTTTTGTGATGCGCTCCTGCGAATACAGCACCGGGCCGCCGTCATACAGCCGGATTGCCGCGGCAATGACCAGCATAACCGGTGACGCCAGCATACACCCGGCAAGCCCGATTACAATGTCCATCAGCCGCTTTAGCACACTCTGCCCAAAGGAAATCCCCTGGTTGCGGAACAAAAGCAGCGGTGTATCAAATAAATCAATCTCCGAAGCGCTGATAATCATAATATCCGAAATCTTCGGCACCGTATAGCAGCGGATATTATGCGCAAAGCAGAATTTTAAAAACAGGTTGCGCTCATGGGACGGAATATCGCCGATAATAATCGATTCGTATTCCGGTATCCGCTCCAGTATTTTATCGATTCCTTCCTTTAAATGCACCGTTTCTTTTACACGGTATTTATCCCCGCGCGACTGCAGTTTGCGAATCAGCGCCTTTGGACTGATATCCCCGTAAATCAGCAGCATTTCATGCGGCGGGTACATGCGCGCGTAAATCCCGCGCATCGCAAAGATCCAAAGGATGCCGACCGCGATCTGTAGTACCGTAAGCCCTATAATCGGCGCGGAAAACTGCAGAAATTTCCATTTTGCAATCAGCGCAAGCTGGAGATACTCTACCGCGTTCGTCGCACAGATCGACAGAATCTGAGAATAAAACACATCCAGGTTGCGCAGATACCCGACGCGGAAGCCCCCCAGCACTTTCATAAACAAAATCAAAACGACCGCGTATAATACAAGGATCGTCCAGTGCCCCCTGCGGTAAAAGTAGAAATAACGGAAATATTTCTTCATCTGCGTCAGCTCGCGGTTTGCATAATAATTGTACCAAAGACAGGCAAATATGCCCGTTTCTACCGCAATAATCAGTATCGTCCCAAGGAGCATGAAAAAGTGTTTATACTGTACTTTTGAATTTGCGTTCGTATAGGAAGTATTTGTTTTCATATGTTTTTGTTTCCTGTCAGTTTTTTCTTAACCGCCCTCGCGATTTTCCAGATTCCTTTTCCTTTCAAAATCTCGTTTTGTCTGACAACGCTGTCAAAATCCTCCTTTAACTGCACCAGATCCGCGTATTTGCGCCCCAGCAGGTTTACCATCTCCCGGTACGGCGTCTGTCCGCCCGCCGCAAACCGCTGAAACCCGGTTTCCATCTGCGCGTATACCGCCGCTTCTTCCCGCGAAATGGACGCCGCTTTCAAAAGCCTGTCCATCGCAAGCTGTTTCTGCTGCGGATTCTCCCGCTGCAAAAAAAACAGCGTCCGGTAAATCATAAAATTCTGCGGCACCGGGAAGAAAAATGTCCACTCATAATCAATCACATGCCATCGGTCGTCTGCATCCACAAAAATATTCGGCAAAATGAGGTCAATATCCGATACCTGGCTGCACGCGGACCCTGTTAGGACGTCCAGCCCTTGTATTTTGCCGAATACCCGTATAAAATCCTCTGTTTCCGCAAACGGAACCGGGTCCCCTCCGTTCCTGATATACCGCATCAGCCGCTTTAATTGTTCCAATACCTGCTCGAAATGACCCGTTGTGACTGCCTGTTCTACCTGTGTCTGAAGCGCCTGCGCATGGATGCGGTCAAACTGCGCATACGCCTGCGCGCCTGTCCCGACCATCCTGCAGCGGTTAAACAAAAGATCCGTATCCGCATACTGCCTGCACAGCCGCCCATATGCCTGCGCAATATGGGCTACATGCGCGGCGCCCTGCGGATACAGCGGCCGCTTGCATACCTGCGTATCGGCCAGGGTCGTACGCACCGCATAATCCCTGCCGCGGTCCGAAGCATACCGGACATAATCCGCCTTTTGCCTGATCCAGCTTCCCGCGCCTTTTGCCGCGAGGCATAAGTAGGAATTGGAAAAAAACGGAAACTGCCTTTCTTCTATAATTCCGTCAAATACTTTCTGTTCGTCAAATACAAGAATCCGGTCGTCCTCATAATTGGCGATATTATAATTCAAATCCCCCTTTTGCGGAAGATGCCGGTCCGAATAAATATCCTGTGCAAACCGATAATCCGGATACGGATAATAAAATTCCTGCTGCGAAAAGCCGGTTTTCGCCAAAACATCTTTCAGTCCATTTTGGGAAAACAGCCGGACGCCATCCTGTTCCAACCCTGCATAGTACCTGCCTGTATACGGTTCCTTATTGCCGGCCCAGTATTTCAATCCAAATTTATTTTCTACCGCAAGCAGCAGCACACCGTCCGGTTTTAAGAGCCTGCGCAGCTTTTCCAGCAGCTCTTCAGGCTGTTTGGCCAATTCCGGCACACCGACCGCAGTCACAAGGTCAAAGTTCCCCTCCAGATTTGGCTCGCATTCCGCAAACGGCATCGCGTAAATCGTAAGCGTATCGTACTGGCTGTGCCGTTTTGCATTTGCCATGCAGTAATGTGGATTCTCTTCCTGGCAGGTTATGCGCGCGCCTTTTTTTAACAGCACGGACGTAATGGAACCGCACCCTGCCCCAAGCTCCAGTACGTTTGCCTGCGCAGGGATTTCCAGCCATTCGACAATATTTCCGCGCGTCTGCGCAAGCTGGAACATCATCTGCCAGTTCTTTCTGTTGGTAATCTGTTCTTTATAATCCGCTTCGTCATACCGGCTGACCACTTCCAGAATCTGTCTTGTCTGTTCGTCCGGTTCTTCTTTACGGCCGCTTGCTTTTTCTAGCGTCCATTCCGCCTGTGTATTTAATTTTTTCTGCCGCTCTTCGTCCTGTCCGCTCCGCCATGGCCATTCCCCGCGGTACAGCACTGCATTCCCAATCTTTTCTTTTAACATCCGCACATTCCCAATACCAACTTGTTCCATACCATACTGCATGGAAACTGCATCAAAACTGCATCAAATTCCGTTTCCTGCCGACACCAAGCCTCATAAACCGACAAGATTCCGCACGAAAACTACCGGTATGTCCTGGTAAACTCCTCCAGGCCGCCCCAATGCTGATCCTTATCCGCTAAAAGCAGTTCCATTCCGTCCGGAATCGGCCAGTCAATCGCAATGGCCGGATCATTATAGATCAAACCGCCCTCATCGTTTGGATGATAAAAATCGGTACATTTATATGCAAACTCCGCGTAATCCGACAATACAAGAAAACCGTGCGCAAAATCCTTTGGTATAAAAAACTGTTTCTTATTCTCTTCCGAAAGCAGGACGCCATGCCATTTTCCATAGGTCTTTGATCCCCTGCGCAAATCTACCGCCACGTCATACACTTCCCCGCGGATCACCCGCACCAGCTTATCCTGCGGATAATGAATTTGAAAATGCAGGCCGCGCAGAACGCCTTTTTTGGACGCGGACTGGTTGTCCTGTACAAACTGCTGGCCAATCCCCGCTTCCTTAAAGTCATTGTAGTTATACGTCTCCATAAAATAACCGCGTGCATCCCCAAATACGGTTGGCTCGATTTCATACAGCCCCTCGATCTCACATGTGGTTACTTTTATTTTTCCCATATCCTGATCCTTTCCCGTTTTCCTGCAGGTTTTTATCGTTTTGTTTCCTGCGTTTTTTCCATCTCTCTAGGACTCTTTCGCAATGTCCATCAAGTACTGCCCATAATTCGTCTTTAACAGCGGCTGCGCCAGTTCCATTAACTGCTCCCGCCCGATAAACCCGCTGTTGTAGGCAATTTCCTCAATGCACGAGATATACCGCCCCTGCCTTTTTTGTACCGCGGCTACAAAGTCCGACGCGTCCAGCAGGGAATCGTGCGTCCCGGTATCCAGCCACGCAAACCCGCGTCCAAGCGGCTCTACTTTCAGCTTTCCGCGCTGTAAATATTCATGATTTACAGCAGTGATTTCAATTTCCCCCCGTGCCGAAGGTTTTACATTTTTAGCGATTTCTACCACATCGCGGTCATAAAAATACAGCCCAGGCACCGCGTAGTTCGATTTCGGATGCTCTGGCTTTTCTTCAATTGAATGGGCCGTCCCCTGTTCGTCAAACTCTACGACGCCGTATTCCCTCGGGTCTTTCACATAGTACCCAAAGATTACCGCGCCGTCCTGAATAGACGCGGCACGCTTTAACACCCTGGAGAAACTCTGCCCGTAAAATATATTATCCCCGAGCACCAGGGCCGCCGTATCGTTACCGATAAAGGATTGCCCTATGATAAACGCGTCCGCCAGCCCGCGCGGACTTTCCTGCACCGCATACTCCATATGCAGCCCAAGCTGGCTGCCGTCGCCGAACAAATCCTCAAATACCGGCAGGTCCCGCGCCGTAGAAATAATTAAAATATCCCGGATCCCGGCCAGCATCAGCGTGGACAGCGGGTAATAGATCATTGGCTTGTCATAGACCGGCATGATCTGTTTTGATATGGATTTTGTCAGCGGGTACAGCCTTGTGCCGGACCCTCCGGCCAAAATGATTCCTTTCATGGCCCTATACTCCTTCTCACTTATTTTTTCCCATTGTACTTTTTATTTTAACAGTTCTATCCTGCGGAGGGAAAAATCCTGATAACGCCTTGTCAGGTTTGGATTATAATACGGGTCGCCCGCGCCGATCAGGTCTGCCCACCGTGAAGTAAACAGGTCGACCTCCCGGTTGTAGCGCGCCAGCTTTTCAGCCGTATTTTCCACACCTCTCGACTTGTACTCGTAATGATGCAGTACCGCAAACGGGTTATATACAACCAGTTTCCCGCTGCTGCGCACTTTCAGGCAGTAATCAATGTCATTATAGGCAATCTGCAGTTCTTCATCAAGCCCGCCGACCTGTTCGAACACACTTTTTTTCGTCATCATACAGGCCGCCGTCACCGCGCTGTAATCCTGCGGACAGACAATCCGGTTCAGGTATCCCCCGTTTTCTTTCGCAAAGCCCTGGAAGCCTTCCCCGCAAATCCCCCCAAGGCCAATGACTACGCCTGCATGCTGGATCGTATCGTCAAAGTAAAACAGCCTTGCGCCGCATACCCCGACATCCGCCCGCATACAGTACCCAAGCATTTCTTCCATAAAATCAGGCGAAATCACTTCCGTATCATTGTTTAACAGCAGGATATATTCTCCTTTGCATGCTGTTACCCCAAAATTATTGATTTTGGAATAATTATACTCATATTTCCAGTAAATCACACGAATCCGGCTGTCCTGTTCCTGTATTTTCTTATAATAAGCAAACGTACTGTCCTGCGTGCTGTTGTTTTCTACGATTACGATTTCATAATTCGGATACGTACACTGTGTCAGCACAGACTGTATACAGGTGTCCAGATCTTCGATATGGTCTTTGTTCGGGATCAGGACCGACACCAAAGGCTGTTCGTTCCATGTATATACCGTATGATAAATACCCGGCACCTGCGACTCCTCTGCGCGGGCCGGAAGATTCTGCCGCCTGTAATGCGCGTTCAGTGCATCCGCGGCCTGCAAGGCCCGCGTGTTTTCCGTGTCTGTATGCGCTTGCTTCCTTTCCCCGTCAAGTGCCCTTTTATGATAAACAACCCGCGCGAGGTGTCCGATACATGCAGCCGCCTCCGCCGCGCGGATCACATAATCATACGCCGCGTCCGCACCATACCGCGGATCCCACAGCCCGGCCTTTGCCGCCGTATCCGCCCGCAGCAGCAGCATATGCCCGGTATAATACATCCCGCGCAGCATATCGATATTAAAATCCGATTTAAATACCGGACTGGAATAAAGCGTCCCGTCGCCGGATACCTGGTCTTCATCCGTATAACAAAGGTCCGTTTTAGGATTTTGCTCCCATAATTTTACGCAGCTATACAGCGCGTCCGGTTCCAACGTATCCGCGGATGATAGAAAAGCCATCCACGGCTGGGCGTACGGCGCGTGATCCGCATCCGCGCCATGCCGGCCCTGCGCCGTTTCTCTTCCATTCATGCAAGCCGCCTGCTTTTGCATCCTTGCGGCCGCTTCTTTTACAGCCCTGGCTGTTTTTCGTTCGATGCGATCCTGATCTGCCGCGTTCACAAGTATAATCCGGCTTTCGGGCTGCTTCGCCTGTGCTCTGTACCCCTGTCCGCATAGGGTCCGGCTCGCGGCATACCCGCGAAACTGCCGGCGGATGATTTGTTTGACCGTCTCTTTTTCTGCTTCCGTACAGGCAATCACCCATTTCCAGTTTGTATAAGTCTGTTTTATTACAGAAGCGGCCGTTTCTTCGAAAAAGCGGGCGCCCTGTTCCACTATATCCTGGTATGGCGTAACCAGGTAAATAAGCGGCCGAAAAGTACTGTGTTCCTGCCGCTGTCTTAGCAGTTCCTTTTCGGACGGCATATTCTTTTTCCGCCATTTCATATAATTCCCGGTATCCCCGACCAGCTCGTACAGTTCATTGACCGCGCGCTTATACGTTTTTACCATCCCGTTGCGCCGCATAAAATAATGCGCTTTGCGCACATACAGGCCGATTTTATTCCGGTCGAGCGCACGAAACTCCCTCGTAACCGAGTTGACGCCGTCCGTCATTTGAAGCGTCATTTTTTCCCTGCCATTGACCGGTACCGTAATGCTGAACCCGCTGTCGGAAAGCGTTTCCGCCTCTCTATGCTCCAATGCGACATCCGGCCTTGGGAAATGGCTGACCTCACATGCCAGCGGATGCCCGGAATGATCCAAAACGGAGATCGTCACCGGACGCTGCGAAGCCGCCCAGCCGCCCAGCACACAGCCGGCCCCGGTTGACTGCATGTCCGTAATCCTGCAGTCCAACTGCCCCTGCAGTTTTTTCAGACGCTTCATACTGCGCTCATAAATCCTGGTACCGTCCGCCAGGCAGACCGTCACACGGCGGTAACCGGACAGCTTCGGCGGCAGCGTTACGATCACGACATATTCTCTGATAATTTTCATGTCGAATTTGGCATATTTTTGCCGGACCGAATCGTCCGAAAAACTGCGTACGCACACCTCCAGGCGCTTCCGGTCGGCGAAAGCCCGAAACATTTGCCGCAGCTTGTTTGTTTCCGGTATTTGCCCGGATTCCCGGTCAAACCACCCGGTCAGCACAAACTTATCCTTGTCCGAAATATGAAAATGTCCTTCTCTTACTATAAACTTCGTTTCACTCATAGGCCAGCCCTTTGTTCCCTGCGGTCATCCTTACTTTCCATTGTACATTTCTTCATAATACTTCTGATAATCCCCGCTGGTAACATTTTCCATCCAGTCCTCATGTGCAAAGTACCAGGCAATCGTCTGCCTGATCCCGTCTTTAAACATGGTTTCCGGTTCCCAGCCAATTTCCGCTTTTATTTTATCCGGTGCAATCGCGTAACGGCGGTCATGGCCCTTACGGTCTTCTACATACGTAATCAAATCCTTGCTGACCTGCTTTCTGCGCGGGTCTTCCTCCGGCAGCATTTCCAGCAGCGTTTCGATAATTACGGTTACAATCTCGATATTCTGCTTTTCATTATGTCCGCCGACATTATACGTTTCCCCAGGCTTTCCTTTCTCAATGACCAGATCGATTGCTTTCGCGTGGTCGTCTACATACAGCCAGTCGCGGACGTTCTTTCCGTCTCCATAAACCGGAAGCTTCTTTCCGTGCAGCGCGTTGTTAATCATCAGCGGGATCAGCTTCTCCGGAAACTGGTACGGGCCGTAATTATTGGAACAGTTCGTAATATTCGCCGGAAAATGGTACGTATCCATATAAGCCTTTACAAGCAGGTCGGAAGAAGCTTTGCTTGCGCTGTACGGGCTGTGCGGCGCATACGGCGTAGTTTCATAAAAATAGCCGCCGTCCTCTTCCAAAGAGCCGTATACCTCGTCCGTGGACACATGCAGAAATTTCTTCCCCTGCGCAAAGCTTCCGTCTTCCAGTTCCCATGCGGCCCTGGCGCAATTGAGCATGACAGCCGTACCAAGTACGTTTGTCTGCACAAATACTTCCGGATTGCGGATACTGCGGTCTACATGGGATTCCGCCGCAAAGTGCACGACGCAGTCTATTGGATTGTCGGCAAAAATCTGTTCGATTGCTTCCTTATCGCAGATATCCGCTTTGACAAACGTATAGTTGTCCCGATTTTCCACATCCTTTAAATTTTCCAGATTGCCCGCATAAGTCAGCGCATCCACATTGATGATGCGGATTTGCCGGTCATATTTGCGGAACATATACTGAATAAAATTTGAGCCGATAAATCCCGCTCCTCCGGTTACCAAGTAAGTTTTCATCGTTCTTTCTCCCTCCGTCATTCGCATCTGGTTACAGTATGTCCTTCATATAAACACTTAATGCATCTTTCCAGTCTGCCATGCGAAAATCCGTCGTCATACGCAGCATCTGGTTATCCAGTACCGAATAGGCCGGACGCGGTGCGGCTGCTCCAAATTCCTCTGTCGTAATATATGCTACCCTGGTATTTTTTCCGGCCTGGCGGAAAATCTCAACCGCAAAGTCCGCCCAACTGCAGAACCCTTCGCAGGTTCCATGGAAAATCCCGTAATTATCCGTCGGTTCTAATACGCGGATCATTTTCGCCAATTGTACCGCGCTGGTCGGCGTACCTACCTGGTCGCCTACGACGCGCACCTGGTCATTTGTCTGCGCGAGCCGCAGCATCGTAGCGACAAAATTTTTTCCCTCCCCATACAGCCAGGCCGTCCGTATAATAAAATACCGACCGGCAAAATCCCTTACAAACTGCTCGCCTGCCAGTTTGGTCGAGCCGTAAACGCTGTTTGGATCCGTCCGGTCCGTTTCAATATAAGGCTTGTCCCCTGTGCCGGAAAACACATAATCCGTCGAAATCTGGATCATCTTCGCCCCGGTTTCCCTTGCCGCAATACTCAGATTGCGCGGGCCGAGCGCGTTGATTTGAAACGCCTTGTCATACTCCGCCTCACATAAATCCACCGCCGTCATAGCGCCGCAGTTTACAATCACGTCCGGGCGCGTGCCGCGCACAAAGTCCAGCACCGCATCCAGATTCGTAATATCCAGTTCGCCTACATCTGTATTTATAAGTTCCGCCGCTTCCCCTTTGTATTCCTGGTTCAGCGCGCGCCCCAACTGCCCGCTGCAGCCGGTAATCAACAGTTTTCTCATACCATTATTCTCCTAAACCCGATTCAATTAATTCCACCATATCTTTTAACGCCTGCGCTTCGTCGTCGCCTTCGCAGATCAGTTCTATTTCATCCCCGCATTTAATACAGGCGCCAAGCACGCTCAATACACTCTTGGCATTCGCTATATTTTCTCCTCCGTACTTAAATGTAATGACAGAGCAATAATCAATCGCTGTTTTGCACAAAACCCCTGCGGGCCTAAGATGCAGGCCCGTCGGGTTTTTAATGGTTACTTTCTGACTTACCATACCCTTTTACTCCTATAACATTATTTTCGTAATCAACTCCGCCAGTTTCGCGGCTTCTTCCTCGATTTCTTTTTGGTCTTTTCCTTCGATCATAACACGCACAAGCGGCTCCGTGCCGGACGGACGGATCAAAACCCTGCCCTCCCCGTTGAATTTCGCTTCCAGCGCTTCAATCGCTTCCGCGATTTCCGCATATTCCATATAATGCTCTTTTTTATGGTTCGGCACTTTCGCGTTGACCAATGCCTGCGGATAGATTTCCATAATGGATGCCAGTTCCGATAATTTCTTTTTGGTATCCACCATGACCTGCAGGATATGCAGCGCGCTGAGCAGGCCGTCCCCAGTCGTATTATCGTCTAAGAAAATAATATGGCCGGATTGTTCCCCACCTATATTATACCCGTTTTCCCGCATATTTTCCAATACATAGCGGTCGCCTACCTTTGTTTTTTCGATATGGATATGATTCTCCCTGCCCATAATCGTAAAGCCCAGATTGGTCATAACCGTAACTACAATCGTGTCTTTTTTCAGCGTCCCTTTCTGCTTCATATAATTGCCGCAGATCGCCATAAGCTGGTCGCCGTCTACCAAATTGCCCTGCTCATCCACGGTCAGCAGACGGTCCGCATCCCCGTCAAAAGCCAGGCCGATATCCGCCTTTTCATAGACGACCCTTGCCTTTAATTCGTCCATATGTGTCGAACCGCAGTTTGCGTTAATATTCGTCCCGTCCGGGTGAATATGAATCGGGATCAGGTCCGCGCCAAGTTCTTTGAGCGCTTTGACCGCCGTATAATACGCCGCCCCCTCCGCACAGTCCGCCACAATTTTCATCCCATGCAGATCCACCGGCACACATTTTTTTACGAATTTTACGTATTCATCCCGGATATCAAACCGGTAATCAATCCGGCCAACACCGGAGCCGATCGGCAGTACGACGTCTTTCATATGGTTTTTGATCAGCGCCTCAATCTCGTCTTCCAGTTCATCGGAAAGCTTATACCCTTCGCCGTTAAAAAACTTGATCCCGTTAAACTCCATTGGATTATGAGATGCCGAAATCATAACGCCGGCGTCCACCTTATGCCTCCTGGTTAGATACGCCACGGCAGGCGTCGGCAGCACGCCGACATAAATTGCGTTCGCTCCTACCGAACAGATTCCCGCCATCAGCGCATTCGCAAGCATACCGCCGGAGATCCGCGTATCACAGCCGACGATAATTGTCGGCTGGTGTTCTTTTTCCTTTGTCAGCACATACGCGCCTGCCTGGCCAAGCTGCGTTGCCAGTTCGATCGTAAGCTCCGAACCCGCAACCCCCCTGACGCCATCCGTTCCAAACATTCTGCCCATTTCTATTCTTCCTCCAAATTTTCCTATATTTATCAAAGCTGCTGTATCCGCTATTCTTCCGGATCCGGGACGGTATCCTCATTTTCCGAACTCCGCTGTGTCTCTCCAGTTTCCGGATCCTGCCCGGTATCTTCCTTTTCCGGATCCCCCGCGGTATCTTCCTCCTGTCCTCCCGAACTGTCCTGCGTATCGCCTTCTTCCTCTCCGTCATCCTGGGTCTGGTCTGAACTGCCCGCCTGCGTGCCGTTTCCTGTCTGGTTCGCGTTTTCGGACCGGATCGTAAACGACACTTCCGTATCGCCCGCTATATAAGCGCCGTCCAGCGACAGCCTGAGCTGACGTACATGCTGTCCCGGCATCAATCCGCCGACATCCAGCACCGGGCGTATCTCATTGGTCTGCAGCGCGTCTAAATCCGCTTTTAAGCCATACAGCACGATATCAATATGCGTATCGTTAAAATCAATTTTCGAGCCTTCCGGCAGGTTATCAATCCCGATATTGCGTACCGGAACCCGAAACGTCCGCCGTTCTAACTGTTCCACGTCTACGGTTACAATAATCTTCGCTTCCGTAGAATCACTCAGCGATACCCCTTCCGGTAAATACTGGTTAATATCGATCTGCTGGTTTACGATCTGATCCGCCCCATCCACACTGACGTCGCTTTCCGGAATCACAATCGAACTGATACTGTTTAAAATATCAGATCTTCCTTTAATCTTCACCTCCGACGGTTTCGCTTTCGCGGAAATCACTTCATATCCGTCCGCCGGCGTCCCGCTGTAGGAAACCCGGATCGGAACCGTCTTTTCGGAGATAATTTCCGCCTTGACCGTAACCGTACTCAGATTCAGCGTCAATTTGGTCGTATCCATCGCTTCATTTTTTTTATTTAATAAAACCGGCACCACACTGTCTGTAATACCCGTACTGATATCCGTTACATCGATGACCGCCTTGATCGTATCGATTTGGGAAACCACTGCCTTTGGCCCGGAAATACGCAGACGGTTCGGCGTCACTTCCATTTCACCAAGCGCATACCCCTCCGCCGGTTTTCCCTGCGCAACCGCCTGGATATCAAACGTTTCCCGCCTCAGATCTTCTAAAGACACACGGATCTGCCTTGTACGATTAGAAATCGACACCTGGCTGGCATAGCGCAGCGCCGTGATTTCTACCGGCACCACATTCTCCTCCCCGCCCTGCACGAGCAGCGTCATATCCGCTACCGCCTTAAAATCCGAGTTGCTCAGCGCGTCTATAATACTCCGTTTCCCCGACACATTAAATGTCACATTCATGGAATCGTTGTCTATTTCATAATACTTATCCATTCTGGCAATCACATTTTCATTTTCCACGGTTACAGGTATCGTAAACGAACGGTTTTTATCCGGATCATTCAAATTCACGACCGCCATCCACATAACGACCGCAAACAACAGCGCAAGCAGCTTAAATCCTATGTTCCTAGTCAGCATTTTCACGGCGTTTCTTAACATTTTTAAGCCTCCTTTGCAGTAACTGCAGGCGGGTTGTTTCCGGTTCCGCGTTCTGTATCATTTTCAAATGTTCGCGAAGCGTATCCTGCGTCAGGTTCCGATAAATGACCCCGCTTTTTGCTGCCGATACCGCACCGGTTTCTTCGGATACAATAATCGTAAGGGAATCACTGACCTCGCTAATCCCGATCGCCGCCCTATGCCTTGTGCCGAGTTCCTTACTGATTGCCATACTGTCGGAAAGCGGCAGATAACAAGTCGCCGCGGCAACCCGGTCGCCTCTGACAATAATCGCGCCGTCATGTAGCGGTGTGTTCTTTTCAAAAATATTAATCAATAGCTGGCTGGTTAATATGGAATCCAGATCGATTCCTGTCCGTTCAAACTCCGTCAGCACAATATCCTGCTCGATCACGATCAATGCCCCTGTCTTTACTTTTCCCATTTCAAATGAAGCCTTAACCAGTTCATTGATCGTCCGGTCACTGAACCTGCCCGTTTCCTGTACAATGCCAAACTCAAACAATGCCGTCACGAACCGTTTACGCCCAAGCTGGTCCAGCGCCTTGCGCAGCTCCGGCTGAAAAATCACTACCAGCGCAATCAAAGCTACATTCACAAGTCTCCCCGCCAGCCACAGGATCGTATTCATTTGGAAAACCGCCGCCAGAAGAATAAAAAGCATAATTACAATAATGCCTTTAAACAGCATCCATGCGCGGGTTCCCTTAATCCATACCAGCACCTCATAAAATAAAACCGATAAAATCAAAATCTCCACTACATCCGTCGGTGTTACTTTCTGCGGATTGAGCCAGAACATATACTTTTCCGCAAATCTCTGTATGGTACTGATAGCTGTCTGCACATCTTCACTTCCTTCCATTTCATGTGTATATTCTCTTATATTAAGTAACTGTACTACGGCAGTTCCACACGTACAGCTTAGTCCCGCGAATCTCCGTCTGAAAGCTCTTCCTGCTCCCCATCCACATCCAGATCCACATCGCTGCTTGTTCTGTGATTGCTGTAATTACTGTGGTCACTATGATTCGTGCTGATCTTCTTTACGGTCTTTGCCCTGGTCGACACATACCTCTTGGGAATTGCTTTGACATAATAATAATATTCATCATCTTCAAACTGGACCCGTTCGGTTCTTGTATAATCCAGATTAAAGAAAAAGAACTGAATCACCAAAAGCACCGCCGCACTGATCCCGCAGCCGAATGTCAGCGTAATGGAATTTATGGTTATGCCCATCTGCATATCTCCCATAAAAAAGCCGAGATACTGCATCAGCATTCCCGTAATGATCGCCACCGTCCACGCATAATCCATCGATAAGCGGCGGATCGCGTAAACAACCAGCGTTGTGATAACAAAAATCGCAATCACAAGGTACATTTCACGGTTTGCGGTAAACTGGTTGATGATCTCCTGAAATTTCGCGATGATCTCCTCTTCCCCTTCGCCCGACGCAGCAATACTTGTTTCATTTGCCATAATACCATTCAAAAAATAATACGTAATAACCCCGCAAATTGTTGGTATCACGGCTGCCGGATGCTGCAATAATCCAATTGCGACCGGCAGCACATAAGGGATGCCCAGCAAATACGCAATCGGCGTCAAAAGCACATTATACGCGTGCTGCGGCGTAAACCGAAAATACAGCAGGTACATAACCGCAAACAGCAAAAACATCATAACTCCCGCCTGCATCGATAAGGCATAGCAGTGCAGGGTAAGCAGCGCGCCCGCCGCCAGAAGCATGACAGCCATCGGCAGAATCGAACATGCCAGCGCCATGACAAGAATAAGCGGCGTACTGTCCAGCCGCTCCATATACCCGATATTTGCATTGATCAGCCAGAAAACCGTCAGTCCCAGCAAAAATTTAATAACTGGCAGCAAATAGGACTCATATTTCCCATAAAAGCCGCGCAGGCGTTCTCTTAATTCCAATAAAACCGTCATTCTTTCCTCCTAATGCCATTCGGCCCGCGATCCTTTATTCCTCTTCGTGACGCGCGGACATGGTACGCCCCTGCTCTTCATAATACCTGCCCAGACGTTTCAAGCCCTGGTAATACCGTTTTGTCCGCTTCCTTCCCACTGCATAAAACACATTCGCATAAATATCAACCGCAATCAAATAAACAACCAGAAAAGTCAGATACCAGACCAAAACAGAAATCCCAAGCCCGACCAAGTCGATCTGGTCCAAATGATCGATCCATGTCTGATACCGGCATACGCCCCACATCAGCAGACAGATTCCAAACGCAATCGTCCCGCAGAAAAATCCTTTCAGCAAATGCCTTCCCGCAAAATCTCCGCGAAAATAACGCGTGACCTGTCCGTACCGTTTTCCCTCATGTGTTTCATAAGCCGCCAGCTTTGTCATTTCACGTACCCGTTCCTGATCAATCATACTGTTAAACCCCGCTTTGTTTCGTCTCGTTTTACCGCAATATTATTTTTATTATAGCACAGGCGCGTGTAGATGAAAAGTTTTTTGTGCCGGTGAAAAGAAAAAAGAGAATGCACGACGCACCCTCTTTTGTAATCCGCTTTATTGCAAATCATCAGGTATCCAAAAACCGCATCCGGTTTCCATCTGACTTTCTTGACACTTCGACTTTCTTAGGTTCTTCATGCACCGCATGACTTAACGTATTGATCATTTTCCCTTTGCAGGTCTCGCAATATTTTCCGTACTTGATCATTGCGCCGCAGTTCATACATTCAATGCCGACCGGCGAATCATCGTCAAATTTTAAACGCTCTTCCCTTACCCAGTTTTTCAACTGTTTAACAGACACTTCATTGTCGTCCGACACTTTCTGCAGCGGAGCGCCCGGATGTTCACGGATATAATCTTTAACCTCCTTGAACTTTTCTTCCAGCTTATCCGCGCAAGCCGAACAAATAACCGGACCGGAAAGATAATTGAAAATACGTTTACAGCTTTTACATGTTCTTACGTCCATATAAATCCCCCATTCCATTTTCATTTATGATTCTATCATTATTTTATTGTCCCTGCCCGATACTGATACACAAATAATAGATCTCGCGGACTCCGGCCTGCATACAGGCAAGCGCGGCCGCATCTATGGTGCTGCCTGTTGTATAAATGTCATCAATGAGCAGAACTTTATTTAAGTTTACTACACTTTGACTCATTTTAAAAGCATTTTTGAGATTATTTTTTCTTTCCCGCGCGGACAGCCGTTTTTGCGGCAATGTGTCACGCGTACGCACCAGCAGCTTTGCGTCAAACGGGAGACCGGCCAGCTCCGAAAACTTTTTTGCGAACATCTCTGCCTGATTATACCCGCGCCTGCGTTTTCTCTTTTTGGAAAGTGGAATCGGCAATACCATTTCAATCCCCCGCTGCCTGGCCCAATCCGCGTAACGCTTTGCGGCCTGAACGGCAAAAAACTCGCTGTAGTCCCTGCGTCCGGCATATTTATAGCGGTACAGCATCCCGCGCACGGCACCCTGATAACAAAAAACGGCGCGTCCCTGTATAAAATGATGTCTTCCTTTCTGACAGTCGCTGCAATATTCCTGTATGCTGCTTTCGAGCGGCTTACCGCATTGAAAGCACACGGGCTGGCTGACATATTTTAGTTTCGCATCGCAGGACGGGCAGATCCACGCATCAAACAGCACCCGGTCGCATACCGGGCAGCGGTTTGGGTATAGCTGGCGAAGCAGCGCAAGCCACAGGGCGCGCATTTTGGCAGGCACGGGTGCGTGGCGGCGTTGTCCCTGCATGTTGGATCGGCAATTTTGCGGGTGGTGCGGATTGGGTGCAGTTTGATTGTAGCTGTTCGTTTGTTTATTGTCCATGTTCTGGTTCCTGTTCTTTTTCTGTGTTCTGTCTTTCTGCTTCCCATTTCCGGCGTCCGAGCGGCTATAACATAAAAACCCCCCTATTGTTGCGCCGCCTGCTCCATGATCTGCTCTTTCAATCCTGAATACCGCTCCTTTTGGCTGCTGTTTTCCACCATTTCCGCAAACATATGCTCATCCCCCACCAGCGTCACACATTTTTTAGCCCTTGTCACCGCAGTGTAAAGCAAATTGCGGTTCATCAGCATCTTCGGCCCGCTCAGCAGCGGAATTACCACCGCCGGATATTCGCTTCCCTGTGACTTGTGGATCGTAACCGCATAAGCCAGCTCCAGTTCCTCGAGCATTTTAAACGGGTATTCTACCATGCGCCCCTCGTCAAATTCTACCGTCATTTTTCCCAAAATATCACTAATCGAGCGTATAATCCCCATATCCCCATTAAAGATACCGCTCCCTTTTTCGACAACGGTACCGAACCGGTTGCGGATTTCCCATTCGGCCTGATAATTATTTTTGATCTGCATGACTTTGTCGCCTTCGCGAAATACCATTTCGCCATGTTCCTTTTCCGCTTTATCCGGCGCTTTCGGATTCAAATAATACTGGAGTACCGTGTTCAGCCGGTTTACGCCCAGCAGCCCGCGCCGCATCGGCGTCAATACCTGAATATCATACATGTCCGCGTCGACATATTTCGGCATTTTCTGTATGACAAGCTGCAATACGACGTTAATGATTTTGTCCGCATCATATCGTTTTAAAAAAAAGAAATCCCGGCTTTGGTTATCCAGCGTTACCGCTTCTCCGCGGTTAATCTTGTGTGCGTTAACAATAATATCGCTTTGCGCCGCCTGCCGGAAAATCCTGGATAAATACACGACCCGAAAAATCCCGGCATCTATCAGATCCTTCAGCACACTGCCCGGCCCGACACTCGGAAGCTGGTTTGTATCCCCTACCAGAATCAGGCGCGTCGTCGGCGCAATGGCTTTTAACAGGGAATGCATCAGCCAGACATCTACCATCGACATTTCATCAATAATAACCGCGTCCGCTTCCAGCGGGTTTGTCTCATCGCGGTCAAAACTGACTGTCCCCTCCAGACCGCCGTTGATTTCGAGCAGCCGGTGAATCGTGCGCGCCTCATATCCGGTTGTTTCACTCATACGCTTTGCCGCACGTCCGGTTGGCGCTGCCAGCAAAAAATCCATCCCTTCCAGTTCAAACAAACGGATAATCGTATTGATTGTCGTCGTTTTCCCGGTACCCGGCCCTCCGGTAACAATGAAAAGCCCGTTGCGCATTGCCTCGCAGACCGCCTCACGCTGCAGATCGTCCAGTTCCATCCGGTTTTCTTTTTCGATCAGTGCAACCCGCTTTTCAATCCCGGACATGGAAACGCGGTGTTGGACGTTTAATTCCAGCAGCATCCGTGCAATATTATGTTCCATATTATAATAGGAAGCGGCATAAATATGCGTCTGCGTACCGCGCTGCTTCAGTATCACCCTGCGTGCAATCGCAAGATCCATGCAGTTTTTTCCCACACATCCCGCGTCCACGCCAAGCAAGGCCGCCACCCGTTCCTCAAGCGCCTCTTTCGGCTGATAGGTATGCCCGTCCGCTGCCGCCTGCTGCAGTGCGTACAGGATACCGCTTCGAATCCGAAAATCCGAATCCGCCTGGATTCCCACACGCTTTGCAATTTCATCCGCAATCTTAAATCCAACCCCCTGTATATCGTCCGCCAGCCGATAGGGGTTTTCGCGTATGACCGCATACACCTGCGGGCCGTATTTCTGGTGGATTTTGCCGGCAAGTGCGAGTGATATCCCAAACTGCTGCAGAAAAATCATGGCCTGGCGCAGATCTCTTTTTTCCGTCACCTGCGCGGCTACATCGCGTGCTTTGCGTTCGTTAATGCCTTTTACTTCAGCCAGCCGTTCCGGTTCTTCTTCGATGATCCGGAATGTATCCGTACCAAATTTCTGCACGATCCGTTTCGCCAGCGCTTTTCCAATTCCCTTGATTGCACCCGAACCAAGATATCGCGCAACCGCCAGCGCATCTTCCGGTTCTTTCTCCTCGTAAGATTCTACTTTAAACTGCCTGCCATATGCCGGATGCTCTGTATAGCTGCCGGAAAATTCCACGCTCATCCCTTCGGCGACGCCATTCAAAACCCCTACGCAGACCAGCTCCCCTTCTTCCGTTGCAAGCGTCAGTACCCGGTATCCGTTTTCTTCATTTTGAAATATGAAATTATCGATATAGCCTGTCACCTTATCCAAGTTTTATCTCCTATCTGTCCGAAAGTACAAATACACGCATAGACAGCGGTTCGGACAAAAGCGAAAGAAAAAGGACCGCTAAAGCAGTCCTCCTGTTCGGTATAGAAACCGGTTGCATCCCGTTTAGGATTCTTCTACAATCCCATAGTTGCGTTTCATCTGCTCATACAACTGCTGCGCAAGCGGACCGCCATTTTGTTCCGTTGTTTTTGCAGCAACTGTCTGTAAGACACCGTCCTGGAAAAAATTTACCAGGGACGACATCGACGCATCTTTATTTTCGTCATCTGTGTCGATGCTTTTGAGCATTTCTTTGTATACCTGTTCCATAAAATATGACTCAAATTCTTTGCATACTTCTTTTAAATTTTCCGCGGAAGCAGTATCTTTGACATTTTTTAATTTCCCGGTTAAATCAGTACCGGAAACACTGCCTGCCGCGGACGGATCTATGTAAGAATTAAGCCCTCCTATTCCATTCCATGCCATATGATCCTAGAACCTCCTATCGTTTCAGGTTATTGGCCTGCTCCAGCATCGTATCCGAAGTTGTGATCGCTTTGGAATTTAATTCATATGCACGCTGTGCCACGATCAGATTGACCATCTCTTCCGCTACCTGTACATTCGATCCTTCCAGATACTTCTGCCTTACCGTACTCCGTCTCAAATTCGGCGTATTCGCCTCGTTCATCGCCTGTCCGGAAGCTTCTGTCTCCAGATAATACGTACCCGACGTTTTCTGAAGCCCTGCATCAT
Organism: uncultured Eubacterium sp.; assembly: GCA_910586045.1. Taxonomy (GTDB): domain Bacteria; phylum Bacillota; class Clostridia; order Lachnospirales; family Lachnospiraceae; genus Eubacterium_J. The sequence goes on from CAJUIH010000012.1 coordinate 38,915, forward strand.
TTGTAAACTGCCATAAACCAATCGACTGGTTCAGGGAGGTATACACATTCTGCGCGTTCATATAACCAATTAACCCGTCTTCTCCAATTACAACCTGGTTGGAGTCCACCGTATCCGGAAGAATAATTTCATTTCCGTTTGTATCCATTACCTGGTAACCGTCTGATGTTAATAAAGTCAGTCCGTTCGGTCCCTCACCCCATACAAAATCACCGTTTCTTGTATACATAATCTGGTTATCCGGCCCGTTAATTCCAAATAATCCATATCCGTCAATCGCAACCGCGCTGTTGCTTTCCACATCCAATAAAGATCCCTGCTCGAACCGGGAAGTAATCGACGCTACCCTGGTACCTAGCCCGACCTGCGCGGTTACCGGCTTCGGCGTTCCATTTGCAGTCGTGGTCTGGTTTTGAATCGTTTGATACAGCAAAGATTTAAATTCCGGTTTTTCTGTTTTATAACCAGTTGTATTTACATTCGCAAAGTTATTTGATATCGCGTCTACATTTGTCTGCTGCGCACGCATACCCGATGCCGCGCTCCATAATGCCCTCATCATAATTCCCGTAATCTCCTTCCACAGCATTCCCTGCCTGTGTTGCCGCCATCCGTGGTCCATAGTTATAATATCGACAGATTCTCCCGTTTTCATAACCTTCGCATAAAATTTTTTACGCTTCGGACAAACGCACAGATTTACCAGACGGCCCTTACGCCTTGCCTACCTGGTTTACTGCCTTATCCAGCATGCCGTCAAACGTCTGGATCATTTTTTGATTTGCTTCATAAGCCCTTGCAATGGTAATCATCGTTACCATCTCGTCCACAATCTTCACATTGGAGCCTTCAATGGATCCCTGCAGCATCGCGGCATCGGATGCCACAACCTGTCCGCCGTCTACCAGGTCATACATATTTTCCCCATATTTAGACAAGAAATTATAGTCTTCAAAATTCACCATTCCAATCTGCGCGACGACCTGTCCGTTCTGGTATACAAACCCGTCCTCATTGACGGAAAAATCCTGGTTCGGATCAATCTGCACATAATTATTTGCCGCCGGATCCGTATTCAGCGCGCCGTTTTGGTTCAGTATATAATCCCCGTCCTTTGTACGCAAAAATCCGTCCGAACCAATCGTAAACGCGCCGTCGCGTGTATATTTTACGGATGTATTGCCCTGTTTATCGGTAAAGGAAACCGCAAAAAAACCGTCGCCGTCAATCGCAAAGTCGTATTTATTGTCCGTAACTTTAAGGTTTCCCGCCTCATAATTGGTATAGGTTTCCCCGATCTTAACCCCCATTGTCACATCGCCTAATGATTTTGTACGCCAGCCCGGTTCCGAACTGTCTTTGATCTTGACCGCAAGCTTTGACGCAAAAGACTCCGCTGTAGCCCCCTCTTTTTTGTATCCGTTTGTATCCGCATTGGCCAGGTTGTTTGTCGTAACATCCATGCGGTGCATTTCATTTACCATCCCGGTCCATGCCGTATATAATCCCTTTACCATATAGGTCCACCCTTTCTTTCCGCAGCTTTCAGCCAGACCCGCAGTGATTGCCCTAACCTGCCGCCGTACGCCTGCTTCCCTCTGCGCCGTTTTAATTGCCTTTGCTAAAATCCTCGTCCCGCTTGCCTGCCAAAAACTCTACAAATTTCCCGGTTCCGACAGCCACACAGGTCATCGGCTCTTCCGCCGTCATCGTATTAATCCCTGTTTTTTCCTCGATCAGCTCTTCCAGCCCGCGCAGCAGCGCGCCTCCCCCGGTCAGGATAATTCCCCGGTCGGCTACATCGGCTGCCAATTCCGGCGGCGTCTTTTCCAAAACACTATGAACCGCTTCTACAATCTGCAGGGTTGCTTCCCGCAGCGCTTCTTCCGTTTCCTCCGAAGATACGGTTACGGTCTTTGGAAGCCCGGTTACCAGATTCCGGCCCCGGACGTCAATCGTTTCCGGCTGCGCAAGCGGATAACAGGTACCGATTTTTATTTTAATATCTTCCGCCGTACGCTCGCCGATTAACAGGTTATGCTTCTTTCTCATATATCGGACAATTGCCTCGTCAAAATCATCCCCCGCAATCTTTATGGAAGTACTTACCACCGAACCGCCCAGAGAAATGACCGCGATATCCGCCGTGCCGCCGCCGATATCCACGATCATATTCCCGCACGGCCTCGAAATATCCACGCCCGCGCCAATCGCAGCCGCAATCGGCTCTTCAATAATCATAACCTCTCTGGCGCCCGCCTGGTACGTTGCATCCTCAACCGCTTTTTTTTCCACTTCCGTAACACCGCTTGGTACGCATACACTGATGCGCGGTTTGCGGAAACTCTTTTTTCCAAGCGCCTTTTGTATAAAATATTTAATCATTTTTTCGGTTACGGTATAATCCGAAATAACTCCTTGGCGAAGCGGACGAACAGCCACAATATTGCCCGGCGTACGGCCGAGCATCAGGCGCGCTTCCTCGCCAATCGCTTTTATTTTATTTGTATCACGGTCAAACGCCACTACGGAAGGTTCCTTTAGTACAACCCCTTTTCCTTTAATATAAACCAGTATGCTGGCAGTTCCCAAATCAATTCCAATATCTGCTCCCATCATCTACAGATATCCCCTTTCATCTCAGATTTTACAAATAGTAATCTATGGAATCGGCACCTGCCCAGCGGCTGATGCCATGTAATATGCTACACTCTATTTTGCCATAATATCTCTTATTATATACAATAAATTCCATTTTTCATAGCACTTTTTTATTTTTCATATAAATTTAATGATTTCGAAAGATCTTCGTTAGATTTTGTGCACTATTTTACTGAAAACAAAAGGAAACCTGTATCGGATCGTTTCTTTTTATTATAAATACGGCGGATTGGAAATGCAATGGAAAAAATAGCAAATTATAAATATCTTTTTACATACTGTCCGGTATAAGATTCCGCAATCCGCGCTACTTCCTCCGGCGTACCCTGCGCAATAACCGTTCCGCCGCCGTCGCCGCCCTCCGGTCCCATATCGATAATATAGTCCGCCGTTTTAATCACATCCAGGTTGTGCTCAATCACAATCACCGTATTGCCGCCCTCCGATAAACGGCGCAAAATTTCTACCAGCTTGTGGACATCCGCAAAATGCAGCCCCGTGGTCGGCTCGTCCAGTATATACACGGTCTTGCCCGTACTGCGGCGGCTTAATTCCGTCGCCAGTTTAATCCGCTGCGCCTCCCCGCCGGACAACTCGGTAGACGGCTGCCCCAGCTTAATATAAGACAGCCCGACATCGTACAGCGTCTGGATTTTGCGCTCGACCGACGGGATATGCCGGAAAAATCCAAGCGCTTCTTCCACGGTCATATTCAACACATCAAATATACTTTTTCCTTTGTATTTTACTTCCAGCGTTTCCCGGTTATAACGCTTTCCCTGGCAGACCTCGCACGGTACATAGACATCCGGCAGAAAATGCATTTCAATTTTCAAAATCCCGTCCCCGGAGCACGCTTCGCAGCGTCCCCCTTTCACATTAAAACTAAAGCGTCCTTTTTTATAGCCGCGCGCCTTGGCATCCGGCGTCGCCGCAAACAGGTCGCGGATCAGGTCAAATACGCCTGTATAGGTGGCCGGGTTGGAGCGCGGGGTACGGCCAATCGGCGACTGGTCAATCGCGATGACTTTGTCTAACTGTTCCAGCCCCAGCAGCTTGTCATGTTTTCCTGGTATGCATCTGGCCCGGTTTAATTTTTTTGCCATTGCTTTGTACAAAATCTCATTGGTCAGGGAACTTTTTCCGGAACCCGATACACCGGTAATACAGGTCATAATCCCAAGCGGGATCTCCACCGTTATATTTTTCAAATTATTTTCCTTTGCCCCTTTTACCGTCAGCCATCCGCTCGGCTCTCTGCGTACGGTCGGCACCGGGATTTTTCTGCGGCCGCTTAAATAATCTCCGGTAATCGAACGCGGATTGTTCATAATATCCTCTGCCGTCCCGGTCGCAATGACTTCGCCGCCATGCTCCCCGGCGCCCGGCCCAATGTCCACAATAAAGTCCGCCGCACGCATTGTATCTTCATCATGTTCTACAACCACAAGCGTATTGCCCAGTTCCTTTAAATTTTTCAGCGCAGACAGCAGCTTGTCATTGTCGCGCTGATGCAGCCCAATGCTTGGCTCATCTAAAATATAGGCGACCCCGACCAGGCCGGAACCAATCTGCGTCGCCAGACGGATCCTCTGCGCCTCCCCGCCGGAAAGTGTCCCGGTCGCGCGTCCAAGCGACAGATAATCCAGCCCCACTTCCACCAAAAACCCTACCCGCGCCCGGATCTCACGGATAATCTGCGCCCCGATCAATTCCTGCTGCGCAGTCAGATTTAAGTCCGCCATAAACTGCTGCAGATTCTTAATCGAAAAATTCGTTACCTCAAAAATATTTTTGTCCGCTACCGTTACCGCAAGCGCTTCCTTTTTTAGCCGCTGCCCGCGGCAGGTCTTGCACGGCGTAATCCGCATAAATTCCTCATACTGCTGCTTCATTGTTTCCGACCCGGTCTCCCGGTACCTGCGGTTTACATTTTTAATCAGCCCTTCAAACACCACATCATAGACGCCCTCGCCGCGCATTCCCTTGTAATGCACCTTTACTTCCCGATCCGCACCGTTTATCAGTATATTGCGGATCTCCTCCGGCAGATCCTCATACGGCGTATCCAGATCAAACCCATATTCCTCTGCCAGTGCGCGCAGGGTTGCGTACGTATAACTGGACGGATCGGTACTGGACTGCCACCCCATCACCTGGATCGCCCCTCCTGCCAGGCTCAGCGACCGGTCCGGAATCATCAGGTCCTCGTCAAATTCCATTTTGTACCCCAGTCCGAAACAATCTGGACACGCGCCGAACGGGTTGTTAAACGAAAAACTCCTTGGTTCGATTTCATCCACACTAATGCCGCAGTCCGGGCACGCGAAACTATCCGAAAACTGCAAAATCTGCGGCGTATGCTCCGCCTCATCCGCGCTTTGCGGCAATACCTCCACCATCAGCAACCCGTCCGCCAGCTCCAGCACGCTTTCAATCGAATCTACCAGCCTTTGTTCCATCCCTTCTTTTACGATCAGACGATCTACCACAATTTCAATATTATGTTTCTTATTTTTTTCCAGCGGGATTTCTTCCGTCAGTTCATACAAATTCCCATCCGCGATGACCCGTACATAACCGCTCCGCTTTGCCTGCTCCAGCAGCTTTTGATGCGTCCCTTTCCGGCCGCGCACAACCGGAGCCAGAAGCTGGATCTTTGTGCGCTGCGGCAGTGACATAATCTGGTCCGCCATCTGGTCTACGGTCTGCTTTTTGATCTCTTTCCCGCATTTCGGACAATGCGGAATCCCAATCCGCGCATACAGCAGACGAAAATAATCATAAATTTCCGTCACCGTCCCAACCGTAGAACGAGGATTACGGTTTGTGGATTTCTGATCAATGGAAATAGCAGGCGAAAGGCCTTCTATTTTTTCCACATTCGGTTTTTCTGCCTGCCCAAGGAACTGCCTTGCATACGAAGACAGCGATTCCATATAGCGCCGCTGTCCCTCAGCGTAAATCGTATCAAACGCCAGCGACGACTTCCCCGATCCGCTCAGTCCGGTCAGCACTACAAATTCATCCCTTGGAATATCCAAATCAATATTTTTCAGATTGTGTTCATTCGCCCCGCGAATTTTAATATATTTTCTCTCTCTGCCCATATCATTCTCTTCATTTTTCATTATAAATTTTGATTCCGCGCATCCCACAGCATTTCCTTTTTGTTTTTATTTCTGTGCATCACGCAGCATTTCCTTTAAATGCATCATCTGGTCGCGCAGCTCCGCCGCGGCCTCGAAATTCAAATCCGCCGCAGCGCTCTCCATTTTCTTTTTTACCTGTGCAATCAGCTTTTCCAGCTCCTTACGGTTCATCGATTCCGGATCCTTAGCAAAATTCAATTCCTCCGCCGCTACTTTTTTGGATATGCTGATCAAATCGCGCACCGCTTTTTGAATCGTCTTAGGCGTAATGCCGTGCTTTGCGTTATATTCCTGCTGCAGCGTACGGCGGCGGTTCGTTTCGTCAATCGCGATACGCATGGAATCGGTAATCTTATCCGCATACATAATTACATGGCCTTCGCTGTTGCGCGCCGCCCTGCCAATCGTCTGGATCAGCGAGGTTTCCGAACGCAGAAACCCCTCCTTATCCGCATCCAGAATCGCGACCAGCGTAATTTCCGGTATATCCAACCCCTCACGCAGCAGGTTAATGCCAACCAGCACATCAAACACATCCAGCCGCAGGTCACGGATAATTTCCGCCCGTTCCAGCGTATCAATATCCGAATGCAGGTATTTTACCCGAATGCCAACCTCCTGCATATAGGCAGTCAGATCTTCCGCCATCCGCTTTGTCAGCGTCGTAATCAGCACCTTATGCTTCTGCGCCGTTTCCTTATTCACTTCCGAAATCAAGTCGTCAATCTGCCCCTCAACCGGACGCACGGAAATCTCCGGATCCAAAAGCCCGGTCGGCCGGATAATCTGCTCCACACGCAGCAATTCATGTTCCTTTTCATATACATTCGGCGTTGCCGATACAAAAAGCATCTGGTCGATCTTAGACTCAAATTCCTCAAAATTCAGCGGACGGTTATCCTTAGCCGACGGCAGGCGGAATCCATAATCTACCAATGTAGACTTTCTGGACTGGTCGCCGGCATACATCCCGCGGATCTGCGGAATCGTAATATGCGATTCATCCACAATAATCAAAAAATCATCCTTAAAATATTCCATCAAAGTTAACGGCGTAGCCCCCGGCTCCAGCCCTGCCAAATGTCTGGAATAATTTTCAATCCCGCTGCAGAATCCGGTTTCCCGCAGCATCTCAATATCAAAATTCGTACGCTCCGCAATCCGCTGCGCCTCGAGCAGCTTGTCCTCCCCCTTGAAATAACGGACACGTTCCTCCAGTTCCTTTTCAATCTCCACACAGGCCTGGTTAATCTTCTCCTGCGGCACCACATAATGCGACGCCGGAAAAATTCCAACATGTTCCAACGAAGCCCTGACTTCCCCGGTCAGTACATCAATCTCTGTAATCCTGTCAATTTCATCCCCAAAAAACTCCACCCGTAGCGCCCGCTCCGCATTGCTGGCCGGAATAATCTCCAGCACATCCCCGCGTACCCGAAACGTGCCCCGATGGAAATCCATCTCATTTCTTGTATACTGAATATCGATCAAATCGCGAATCACCTCGTCACGGTCCCTAATCATTCCTGGCCGCAAGGACACCATCATTCCAAGAAAATCCTCCGGGCTGCCCAGACCATAAATACAGGATACACTGGAAACAACCACCACATCCCTGCGCTCGGAAAGAGCCGCCGTTGCTGAAAGGCGCAGTTTGTCGATTTCTTCGTTTACGGAAGAATCTTTTGCGATGTACGTGTCGGATGACGGGACGTAGGCTTCGGGTTGATAGTAATCGTAGTAGGACACAAAATA
>CAJUIH010000013.1:0-38683 GCA_910586045.1 uncultured Eubacterium sp.
TTTTCAAAGGTTCTTTTCAAAGGTTCTTTTCAAAGGTTCTGTTGAAAATCAATAAAAAGGTCTTCCTATTTTTGGCAGCATGGTGTATAATACAGTTAATTATGTATCTTAATTCAAATTAAGTTCACAGTCTGTTCAGACAGACTTCAGCAATTTTGTGACACTCGGATGAATGAATCCCAACAGCAGAAACAGAATAGGAGAAAAGAAATGAGGGAAAAATATGAGACATTGTCATTGACAGTGTTAAGAGAGCTTGCAAAAGCGCGCGGTTTAAAGGGAATTACCGGATTGAAAAAGGCGGATTTAATCAACCGGATGGTGGAAGAAGACGAAAAATTAAAGGGTATGCAGACAGAAACGGATAAAAAGCCTGCGCAGCCGGATGCTGTACAGGCCGAAAGAGAAGATTTCCAAAAAGCGGGCAGGCAGACGCAGACGCGGGCGGCACAGCCAGAGTGGACAGAAAATGCATCACGGACGGTTCAGCAGGAGCGGGCCGGACGGACGGAAAAAATGGATAAATCAGATAAATCGGAGTGGACGGAACGTCAGGAAAAGGCAGAGCGCCAGGACCGCCTAGAACGAACAGACCGAACAGAGCGCCTAGAACGAACAGATCGAACAGACCGCCAGGATTTACAACAGGGACAAAATGCGCCGCAGACCCGGATGCGCAGGCAGGAAGGGGATTCCCGCGACGAAATCAATTCGGAATTAGACAGCGGGGTTACCGCGGACGGAATATTGGAAGTTATGCCGGACGGTTATGGGTTTATCCGTTGTGAAAATTATCTGCCGGGGGAACACGATGTCTATGTATCCCCGTCTCAAATACGCAGGTTTGGGTTAAAGACCGGGGATATCGTGCGCGGCAATACAAGGATTAAAACACAGGGAGAGAAGTTCAGCGCCCTTCTTTATATTACGACGATTAACGGCTACCATCCGTCCATTGTTGCGCAGCGGAGGAATTTTGAAGACCTGACGCCGATTTTTCCAAATGAACGCATGCGGTTGGAAACAAACCGGACGACGACCTCGATGCGGATTGTGGATCTGGTATCCCCGATTGGCAAAGGCCAGCGCGGGATGATTGTGTCCCCGCCGAAAGCGGGCAAAACTACTTTGCTCAAACAGGTGGCCCAGGCGATAAAAACCAATAATCCGGAAATCCACCTGATTATTCTGCTGATTGACGAACGCCCGGAGGAAGTGACGGATATTAAAGAAGCGATCGAGGGAGGCAATGTGGAGGTTATTTATTCTACATTTGATGAATTGCCGGATCATCATAAACGGGTTTCCGAGATGGTTATTGAACGGGCAAAGCGCCTCGTAGAGCATAAACAGGATGTCGTGATTTTATTGGACAGTATTACGCGTCTGGCAAGGGCCTATAACCTGACGGTTCCGCCAAGCGGCAGGACGCTGTCAGGCGGACTGGATCCCGCGGCGCTGCATATGCCGAAACGGATTTTCGGGGCAGCCAGAAATATGCGGGAGGGAGGCAGCCTGACCGTGCTTGCGACAGCGCTTGTCGATACCGGAAGCAAGATGGACGATGTCATTTACGAGGAATTTAAAGGAACCGGAAACATGGAGCTTGTACTTGACCGCAAGCTGTCCGAAAAAAGGGTGTTCCCGGCGATTGATATCGTAAAATCCAGCACACGCAGGGAAGATTTGCTGCTGGACCGGGAAGAACGGGAAGCCGTGGATATTATGCGCAAAGGGATCAATGGACTGAAAGCGGACGAAGCGGTGGAAACGATCTTAAATATGTTTTCCCGTACGAACAGCAACCGGGATTATATTCAGTTGGTGAAAAAGCGCAGGGTTTTGTAGCGGCAATCCAAAAAATATTACAAAAACCACTTGCATCTAAAATACGAATATGCTACTATTAAATAGCTGTTAAATTTCGAACAGAAGTATTGGATTATGATATATGCGAGGTGAGAATAATGAAAGCAGATATCCAGCCGGAATACTATCAGGCAACGGTTACATGCAACTGCGGCAACACATTCGTGACAGGCTCAACGAAAAAAGAAATTCACGTTGAAATTTGTTCCAAGTGTCATCCATTCTATACGGGCCAGCAGAAATCCAGCCAGGCGCGCGGACGTATTGAACAGTTTAATAAGAAATACGGCATGAAATAGGACAGGCCGGGAGGTGCCTGATGGCAGGCACAGACAGAGTGGCCAGAGTAGTTCTGGTCAGGCTGCGCTGCCGGACGGGGAATGTGGCAGATAAGGTTGAGGTTGCAAGATCTCAGCCTTTTTTACTATCAGCTATTGGAACACAATGGAGCGGGACATTATGAAATATTCTGGAATCGGCGGACAGGCTGTTATGGAGGGGGTCATGATGAAAAATGGCACACAATATGCAGTTGCAGTCCGCAAACCGGATGGGGAAATTATTGTACAGAAAAAAGAATACCGTGGTATTTTGGCGGGGCGGGCGGTTCGCAAGCTGCCGTTTTTGCGGGGTGTCGTAAATTTTCTGGATTCCATGGTGCTTGGCATGCGTACGCTGGCTTACTCCGCTTCTTTTTACGAAGAAAGGCAGGATGAGGCAATAGACGAGCAAAAAAAGAAAAAACGCGAAACGGTCGAAATGGGCGTTTTAACGGCAGTTTCTTTGGGCGCGGCAATTGTCTTGTTTATGCTGCTTCCTTATTTTATTACAGGCTTGTTTAAGAGGTGGACGGATTCCCAGCTTCTTTTGACGGTTCTAGAGGGCGCGCTGCGCCTGGGGATTTTTTTTGCGTATATTGTGCTGATCTCCCGTCTGGAAGATATCCGCAGGGAATTTATGTATCATGGGGCAGAACACAAGTGTATTAATTGTATTGAGCATGGCATGGAACTGACTGTTAACAATGTCAGGAAATGTTCCAGGCTGCATAAACGCTGCGGAACCAGTTTTTTGTTTTTCGTCGTGTGCATCAGCATCGTCTTTTTTATGCTGATCCGTACTGACTCTGCGCTGATGCGGGTTGTGGCAAGGATCCTGCTCGTTCCGGTCATTGCAGGGTGCGCGTATGAGTTTCTGCGTTTGGCGGGAAAGAGCGAGAACGCCCTGGTTCATTTGCTGAGCAGGCCGGGGCTGGCATTGCAGAAGCTGACGACAAGGGAGCCGGACGATGCCATGATTGAGGTCGGCATTGCGTCGGTAGAAGCTGTTTTTGACTGGAAAGCCTATTTAAAAGACGATGGAAAATCATAGTGATAAAACAAAATGACATATATGTAACAGTTGCACATATGTATTGGAGGGATTGCATGACATATCGTGAAGCGACGGAATGGGGAAGCAGGATGCTGATGCAGGCAGGCGTAATGGATGCGCAGTTGGATGCCTGGCTTTTGCTTGAAACGGTATGCAGGATCAACCGTACCTTTTACTATTCCCATATGGAAGAGGATATGACCGCGCAGCAGCAGCCGGAATATGAGATTGCCATACGCAAACGCGCGGAACGGATTCCGCTGCAGTATATTACGGGCGAACAGGAATTTATGGGGCTGAACTTTAAGGTCAATTCCAATGTACTGATTCCAAGGCAGGATACGGAAACTTTGGTGGAAGAGGCATTAAAGATCTGCCAGCCGGGTATGAAAGTACTGGATCTTGGTACCGGAACCGGGTGTATTATCATCAGCCTTATGAAAAACGCGCATGGCATGACCGCAACAGGCAGTGATATTTCCAAACAGGCGCTTTTGGTTGCCAAAGAAAACGCCAGGGTACATGAAGTAGAGGTTGACTGGGTACGCAGCAATTTATATGAAAATATTGAGGGGCGTTTTGACCTGGTCATATCCAATCCGCCCTATATTGCGCAGACAGACCTGCTGGACCTGATGCCCGAAGTACGTGATTTTGAACCGGTGGGCGCGCTGGACGGCGGGGAGGATGGACTGGATTTTTACCGCCGGATTATCGAACAAAGCGGCGACCATTTAAATAAAGACGGATATCTGTTTTTGGAAATCGGGTACGACCAGGGTCCGGCAGTGACGAATATGATGTGTGCGGCGGGATACCGTGAAGTGGCGGTGATCCGTGATCTGGCCCACCAGGAACGTGTCGTAAAAGGACGAATATAATACGATAAACAGAGTTTTGTTGGAGGAAGAACATGTTTGATAAGTTAGAGGATCTGATTCTTCGGTATGAGGAAGTTATGAATCAGATCAGTGAACCGGGGGCAGCCGATGATACGGCCCGTTTCCGAAAGCTGATGAAAGAACAGAGCGATTTAGCACCGATTGTCGAAGCATATCGTGCCTATCGAAAAGCGAAGCAGGATATTGCGGACAGTCTTTCGATTCTGGAAGAAGAGTCTGACGAAGAAATGCGTGAGCTTGCCAAAGAGGAATTAAATGACGCAAGAACAGAGGCTGAAAAACTGGAAAGTGAACTCAAGATCCTTTTGCTTCCAAAAGACCCGAATGATGAAAAAAATGTAATTGTAGAAATCCGCGCAGGCGCGGGCGGGGACGAGGCCGCTTTGTTTGCGGCGGAAATTTACCGCATGTACGTGCATTATGCCGAAAGCCGTCATTGGAAGATCGAGACATTGGAAATCGAAGAAATCGGAATCGGCGGTATGAAATCCGTGAATTTTATGGTATCAGGCAAAGGGGCGTATTCCATACTAAAGTATGAATCCGGCGTGCATCGCGTGCAGCGCGTACCAGAAACAGAGTCCCAGGGCCGGATCCATACGTCTACGATTACGGTTGCCGTGATGCCGGAGGCCGAAGAGGTCGATGTACAGATTGATGAAAAAGACATCCGGATCGATGTCATGCGCGCATCCGGAAACGGCGGGCAATGTGTCAATACGACCGATTCTGCCGTCCGTCTGACGCATTATCCGACTGGTATCGTGATCTACAGCCAGACCGAAAAATCACAGCTTCAAAACAAAGAAAAGGCGTTCGCCCTGCTGCGTGCGAAATTATACGATTTAGAGCTGCAAAAAAAACAGGACGCACAGTCCGAAGCACGCCGCAGCCAGATTGGGACCGGCGACCGTTCGGAAAAAATCCGTACCTACAATTTTCCGCAGGGGCGGGTTACGGACCACCGGATCAACTTGACGTTGTATAAGCTGGACAAAATTATGAACGGGGATATTCAGGAAATTATAGATGCATGTATTGCGGCCGATCAGGCAATGCGTTTGAGTAAACTGAATGAAGAATAGGAAAACGCAAAAGCCCGCGGGGAATGGATGGTATACATGGTGCGAAACAGCCTGATCAGCCAGGCTGTTTTTTAAGCTGCCGTTTAAAGAAATGGGAGAGGGGGATTTTATGATGCTGGAAACGAAGAGGCTGGTATTGCGTCCATAGGAAGAATCGGATGCCGCAGAGTGTTATCGGTACGTCAAAGATCCTTTGGTAGGCCCGATTGCCGGATGGCCTGCCCATACAAGCATAGAGGACAGCCTGTATGCGATTCACACGGTGCTGTCCGCGCCGGTGACATTTGCGGTTATTTGGAAAGAAACAGGTCTGGCGATTGGCAGTATTGGGTTAAAATTTGGGGATGCGACGGATCTTACCGAACAAAAAGATGAATGTGAAATCGGTTTTTGGCTGGGTGTACCGTACTGGGGGCAGGGCATTATGACGGAAGCGGTAAAAGAAATGCTTAGGTACGCGTTTGAATCGTGCGGCATGAAAAAAGTTTGGTGCGGGCGTTATGAGGGAAATGAGAAATCAAAACGTGTGCAGGAAAAATGCGGTTTCCGCTATCAATGGACGACGCAGGACGTGGAAGTTGCGCTTATGAAAGAAACGAGAGTCGGACATGTAAGCTGCATAACAAAGATAGAGTGGGAAAAAGACGGCTTTTAACCATTCTTCCAAAGCCGCCAGAAAGCCGGGCAAACCGTCTCTTCCAGCGTCCGGCAGGCTAAAATGTAACGCCCTATCTGAACGGTTGCCTTGACATGGTAGTTTTCTTATTTTTTTAGATTATACGCTTGACAAAAATCATATGTTAGTATATACTAACTTTTGTAAGCAATGAAAAACATAGAAAAGAAGGTGAGCGCATGCCATTATCCATGTTGAAAACAGACGAACCGGGCACGATTAAACGAGTTGGCGGCAAGCCGGATACACGCAGGTTTTTGGAAAACCTTGGATTTGTAACCGGCGCGGTGATTACAGTGATTACGGAAACAGGAGGGAATTTCATTGTAAATATAAAAGATTCCCGGGTTGCCATCGGTAAAGATATGGCAAATAAAATTTTAGTATAAGAAAACAGGAGGGAAGTTTATGAAAACATTGAAAGAAGCCGGAGTCGGGCAGACCGTTACCGTACTTGGACTGAGCGGGGCAGGCCCGGTGAAACGAAGAATTATGGATATGGGTATTACAAAAGGGGTTTCTGTTTATGTCCGCAAAGTTGCCCCGCTTGGCGACCCGATGGAAGTTATGGTGCGGGGATATGAGCTTTCGCTGCGCAGGGCGGATGCGGAAATGATTCAAGTAGGATAATTTTTTTGCCCTTTAGTTAGAATAGACTAATAATAAATAGGCAAACGTAATAATAAATAGTTATAAATAATAAATAATAGTTATAATAAACAAAAAAGCGGAAAAACAAAAATAGATATGGAAAAGAAAAGATAGAAAAGAAAAACAATTAAAAATATGGAAAAAGAAAATAAGATTGAAAAAGGGAGAGTTTGACATGGCGGTTAAGATAGCATTGGCAGGAAATCCAAACTGCGGCAAAACAACGTTGTTTAACGCAATCACAGGTTCCAACCAGTTTGTCGGAAATTGGCCGGGCGTGACGGTTGAAAAAAAAGAGGGAAAATTAAAGGGCCATCCGGATGTTACGGTGATGGACTTACCAGGCATTTATTCCTTATCACCGTATACGCTGGAAGAAGTGGTAGCCCGCAACTATTTGATCCAGGAAAAGCCGGATGTGATTTTAAATATTGTGGACGGTACGAATCTGGAACGGAACCTTTATTTATCGACGCAACTGCTGGAACTTGGCATACCGGTCGTCATTGCGGTAAATATGCTGGATCTGCTGCAAAAAACAGGCGTTTCGATACAAACCGGATTGTTGGGCAGAAAACTTGGCTGTGAAGTGACAGAGATTTCCGCTTTGAAAGGAACCGGTGTGCAGGAAGCGGCGGCAATGGCCGTTGCGGCGGCAAAAAAGAAATGTGCGGCGGCGGTACATACATTTTCAGCGGAAGCAGAACGTATCATTATAGAGACAGCAAACCTGCTGGATTCGCATGTGCCGCAGGAGCAGCGGCGGTTTTTTGCGGTTAAGCTGCTGGAGCAGGATGGAAAAATCATAGAACAGTTGGGCAGTGTCCCGGATGTATCCGCACAGATCCAGGCTTTGGAAAAAGCATTTGACGACGATACCGAAAGCATCATTACCAATGAACGCTATCAGTTGATCTCCTCGATTATGGAGGAATGCTGCAAAAAGACGGAACGGGGAGGAAAGGAAAAGAGGACGGTTTCCGATCGGATTGACCGTATTGTGACAAATAGATGGCTGGCGCTTCCAATTTTTGCAGCGGTGATGTTTCTTGTGTACTATGTTTCGGTATCGACGGTCGGCGACCTGCTTACGGGATGGACGAATGACACGGTATTCGGAGCATGGATCATACCGGGTGTGGCGGGTGCGTTGGAAGCGGCCGGATGTGCGGGCTGGCTGACCAGCCTGATTGCGGACGGCATTGTCGGCGGCGTCGGCGCGGTGCTTGGATTTGTGCCGCAGATGCTTGTATTGTTTTTATTTCTTGCATTTTTGGAAGCGTGCGGCTATATGGCGCGTGTTGCGTTTATTATGGACCGGATCTTCCGTAAATTCGGATTATCCGGAAAATCATTTATACCGATGCTGATTGGAAGCGGCTGCGGTGTGCCGGGAATCATGGCTTCTCGAACGATTGAAAGCGAACGGGACCGCAGGATGACCGTAATGACGACGACTTTTGTGCCGTGCGGCGCGAAGCTGCCGATGATAGCGCTGATTGCGGGCGCGTTTTTTGATCATGCCGGATGGGTTTCCTGGAGCGCCTATTTTGTGGGAATTACGGCCATTATCTGTTCTGGTATTTTATTGAAAAAGACACGGATGTTTGCCGGAGATCCGGCGCCGTTTGTAATGGAGCTGCCGGCATACCATATGCCGACGGTTACGAATGTGCTGAGGAGCATGTGGGAACGCGGTTTTTCATTTATCAAAAAGGCAGGTACGATTATCCTGCTTTCTACGGTTGTACTCTGGTTTTTGCAAGGCTTTGGATGGGTGGACGGTTCGTTTGCGATGCTGGAAGCAGAGCAGTTGGATCATAGTATCCTGGCCGCGGCCGGCGGGATTGCAGCGCCGCTTTTTGCACCGCTTGGCTGGGGCGACTGGAGGATGGCTGTAGCGGCGGTAACGGGATTGATTGCAAAAGAAAATGTAGTTGCGACATTTGGTATTTTATTCGGATTTGCGGAAGTGGCAGAAGACGGCGCAGAGATATGGGATGCGCTCGCGGCTGCTTTGACCGGGGCCGGCGCGTATTCGTTTTTGGTTTTCAATTTGCTTTGCGCACCGTGTTTTGCGGCGATGGGCGCGATTAAACGGGAGATGAACAATGCGAAATGGTTTTGGTTTGCAATCGGCTACCAGAGCTGCCTGGCGTATGCCGTATCCCTTTGCGTCTTCCAGTTTGGGACATTATTTACCACCGGACAGTTCGGGATCGGGACGGCCGCGGCAGTTCTACTGACTGGGATTTTTCTTTATCTGCTGTTTCGTCCGAACAGGGAATACAGGCAAATGCAGCAAAAATCAGGGACAATGGCGGGCGCTTAGGCGCTTTGAAACATAAGCCGGCATCCGCGTCAAACAAAAAGATCAGGAGGATAGCGATGGGAACAATAATTGTAGGCGGCCTGTTATTTATTGTGCTAAGCCTGGCGGTTCGAAGCATCGTGTCCGCAAAAAAAAGCGGGAAATCCGGCTGCGGCGGCGACTGCAGCCGGTGTAAGGGGTGCCGCTAACAGACGATGGCGTATGGATTCAAAAATAAAATATATACTTAATTACGTCAAATAAGCGCTATGATTTGAAGATTACGGGAAAGTTAATTTTCAAATCACAGCGTTTTTTTTGATGGGGTTTTTGCTCTCTATGCTAATCTTTGCATGTTTACAACGGGTATCCTATACGTAATCGTCATATGCAAAACCGATTGAGGCAATCCTATTAGCGATCCATTTGCTGTTTCGTTATTCTATGTACGGTATGTTACGTAGAGCCAGAGAAAACCAGCCGGGTGAGGGACGCAGGTCTGGCTTGCGGCGACTTGGAAGAATGGTTAGAAGCCCTTAGTATTCTGCCAGATCCCCCTAAGGGGCGAAGCCAAGCGGCGCCTTTAGCCGTTGGCGTCAGCCAAGGCGAATTAGGCGCCGCGACCGGGGCAGGCCGACCTGTAAATGCAGAATACTTAGGGCTTCTTACCATTCTGGAGCCGGAGCCGCAAGCCAGACCTGCGTCCCTCATCCGGCGTCCCCGCAGCCCAAGCATAACGCCTGATCTAAACGGTCCGTAGAAAATGTAAACTTAAAAAATGAAAACAGAATACTTTACTTCAATATGTCAGTGTGTTAAAATAAAAACAATATTATTTTGTTCCGTAATAGGAGATGCACAACGGCAGCGAATACAGTAGGATGGGATAGAATGGTGAAAGGCGGAGGGGATTATGGAAAATATAGGAATTAAGAATTTGATCTATACAAACGATCAGTGCACAGGCTGCAATAAATGTGTGCGTGTCTGTCCGACGTTGGTTTCCAATGTTGCCTTGGATAAAATGGTACAGGTAAACAATGACAATTGTGTAGCATGCGGGGCGTGTCTGCATGCCTGCGACCATGACGCGCGGGAGTATGCGGATGATACGGAACGGTTTTTTGCGGATCTGAAAGCAGGAAAGCATATTTCCGTCATTGTTGCGCCCGCATTTCTGGCCGGTTATCCAAAAGAATACAAGCGCGTGCTCGGTTATTTGAAAGCGCAGGGGGTCCGGCATATTTACAGCGTATCGTTTGGGGCGGATATTACGACATGGGGGTATTTGAAATATATTACAGAAAATCGGTTTGTCGGCGGGATCAGCCAGCCGTGTCCTGCGGTAGTGGATTATGTGGAAAAATATATCCCGGAGCTGCTGGGACATCTGATGCCGGTGCAAAGCCCGATGATGTGCATGGCTATTTACATAAAAAAATATTTAAACATCCAGGATGAACTGGCGTTTATCAGTCCATGTGTGGCGAAAAAGATAGAGATCATGGACAAAAATAATAAAGGGTATGTGTCATATAACGTAACTTTTCAAAAAATGATGCAGAAAATTGGCAGCGGCTACACCAAAAGTCCGGAATATACGGACGAACTGGAATATGGCCTTGGTTCCCTGTATCCGATGCCCGGCGGCTTAAAGGAAAATGTGGAGCATTTCCTTGGAAAGGGACAGGTAGTGCTGCAGGTGGAAGGGGAGCAGGAAGCCTATCATTACCTGCATGCGTATGCCAAACGGGTTGCAAAAAAACAGGAACTTCCGTTTATGGTTGATATTTTAAACTGCGGCAGAGGATGCATTTACGGTACAGCGACAGACCCGGCCAAGCATACGGACGATGTGCGGCTGACCATAGGCAAAATGCGAAACACAGAAAAAGAGAGCGACAAACATACGGGAAGGTTTCGAAAAAATCAAAAAGATCCATGGACCGAGCAGATTGCACCGTCCAGGCGTCTGGCTAATCTGATGGAGGCATTTAAGGAACTCAGGCTTTCCGATTTTATCCGTACGTATGACAACAAAAAAGCGGTTGTGGTAAACGAACCGTCATCCAGTGAACTGCAGTCTGTATTTGCGCAGATGAAAAAGGAAACGGCGGAAAAACAGAGCTTAAACTGCGGCGCCTGCGGGTATAAAACGTGCAGGGATATGGCGCGTGCCATTTATAACGGTGTTAATAGCAAGGAGAATTGCGTGCATTATATCAAAGACCTGGCGGAAGCCGAAAGCCGAAAGCTGGAGCAGATCAATGAAGAACAGCGCCAGGAACAGGAAGTGCACAATCAGAAATTGCATGAGATCCAAAACCAGTTCGGCACGTTAACCGGCGCGGTTGCGGAATTAAACGAAGCAAACGAGGCGTCTGCAAATGAGGCGACAGACCTGGCCGGAAAGATTACGGGGATTTCTGAGTTTTGCCATACGCTGGAACAATCGCTGGCAAGTATTATGAACTTTATTGATATTTATAAAAATACGAGTGAAAATATTGTCAGTATTGCGAATAAGACGAATCTGCTGTCACTGAACGCTTCGATTGAGGCAGCGCGGGCAGGCGAGCAGGGGCGTGGGTTTGCGGTCGTGGCGGAAGAAATACGAAGCCTTTCCGCATCCATCAAAGAACTGGTAGCCAGGGATAACAAACGGGCGGACGAGACGATTCCAAAGGTAGATGAAAGCGTCAGTTCGATCCGGTCTTTGATCGAAAGCATTGGCCAGATGAGCGACCGGGTGTCTACCATTGCCGCAAATTCACAGGAAATTGCGGCGCAGACTGCAAATGTGCAGGTGATGGCGGACGACTTAAAGGACGCGGTAGAACAGATTTAATAAAGGCCTAATGTTTGGCCTGCCGCTGTTTTTCCTGTTTCCGGTAAGCGGATGGGGAAACTTGGAAATATTGTTTGAACACGGCGGAGAATTGAAAGGCGTTTGGATAACCGACCGCCTGTGCGACGGCGGAAACGGGATAGTCTGTAAGCGCAAGCAGCATGGCGCTGTGTTCCATGCGGATGGAGCGCAGATATCCGCTTGGGGACTGCCCATATGTTTTTTTAAATATCGTACTCAGGTAATTGGGGTGAACATGCAGGGCGGCGGCGACGTCCTGCATTTTTAATGGTTCGCAGTAACTGGCGTCCATATATGCCTTGGCATCGCGCGCGGGATTCGGCCCGAAATCAGACGGGTCCAGGCAGACGGCCTGTGTTTCCAGCAGACGGGAAAACAGGTGGAGCATGCGGCTGTTGACTTCCAGGGATTTTGAAAAATCGGTAATCTGACAAAACTGTTCCCCTGGATATTCCGCTTCCGTATAGGAATGCGCATGGCAAAGTCTTGGATCGGTGACGGAAACGAGGGATAAAAATAACGGTTCCAGTTCGGATACCGGCATCGTAAGATCAATGACCTGTTTCGCACCGAACAACTGTCTGGAAACGCAATTACGGGAATCCGCGTAAAATCCGACCCAAAAATATTTCCAGGGATCCTCGAACGAAGCCTGGTAAGTCCCGCCGCTGCCCGCAGGCAGGTAAAAAGCTTGCCTGGCGTGGATGGAATAGGTGTTTCGTTCTGTCTTCAGCGTGCCGGATCCGTCCAGTACAAAGTGGATCAGGTGATAGGGGCGCAGTGCAAAACCATAAGTGTACCCAGCCGTACATGCCTGGAACCCGCAGTGGTTGAACTGAAATGTATACGCCCCTAATTTTGTCCGGTCTAAAATAAGATCTCTGTTTCCAACCATTTGGAATCCTCCTCCCTCAGGGATGATATTTCAGTGACGCAGTTTGTTGTTTTGCTGCAAATCCCTGATTCTCAACATTAAAATACCAGAATTGAAACCGGATTTCAAATGGAATGAGACCGGATCTTAGATTTGCTTAAAACATGGTGAGAAAAAAATATGTTCTTGTATGCCGCATGTCTGGTATGCTTTTTGCAAGGAAATGGTTCTGGGGCTTTACAGGCAGGGAGGGATAGAAAATGGAAATCGTCAGGGTACGAAACCTGGAAAAAGAATACCGGATTGCAAAAAAAACAGACGGAATCCGTGGCAGCCTGCGGCATTTGATCCGGCCGGAATATGAAAAGAAACAGGCGGTAAAAGGGATTTCATTCTCCATTGCGAAAGGGGAAAGCGTGGCGTTTCTGGGGGCAAATGGCGCCGGAAAATCCACTACGATTAAGATGCTGACCGGGATCTTGCAGCCAAGCGGCGGCAGCGTCGAGGTTATGGACAGGGATCCGTTTCGGGATAGGATGGAACACGCAAAACACATCGGCGTAGTGTTCGGCCAGAAAACACAGCTTTGGTGGGATATTCCGGTGATCGAAACATTCCGTCTGCTTGGCGGCATTTATGAAATCCCAAGGCAGCGGTATCAAAAAAACATGGAGCTTTTTTCCAAAATGCTTGGACTGCGGGAATTTCTGCATCAGCCTGCAAGGAAGCTGTCCCTTGGGCAGCGGGTGCGCGCAGACCTTGCGGCAGCCCTTTTACATGAACCGCCGCTGCTTTTTTTGGATGAGCCGACGATTGGGCTGGATGTGGCAGTCAAACAGAATATTTATACCTTTCTAAAAAAGATTAACAAACAGGAAAAAACGACAATCGTACTGACCAGCCATGATTTAAATGACCTGGAATCGCTTTGCGAAAGGCTGCTTGTGCTGGAGCAGGGCGAAATTTTGTTTGATGGGCGGATGGAAGAAATTTACGCGTTGTTTGAAGAGGGGATGGATTTTGAGCAGATTGTCATCCGCCTGTTCCAAAGGGGGAAACGGCTATGAAAAAATATAGGGCCTGCCTGCGGTGCGGGTTTTTGGACGGGTGTGCCAGCCGCGGTTATTTTATTACCGGAATGCTTGCTAATTTTATACAAGCCGCCGTTTTATACTATGTGTGGAAAAGCATTTTTGCTTACCAAAAGCAGATCAACGGGTTTACGTGGGATACGATGAAGCAGTATGTGTTTGTTGCGTTTTTGTGCGGCAGCGTGTTTTCTATGGGGTTTGAAATGGATATCGCGCAGCGTATTATTCAGGGGGATCTGATTATGGATTTGTTAAAACCGATTTCTTATCGCGGAATGCTGTTTTTTCGCCTGCTTGGCACAGCGGGGATGGAATTTTTTACATGCAGCCTGCTGGTCGGCAGCCTTTACCTGGCAGTCAACGGCCTGCAGTCGGTCCGCATGGTACGCGCGGGGATGTTTTTTATTTCCCTTTTGTTTGGGGTAATGGTCAAATTCAGCATCCAATACCTGTTTTCTTTGCTCTGTTTTTATACAGACAATGCGTACGGGGTGACAAAGGCAAGGGAAGTGTTAACCAATTTCTTTTCCGGAGCGCTCGTTCCGTTAGCCATGTTTCCGGGATTTTTACGGGAAATGGCCGAATGGATGCCGTTTCAGAGTGTATTATATACGCCGTGCGGGATTTTTATCGGCGTATTTGGGCTGGAAGAATGCGTGAGGCGAATGCTGGTGCAGGCGGCCTGGATTGTGCTGCTGTGGGCCGTCGGTTCCGTGCTGGGGAAAAAAGCGTTTGGCGTGATCTCCATGTATGGCGGATGATGTGCAGGCGGGTGCGTCTGCGGTATTTGGGCTAAGGAGGTTTTTATGAGGGGAATCATAGCAAAATGCAAACGTTATGCCTGGCTGTACTTGCAGTATCAGGTACGCAATATCCGTTCGCTTGCGCAGTATCGGGCGGATTTTTTCCTGATGGTCTTTTTTACCCTGTTTTCACAGGGCTGCAGCCTGGCGCTGGTGGGGATTATTTACAGTAATATCCCGGCGGTCAGGGGCTGGAGCGTATGGGAGGTTGTGCTGCTTTACGGTTTTTTGCTGTTTTCGGAGGGGTGCATCAATTTCTTTTTTCAGGGAGCCTGGAAAGTGGCCAATATGATCCGCGAATCCGATGTCGACCGTTTCCTGGTACGTCCGGTTCCGGTTGGGCTGCAGCTTTTGACGGCAAAAATTGACTTTGAAGGCTTCAATAAAATGGTAATAGCGTCTGTGCTGCTTGTGTTTGGGTTTGGCCGCTGTACGATCCAGTGGAGCCTGGCAAAGGCCGCGCTTATTTTCCTATTCCTTTTGCAGGCATGCCTGATCCGGTTATGTATGGTATGGATTGCAAGCTGTATGTCCTTTTGGATGGAAAACGGACGCAACAGCCTGAATTATTTTGTGATCTGTCTTGGGGAAATGGCGAAGTATCCGCTTGTGATCTATCCGAAAGCCCTGCGGCTGGTGTTTGGATATCTGATCCCTTATGCGTTTGTCAGCTATTATCCGGTTGGGTACCTGCTTGGGAAAAGCGGGATGGCAAAAGGGGCAGCGTGTATGCCGGCTGTGTGTATCGGCCTGCTTTGGCTGTCACACCGGGTGTTACAGTGCGGTTTGAAGCGGTATGAAAGCAGCAGCCTTTAGCGGGGTTGGCAGTCCGGCCTTTTTTCTGGTATAATAAAGCCACTGTTACAAAAGGACGGAAATGCGAAAAGGAGGCACCATGTCTAAGAAAGTGACGATACAAGCGATTGCCGAAAAGGCCGGGGTATCCCGCGGAACGGTAGACCGCGCGATTCACCAAAGGGGGAGGATCAGCCCGGAGGCAGCGTTAAAAATCAGGAAAATTGCGGATGAGATGGGATATGTTCCGAAAGGGGAACGGGACACGTCTTATGGGAAACAGGAACAGGGGGCGGACAAAAAACAGTCCAGGCGCAGGACGGTAAAAATCGGTATTGTTACGCAGCTTGCAAAATCTTCCTTTATGCTGGAAGTTAACCGCGGGATCCGTGACGCGGCCGCGGAACTAAAAGAACGCGGCGTAATGCTTCTTTTGGAAGAACGGTTTTCGGTCGATGAAGAAGAACAGCTTGCGGCGATCGACCATTTACTGGAACAGGGAATCGACGGACTTGCGCTGATGCCGGTAGACAGTGAGCGTATCCGGCAAAAAATCAACGTCCTGATCGAAGAAAAGCAGATCCCGGTCGTAACCTTTAATTCGGATATTGTTGGGACAGGACGGATCTGTTATGTGGGGATGGACAACCGCAAAAGCGGGCAGACAGCCGCCGGGCTGATGGGGCTGATGACGCGCGGCATAGGAAAAATCCTGGTAATTACCGGCTATTTCAGCAGCCATGTGGACAATATGCGTGTGGACGGATTTGTGGAAGAATTAAAGGCCGGCTTTCCGGACCTGGAACTGGCGGGCGTACAGAGGGGATCGGGCCAGGCGCAGGAAGTAGAGCGCATTATTGTAAATACGATGCTCGGCATGCAGGGGATCGCCGGGATCGTCGTCGTATCCGGCGGACAGGCAGGCATAAGGGCGGCGTTTGAATCCCTGCAGCTTGACAGGCGCCCGTATGTGATTATTTACGATCTGACGCCGCGCAATGAAAAGATCCTCCAGGACGGCATCGCGGATTTTCTGATTGACCAGGAGGGCTACGTGCAGGGATACCGCCCGCCGTATATACTGGCGGACTTGCTGCAAAAAGGGCACGGGCCGAAAGAGGAATATATTTATACGGATATTCATATAAAAACAAAGTACAATCTGAAAAAAACGGTTTCGTAAAGGGCATCAGCAGAAAAATATTGCGTGCATTGCGTGCTTTTTTCGTTGTGCAAAAGTTATGAAATCGTATTTTTAAAATTGTATAAAACGTAGAAAAGCGGAATAAATAAAAAAACGGCTTGCCTTTCCGATTTGTGCGTGCTATTATGTTCACAGAAAAACAAATACGGATTTCAAGAAAAAGACACGCAAAAGCACGCGCCGTACCGCAGCATTCCGCCCGGTTTTCGGAACGTATCCAAATTGTCATGGAGGGAAATAAGATGAAATATATTGCATTTGATGACAAAAGACCGTTTGATTTGATTTTGCTTGGAAGGGTGGCGATTGATTTTAACCCTGCTTATAACGACCAGGTAAGGGAAGAGTTCAAGCCGTTAAAAAAAGTACATATGTTTGAAAAATTTGTAGGGGGTTCCCCGGCAAATATCGCGGTAGGCGTGACCAGGCATGGGATGAAAGCCGGGTTTATCGGCAAGGTATCGGATGACCAGTTCGGGGAGTTTGTCGTAGATTATTTTAACGAACAGGGTATTGACACGTCGCATATTACAAAATGCACGGGCGGTGAAAAGCTGGGTCTGACGTTTACGGAGATGCTTTCTCCAAAAGAAAGCAGTATCCTGATGTACCGCAACTGCATTGCGGATCTGCAGCTTTCGGTTGCGGATATCGACGAGGATTATATCCGCCAGGCAAAAGCGATTTTAATTTCGGGGACCGCATTAGCCGAAAGCCCTTCCCGCGAAGCCGCGCTCAAAGCGGTCTTGCTTGCGAAAAAGAATGATACAAGGATTATTTTTGATATCGATTACCGCGAATACAACTGGAAAAACAGCGATGAAATTTCAATTTATTATTCGATGGTAGCAAAAGAAGCCGACATTATTATGGGTTCCAGGGAAGAATTTGATTTAACGGAACGGCTGATTCAGCCTGGCATGACGGATCAGGAATCCGCGGCATACTGGCAGGGGCGCCATGCGAAAATCGTTGTAATCAAACACGGTATGAAAGGCTCTACCGCTTATACATGCGATGGCCAGAGTTTTTCCATCAAGCCGTTTCCGGTAGAGGCAAGGAAAGGGTTCGGCGGCGGGGACGGTTATGGTTCCGGCTTTTTGTATGGCCTTTACCAGGGCTGGGAAGTGATCGAATGTCTGGAGTTTGGTTCGGCGGAAGCATCGATGATGGTAAAAAGCAACAACTGTTCCGATGCGCTTCCGGGACCGGAAGAAGTGCACGCTTTTATCAAAGAGGAAAAAGAAAAATTCGGCGAGATGATTGCGCGTGTATAATGGGATGACGCCGGGGAACGAACGGCATGTCTTCATTTAGTTGAAAAGAAAAGATCTATGTATAGAAAGGGAGTAAATCATGGCAGCGACTATCAGAATGACAACCGCGCAGGCGATTGTAAAATTTTTAGATAACCAGTATGTCGTTATGGACGGCGTAGAAACAAAGTTTGTAGAAGGGTTTTTTACGATTTTCGGACATGGGATCGCGGTAGGGCTTGGCGAAGCGCTGGATTCCAATCCGGGCGGGCTGCGTGTGATGCAGGGCAGGAACGAGCAGGGCATGTGCCATGCGGCGATCGCGTTTGCAAAACAAAGCGGGCGCAGAAAGATTATCCCGTGTGCTTCTTCGGTGGGTCCGGGCGCGGCAAATATGGTTACCGCCTGCGCGACAGCGACGGTTAATAATATCCCGCTTCTTGTATTTCCTGCGGATACGTTCGCTTCCAGGCAGCCGGATCCGGTATTGCAGCAGTTGGAGTGCGCGGGCAGCCTTGCAACGACGACAAACGACGCGTTTAAACCGGTCTGCAAATATTGGGACCGCATTACCAGGCCGGAAATGGTTATGACGGCATTGATCCATGCCATGCGTGTGCTGACCGATCCAGCGGAAACGGGCGCGTGCTGTATCGCGCTCTGCCAGGATGTAGAAGGGGAATCCTATGATTTTCCGGAATACTTTTTTGCGAAACGGATTCATCGGATTACCAGGCCGACAGCGGTAGAAGAAGAGCTGGAAGATGTGGCGCAGGTGATTTTAAAAGCGAAAAAACCGATCGTGATAGTGGGCGGCGGCGTGCGTTTTTCACAAGCGGGCGAAACGGTAGAGCAGTTTTGCGAGGAATTTAAGATTCCGTTCGGCGAAAGCCAGGGCGGCAAAAGCGCGTGCAAATCCAGCCATCCGTACTGCCTGGGCGGAATCGGCGTGACCGGGACGTATGCTTCGAATATCCTTGCGAAAGACGCGGACGTGGTGATTGCGATTGGCACGAGATTGTCGGATTTTACGACGGGATCCAAACGGCTGTTTGCAAATCCGGATGTAAAATTTGTCACGATCAACAACTGCAGATACCATGCTTATAAAATGGATGCGGTCAAAGCGGTCGGCGATGCAAAGGCTACGGTAGCGGCGCTGGCGCAAAAGCTGCGTGCAAAGGGCTATACTTCATCTTATCAGGATGAAATCGCAAAAGCGAAACAGGCATGGGAAAAAGAGATGGAACGCCTTGCAGGCATTGCGTATACCGGGGATGATTTTGAGCCGAATATCAAGGCGCGTGACCCGCGTACTGTGCCGGAGTTTGTAAAACTGACGGACGGTGTCATTACCCAGACGGCGGCGCTTGCCGCAATCCGCAGGGTAATCGACGCGGATGCTACTATTATTACGGCAGGCGGTTCGCTTCCAAGCTGTATGCAGCGGATGTGGACGACGGATAAACGGGGAGGTTACCATGCGGAATATGGATATTCCTGTATGGGGTATGAAGTGGCTGCGACACTCGGCGTCAAATTTGCGGAGCCGGACAATGAAGTGTACTGCGTAGTAGGCGATTCCAGCTTCCAGATGCTGCACAGCGAGATTATGACGATTATGCAGGAGCGTCAGAAAGTAAATATTTTGATCTTTGACAACTGCGGGTTTGGATGTATCAACAACCTGGAAATGAATCATGGGATTGGAAGCCTTGCGACAGAGTTTCGTTATACAGACGGAAAGAAACCGTGTGGGGACTTAATTGCGGTGGATTACGCAAAAATCGGCGAGGGATACGGCTTGAAGTCTTATACATGCAAGACGATCCAGGAACTGGAGGATGCGTTAAACGATGCGAAGAAACAGGAACGCGCGTGCCTGTTTGACTTAAAAGTCATTCCAAAAACGATGACGGACGGTTATGAGTCCTGGTGGAACGTAGGGCTTGCGGATACTTCCGAAAAAGAATCGGTGCGAAAAGCATGGGAAGGCGTGTTGGAAGGACGTAAAGAGGCAAGAAATTATTAAGGAAATTAGGCTGTCCGCACCAGGCGTGGGCCGTGGTGCGGACAATGAATCAATAGAGCAGTGAACAGGAGGCAGATTATGGGGAAAGTATTCGGTTACCCGGAATTTGATGCGAGTGGGGAGAAAATCCTGACTACTTATGATAATGAATACAAAGAAATGATGATGGACATCCGCGTTTACCGCATGAAAGCGGGCGAGCGCAGGACATTCGGCCGTCCGGGCGAAGAAACAGCGATTCTGCTGCTGTCCGGAACACTGGATTATATATGGGAAGAAAACAGGGAAACGGCCCGGCGTAAGGATGTGTTTACGGATGGCCCGTGGTGCCTGCATATGGGAAGCGGCAGGGAAGCCGCCGTAGAGGCGCAGGCGGATACGCAGCTACTGGTGCAGTGTACGAAAAACGAAAAAACCTTTCCCTACAGGCTGTACCGTCCGCAGGACGCTCCATGGGGGTATTCCAGTGTGGGCAAATTCGGAAATGTGGCAAAACGGCGTGTAAATACGATCTTTGACCATGAGATCGCGCCGGAATCCAATATGGTCTTGGGCGAGGTATTAAATGACAGGGGCAACTGGTCGGGTTATCTGCCGCACAGGCATCCGCAGCCGGAAACCTATTATTTCCTGTTTGACCGTCCGGAAGGGTTTGGCGCGAGTTTTGTCGGAGACCAGGTTTTTAAAAGCGTAGACGGAAGCTTTTCCGCGATACCGGGCGGGGAGCTGCATCCGCAGGCGGTTGCGCCGGGATATCAGATGTATACCTGCTGGATGATCCGCCACCTGGAAAGCAATCCATGGCTGCAGACAGACCGCTGCGAAGACGAAAAATACGTGTGGATGCACGATGCGCAGTTTTAAAAAAGAAAGATATGTGTGGCTGTATTATGCGCAGTTTTAGGGAAAAGAATCGATGATAAAAAAAGATCGGTGTGTTTGAAAGATGCGCGGTTAAAAAAAGATTGGTGTGGCTGTATTTATGTGCAGCCTAAAAAAATGGATAGGAAAGGAAAGTGGTACTATGGCTAGAGAGTTTATTGTACCGGGACAAATTATTTCCGGAGCGGGAGCGCTTGCAATGGCGGAGGAATCGTTAAAGGGCCTTGGAAAAAAAGCATTGATCGTAACCGACCAGGTAATGATTGACCTTGGCAATTGCGCAAAGCTGGAGCAGGCGCTGTCCGCACAGGGCGTAGAATATGCCATTTATGCGGAAATTACCGGGGAACCGACGGATGCCATGATTGAAAAGGGGCTTGCGGTTTATAAAAAGGAAAACTGCGATTTTTTGGTTGCGCTGGGCGGCGGAAGTCCGATTGATTCGATGAAAGCAATCGCGTCCCTGGTGGAAAACGGCGGAACGATATCGGATTATATGGGAAAAATAATTGATGTGCATATGCCGCCGATGGCAGCCATTCCGACAACGGCAGGAACCGGGTCGGAGGCGACGCAGTTTACGATTATTACTGATACCAAAAAAAATATTAAAATGCTCTTAAAAGGCAAAGTGCTGATGCCTGCGCTTGCCATTATCGACCCGCAGTTTACGATGACGGCGCCGCCGAAAATCACGGCCGCCACCGGACTGGATGCCCTCTGCCACGCGGTGGAAGCCTATACGTCCAAAAAAGCACAGACACTGTCGGATACGTTTGCGCTGTCTGCTGTAAAACGGATTTTCAAATATCTTCCGGCTGCGTATCAAAACGGTTCGGATGAAGAGGCAAGGGTGCAGATGTCCGTAGCGGCATTGGAAGCGGGGATCGCGTTTAACAATGCTTCCGTTACGCTGATCCACGGCATGAGTCGCCCAATCGGCGCGCTGTTTCACGTGGCGCACGGGCTTTCCAATGCGATGCTGTTAAAAGAATGCCTGAAATTCGCCCTTTGCGGCACGTATGAACGGTTTGGGCAGTTGGGCAGGGCCATCGGCGCGGCTGCGGATACGGACGACGATCAGACAGCGGCGGAAAAATTTTTGGAAAAAGTCGGCGCTTTGGTGGACGCGCTGGATACGCCGACGCTTAAAAGCTACGGGATAGAGCGGGAAAAATTTATGGAAGCCGTGGATAAAATGGCACACGATGCGATGGAAAGCGGCAGTCCGCAGAATACGGTGCGCGATATTACAAAGGAAGACGTAGTACAGATGTACCACAATCTTTGGAATTAATCGGAGGAATATTCTATGCTTAGGACAATGAAAGAACTCCTTATAAAGGCGCAGGAAGAACGCAGAGGAATCGGCGCGTTCAGCGTTGGAAATATGGAAATGGTAAAAGGGGCCATACAGGCTGCGGAAGAACTGCATACGCCGATTATTTTACAGATCGCGCAAGTGCGGCTGAAACATTCGCCGCTGGAGCTGATGGGCCCGATGATGGTGCAGGCGGCAAAAGAGGCGGACGTGGATATCGCGGTGCATTTGGACCATGGGCTTACGGTTGACACGGTAAAAAAGGCCTTGGAATTGGGATTTACTTCTGTGATGTATGACAGTTCCACTTATCCGTTCGCGGAAAATATCGCGCGGACCAAAGAGGTTGCCGCGATTGCGGCAGACTACGGCGCAACGGTAGAAGCAGAGCTTGGGATTGTCGGCGGGAGCGAGGACGGAAGCAGCGACCATGGCATACGCTGTACAAACCCGCAGGATGCAAAGGAATTTTGCGCGCAGACAGGCATTGATGCACTGGCGGTAGCGATCGGCAATGCACACGGCAATTATCCGGTTGCGCCGAAACTCGCGTTTGATGTACTGCAAGAGATTCACAACCAGACACAGGTTCCGCTGGTTCTGCATGGGGGAAGCGGGATTACGGACGAAGATTTTAGGAAAGCGATATCCTTGGGAATTTGCAAGGTAAATATTGCGACGGCAAGTTTTAACAGCCTGACCAAAAAAGCAGAAGAATATCTGCAGGGTGCGGGCGTACATAATTTCTTTGATTTAAATACGGCGATGGTGCAGGGCGTCTATGCAAATGTAAAACATCATATCGAAGTATTTAACTGCGGAAAATAAAACGTTGTAAAAAAAAGAGAAACAAAAAGCAAAACAATCCCATACATTGCAAAAAACAGAAAGAGAGGCAAGCACCCATGTTTGACAAAAATAAGGTAAAATTAGGAATCGCACCGATTGCGTGGACCAACGACGACCTGCCGGACCTTGGCCGGGAGAATACATTTGAACAGTGCATCAGTGAAATGGCACTGGCAGGCTATACCGGTTCCGAGGTCGGCAACAAGTATCCAAAAGATCCAAAAGAATTGAAAAAAGCATTGGAACTGCGCGGAATAGAAATCTGCAACCAGTGGTTTTCCTGCTTTTTGATTACAAAACCGTTTGCGGAAGTAGAAAAGGAGTTTCGCGGCCAGCTTGCGTTTTTAAAGGAAATGGGCGCGAAAGTGATCGGGGCTTCTGAACAAAGCTACAGCGTACAGGGTATGCAGGATACGCCGGTATTCGGACATAAATATGTGATGGACGACGCACAGTGGGATACCTTTTGCAGCGGGATGAACCGTCTTGGCAAAATAGCAAAGGAAGAATACGGCATCAGCCTGACCTTTCATCATCATATGGGCACGGTCGTACAGGATGCGCAGGAAGTAGAGCGCATGATGGCAGGTACGGATCCGGAATATGTCAGCTTGTTATTTGACACCGGACACTTTGCGTACTGCGGGGTAGATCCGCTTGCAATGGTCAAAAAATATATCGATCGAATCAAGCATGTCCATTTAAAAGATATTCGCAAAGAAATCGTAGACCAGGTAAAAGCAGAAAATTTAAGCTTTTTAGAAGGCGTAAGAAGAGGGGCGTTTACCGTACCGGGTGACGGCTGCATTGATTTCGAACCGATTTTTCAGGTGCTTGCGGACCATCATTATGAGGGATATATGCTGGTAGAAGCAGAACAGGATCCGGCAAAGGCAAATCCTTTGGAATATGCGGTCAAAGCAAGGAAATTTATTCGGGAAAAAACAGGATTATAAAGGAATAGGAAAAGGAGAAACCATCTATGATTACAGTAGGAATTATCGGAGCGGGAAGAATCGGACGGGTTCACGTAGAAAGTATCTGCACACAAGTACCGGATGCAAAAATTAAAACACTGGCGGATCCGTTTTTAAATGACGACACAGCGGCATGGGCAAAGGAAATGGGAGTTGCACAGACGACCAAGGATTATCAGGATATTATCAACGACCCGGAAATTGACGCGGTTTTGATTTGTTCTTCCACAGATACCCATTCCCAGATCTCGGTAGAAGCAATCCGCGCAGGCAAGCATGTATTCTGTGAAAAGCCGATTGACCATGACGTAGCCAAGATTCAGGAAGTCATCGACGCGCTGAAAGAACACAGCGTCAAATACCAGGTAGGCTTCAACCGCCGGTTTGACCACAATTTTGAGGCAGTAAGGGATGCGGTGGCAGCAGGAAAAATCGGGGATACCCATATCATCAAAGTAACGAGCAGGGATCCGGAACCGCCTTCGGCAGAATATGTCAAAGTATCCGGCGGCATGTTCCTTGACATGACGATCCATGATTTCGATATGGTCCGTTTCCTTGCCGGCTGTGACGCCGAAGAGGTATACGTACAGGCAGCCGTACTGGTGGATACGGCTATCGGTGAGGCCGGCGACGTGGATACGGCGGTAATTACCCTGAAAATGGAAAACGGCTCAATTGCAGTCATTGACAATTCCAGAAAAGCAGTTTACGGTTATGACCAGAGAGTGGAAGTATTTGGTTCCGCGGGCATGGTATCCGCATCTAATGACTGCGCTTCCACGGCGGTGATCAGCAATGCGCAGGGTGTAACAGGCGAAAAGCCGCTGCATTTCTTCCTGGAACGTTATATGGCAGCATATGCAAAGGAAGTAAAATGTTTCATAAAGGCCATTGTAGAAAATACCGAAACGCCGCTTGGCGTTATGGACGGCTTAAAGCCGGTATTGATGGGGCTTGCAGCGAAAAAATCACTGGAAGAACATCGTCCGGTAAAAATATCTGAAATAACGGCATAAATATAAGGACGGTATGGAAATAACCTGTAATATAGGTAATTTACATACCGTCCTTTTCGCAGACTTTAGATGAGAGGGGCTGTCCGGGAAAGCTTTTTCAAATATATTGTTAGAAAATGCAGATTCCGTCTTGCCAACTCGCACACGGCGGAGTATAATACCCCTTACTTGCCTGCGCGGCTGACAAAAACCGCACAGGCATAAAAAAGAAAAGGGGGAGACAAAATTGAAAACATTATCAAAATTCGTCGGAAACAAAAGCTTTTACAAAATGGTGCTGTTGATTGCCGTCCCCATTATGATTCAAAACGGCATTACAAATTTTGTAAGCCTGCTGGACAATATTATGATCGGCCAGGTCGGTACGGAACAGATGTCGGGGGTAGCGATTGTCAACCAGTTGTTTTTTGTGTATAACCTGTGTATTTTCGGCGGTGTTTCCGGGGCAGGTATTTTTACAGCGCAGTTTTTTGGACAGGGCAGCGATGAAGGTGTGCGCCAAACAATGCGCTTTAAGCTGTGGATGACGGCTTTTATTACGATCCTGGCGTCTGCGGTTTTGCTTGCGTATGGCACGGTATTGATCCGTTCGTATCTGAAAGGCGACGGTACGCCGGAAGACGCCGCCGCGACGCTTATGTACGGCAGGCAGTATTTAGTCATTATGTTAACCGGGCTTCCGGCATTTGCGGCTGTGCAGATGTATTCCAGTACACTGCGGGAATGCGGACAAACGCTTTTGCCGATGAAAGCTGGAATTGTGGCGGTATTTGTTAATCTTACGTTTAATTATCTTCTGATTTACGGAAAATTTGGGATGCCTGCACTGGGTGTACAGGGCGCCGCCATTGCGACGGTAATTTCTAGATATGTGGAGATGCTGATTGTAGTGGTTCAGGTACATAGGAATACCGGACAGTATTCGTTTGCAAAGGGGCTTTACCGTACGTTGCGGGTGCCGGGGGAGCTGACAGCCAAAATTATCAAAAAAGGATGTCCGCTGCTTTTGAACGAAACATTGTGGGCCGCCGGAATGGCAATGCTGACACAGTGCTACTCCGTACGCGGGCTGAATGTGGTTGCGGGATTAAATGTTTCGAATACGATTAATAATGTATTTAATATTGTCTTTATTGCGCTCGGGGACTCGGTTGCGATTATTGTAGGACAGCTTCTTGGTGCTGGAAAGATGGAGGAGGCAAGGGATACGGACAATAAGATGATTGCGTTTTCGGTTGCCTGCTGTACCTGTGTGGCGGCGGTGATGTTTGTGCTCGCGCCGTTGTTTCCAAGGCTTTATCATATAAACAGCGAAGCAAGGCAGCTCGCGCAGTATTTTATTATGGCTACGGCGTTTTTTATGCCGCAGAACGCGTTTTTACACGCTTCCTATTTTACGCTGCGTTCAGGCGGAAAGACGATTATAACCTTTTTATTTGACAGTGTGTTTATCTGGTGCGTCAGTGTCGTGATTGCCTTTTTATTAAGCAGATTTACGGCGCTTCCGGTGATTGCGGTTTATGTGATGGTGCAGCTTGGCGATATGATAAAGTGTGTGATCGGGTTTGTACTTGTAAAAAAAGGAGTTTGGCTGCAGAATATTGTGGAAGCGTAACTTTTTCCTAAAAATTTATTGTTCTTTTCCTATATTGTATGTTAGAATAAAAAAACAGGGTATAATAATGTAGAAAAATAGAAAGAGTAAGATGTTTAAGGAGGGTTTTGGGATGAAATACAAAAAAATTGCGGCGGTTTTGCTGGCGGCAGTGATGGAAATCGGAAGCGGGTTATCCGGGCTGTATACAGGCGTACCTTTATTGGGAGATGCGGTCGAAGCTTCTATGGACACTTTTACAGGGACATTTACCGAAACTGTACAGGCGGCAGCGCCGTCCGCGTCAAAGCTGGCCAGTGCCGTAAAAAAAGTATACGGCGAAAATTACTTGCCGAATATGAAATTAACCAAAAGTGAAATAAAAGACAGATACGCGGTCGCTTCCTCCTGGTATGCGTCCGCTTACGCGGAAGTGCCGATGATGAGCGCCCATGTGGACGAGCTTGTTATTTTTAAGGCAAAAAATGCGTCTTCCAAAAAGAAGATTGTCAAAGCTTTGAAAAATTACCAGGCAAAGCTGAAAAAGGATACGATGCAGTATCCGATGAACCTGCTAAAAATACAAGGGTGCCAGGTATATACAAATGAAAACTACGTGTGCTTTTTCATGCTTGGCCAGGTCAGCCAGTCGGTGCAGGAAAACGGTACGGACGAACAGATTATCAAGGCTTACCAGCAGCAGAATAAGAAAGCGGCAAACGCGGTGAAAAAGGCATTGAAATAATTTCAAAGCGATGAAAAAAATAAACCGAAAAAATGCTGCCGAATGGTGTTTTGTGGGTTTGGTTCTATTCGTGTTGGCCGGCAGCGGGATCTTTATTTCCGTTATGCCTGACCAGACGTATTCCGCGCAGGAGCGCAGAATGCTGGCGGAGTGCCCGAAGCTTACCAAAAAGAACCTTATTTCCGGCAGCTTCCAGCGGGATTTTGAGAAATATTTAAGCGAGCAGTTTCCGGGACGGATGAAGATGGTTTCGCTGCAGACAAAGCTGTCCAGGCTGCTTGGAATCAAAGACGCGAACGGCGTTTACTTTGGGTCGGACGGTTATCTGCTCGAACAGTACGCCGAGCGGGATTTTGACTGGAAGCTGGCGGAAAAAAACTGCAAGCGCACGGCACGGTTTTTAAAAAAATATCCGAATGCGAAAGTACTGTTTGTACCGGTTAAAAGCAGCGTAATGTCGAACTATCTGCCGCCGTTTGCGCAGATTACAGGGGAAGCGCGTTTTTTTTCGCTGGTCGAACAGCAGATTCCGAAACGGCAGCGGATTGAAACAGCCAAATTGCTAAGCGCCCATCAGAAAGAATATATTTATTACCGTACCGACCATCACTGGACGACGCTGGGGGCGTATTATGCCTATCAGCAATGGGCGCAGGAAATGGGCTTTCCCCCGCTTTTACCCGAACAGTTTCGCGTGGAGGAGGTAAGCAGTTCTTTTTTGGGGACGACCTATGCAAAAGTACGCACAGGAGGGCGGCCGGATACGATTTCGTTATACGAATCCAAAAACGGGCCTGCCTTTGCATTGGATTATAATATGGGGGAGTTTGCGTCGGACAGTTTTTACGACCGCTCCAAATTGGCGGGGGATGATCCGTACAGCGTTTTTTTCGGAGGAAACCAGGCGCTTGTGGACATCCGTTCGAAAGAAAAAAAAGAGGATACGAATGGGAAGACGCTGCTTATCATCAAGGATTCTTTCGGCAACTGTTTTGCGCCGTTTGCCGCGAATCATTACGCGCGCACTATAGTAGCGGATCTTAGGTATATGAATATTCCGGTCAGCAGGCTGCTTCGGGTTTATCCAGCGGATGATATCCTGATTTTATATAACAGCGTGCAGTTTATGGAAGATACCAACCTTGGAAAGCTGAAATAGCAGCGCCCCGTTTCTTCGTTTACTGACAGTACCTTGGCGCGTAGTACATCGAACACAAAATAACGCATAGGCAGGCGCAGGATGTACTAGGTATGGAAAGGAAAAAGAATATGAAGTATGATGTAATTATCATAGGCGCAGGCCCGGCAGGGATTTTTACTGCGATGGAGCTTGTCAAACATAACAGCCCGAAAAAAATACTGATGGTGGAAAAGGGAAAAGCCATCGAGGAACGGAGCTGTCCGAAAAATAAGACGAAAAAATGCGTAAACTGCGCTCCTTGCAGCATTACGACCGGATTTTCCGGGGCGGGGGCATTTTCAGACGGGAAACTTTCCCTTAGCTATGAAGTAGGCGGAGATTTTCCGCAGCTTGTCGGCGCGGATTTCGCGCAGGAGCTGATTCATTACACCGACCGGATCTATCTGGAGTTTGGGGCGGATACGCATATTGAAGGGGTCAGCGAGCCGTTAAAGGTGCGCGAAATCCGCAAACGGGCGATCCATGCGGGTCTAAAGCTGGTTGACTGCCCGATCCGGCATCTGGGGACAGAAAAAGCGCAGCATATATACGGGGCAATTGAAACCTATTTAAAGGACAAAGGCGTGGACATGCTGTTTGGCTATAGCTGCCAGGATTTGATTATGGAAGAAGACCGCTGCCGCGGCGTCATCCTGACAAAGGCGGACGGTACACAGGAACGCTGCGAGGCGCCGCATGTCGTAGTGGCGGCAGGACGCCGCGGCGCCGACTGGCTGCAGACTTTATGCGCAAAATATGACATTGCGCATAAACCGGGGACTGTGGATATCGGCGTCCGTGTTGAGGTACGCAATGAAATTATGGAGGAGGTCAACAACGTACTGTACGAATCCAAGCTGATCGGCTATCCAAGGCCGTTTAAAAATAAAGTGCGTACGTTCTGCCAGAATCCGGGCGGATTTGTCAGCCAGGAAAACTACGACAATGATCTGGCTGTTGTAAACGGGCATTCCTACAAAGACTTTAAATCCGACAATACCAACCTGGCTATTTTGTGTTCCCATAATTTTACCGAACCGTTCAACCAGCCGATTGCTTATGCGCAAAAAGTCGGGGAACTGACAAATATGCTTGGTGCGGGGCAGATTATGGTACAGCGTTACGGTGATATTTTGGACGGCAAACGCACATGGGCGAAAGAACTCGCGCAGTCGAATGTCCATCCGACCCTGCCGGACGCGGTAGCCGGCGATATTACCGCGGCGATGCCGTACCGCGCAATGGTTAATATTATTAATTTTATCCAGGCTATGGATCAGGTCGTACCAGGGTTTGCAAGTACCGAGACACTGCTGTATTCTCCGGAACTGAAATTTTACAGCAACAAAGTCCGTATGGATGAAAACCTTGTTACAAATGTAAAAGGGCTGTACTGCCTGGGCGATTCCAGCGGATGGACAAGGGGGCTTATGATGGCGTCGTCCATGGGTGTGCTGATGGGGCGGAAGCTTCTAGAGATGGAAGATTGAAATAATGTGGACGCAATCCCATTGGCTATAGACAATAGGTAGTTCACAAGTCCTGATATAGAAATTACCTGCAAAAAGGCTCGATTCATCAGTGAATGGGCCTTTTCTTTTTTACAGCAAAGAGAGGACAACTTAAATGAGGAAAAAAAGTATTCTCAAGCAGCTCTTGATTCCCATGCTTGCGGTTGCGGTAGTACTGCCCGCGGTAGTGCTGGTCATTTTTACGACATTTTATGAGCGGGAAATCTATTCTAAAAATAAACAGCTCTCCAGTCTGATGGCGGGGGAGATCACGGTTTTTATGGATCAGGCGTATCATGTGAATGAGGAGCTTTCGGATAATCCAAGTATCTTATCTATGGATACGAAAATACAAACGCCGATCCTTACGCGCTGTGTCGAGCGAAATACCTACTTGGATCAGATTTACATACAAGGCACGGACGGGATGCAGACCGCACGCTCGTCCGGGGAGCTGGCGGACCGTTCTACAAGATGGTGGTTCCAGCAGATGCTGCAAAACCCGCAGGCGTTTATATCCAAGTCCTATTATTCGGTGGCGACCGGAATGCCGTGCGCTTCGGTTTTTTTTCCTATGTATGCGGATGGTGTATGGAAAGGGGTTTATGCCGCGGATTTAAAGCTTGATTTTATGCAGGACCTTATCGGCGAGTATTCGAGCGAAGCGGACGGCAGGACTTCTTTTGTAATTGACGGGGAAGGGGTTGTCGTCGCGCATCCAGACCAGGTGCAGATTGAGGAACAGTATAATTACAAAAGCCTGACCCGTACCGTTGCGGTCAAGGATGCCGCAGGCAATCCGGCGACAGACGACGCGGGAAATATCCTGACGCAGCAAAATCCGCTCAAACTGTCTGCGGATATGCAGCAGGTCATTCAGCAGGTGATGGACGGCGGCAGCGGCAGCCGAAAAATAACGGATAACGGCGAACAGTATTATGTCAGCTATGCGTCGATTACACTGCAGGGCGATTCGGATTCGTGGTCGCTTGTTACCATGCAGAAAAAAAGTGCCGCGATGGCAGTAGCCAGGCGTATGCTTGCCGCGGTTGCAGTACTCGCCCTGATCACGGTTGCGGCAGTCGTGCTGCTTGTCGTTTATCTTTCCGGCAAACTGGCCAGGCCGGTAGTCTCGATTACCGGATTGATGCGGGATGCTGCAGAGGGTGATTTTTCGATTCCGGCAAAGGAAGACGGCCAGACCGAGGTAGGGCAGCTTGCAAAAAGCTATAATGTGATGGCGGATAGGATTTCGGCGGCGCTGACGCGTATGGCGGGGTTTACCAAGGAATTGCTGCTCTGCTCCGACCGTCTGCGCGCAATGGAAGAAAAGGTCGGTTTGCTTGGCCAGGCTGTGAAAGAAATATCGGATGGGACCGTTGCGCAGACGTATGAGGTGTCCCAGGTCGTGGAGCGGATGGCACAGATGGAAGCGCGTTTTGGCGAATTAAAAGAAAAAAGCAAGACGCTGCTTGGGGAGGCGGAGCGTACGATGAAATCCGGGGAAGAAGGGATGAAAAGCATCCGAAGCTTGGAAACGCAAAACCGCGAGGTGGAACGCAATATCAGCCTTTCTTATGAAAAAATCCGGCAGTTGGAGGCACGCTCGGCAAGCATAGCGGAGATTGTGGGCACGATCCGGGGGATCTCTTCGCAGACAGAGCTGCTGGCGTTAAACGCGGGCATTGAAGCGGCGCGGGCCGGCGAATACGGAAAAGGGTTTGCCGTGGTGGCGCAGGCGATCGGGACATTGGCGGCGGATTCGTCTGGGGCGGCAGTAAAAACCGGGGATATGGTTACGGAGTTTTGTAACGAAATGCAGGAAGTAGTTGTACAAATTACAGATGCAAGCAGGATTATGACAGCACAGGCGGACGCGGTGCAAAAAACAGAAAGTCTGTTTTCGGATTTTCAAAGAATTACGGAGCAGACAGGAAATTCCGCGGGCGAGATGGACCGGTTGATCGAACAGATGTATGAGATTGACCGGATGACAGTTGCCGCGGCGCAGCGGATCAGCGAGATTTCCAGGAAAGCAGAAGAGCTGTCCAAAGAAGCGGCGGCTTCCATGGAAGAAGAACTAAAAGATATCCAAAACGGTGTGGAGAGCCTTCGGATGGTGTCTGATGAAATGGAGCGGGAGATGGAGAAATTTAAACTGCGGTAGTAACTTCCAAAGCCTCCGGCAAGTAAAATCGAACAAATATTCGAAAAAATTCTTTACACATTTCCAAAAAATGTGCTATACTATAGCAGCGGGACATGCGCCGCGGGTTCAAAAATTCGGAAACAATAAAGGAGTATGGAAAAGTGGCGGATAAAGAAGCATATGACGAGGGCAGTATAGCGATCCTGGAAGGGCTGGAGGCTGTCCGTAAAAGGCCGGGCATGTATATCGGAAGCGTTTCCAGGAAAGGCCTGAACCATTTAATATACGAGATTGTGGATAACGCGGTAGACGAACATTTGGCAGGCGAATGCGATACGATCCGGGTAACGATGGAAGCAGACGGTTCTTGTACCGTGGAAGACAACGGGCGCGGTATTCCGGTCGGCATGCATCAAAAAGGGGTGTCTGCCGCCCGTGTTGTTTTTTCTACCCTGCACGCAGGCGGAAAATTTGACAGTTCTGTTTATAAGACAAGCGGGGGGCTGCACGGCGTGGGTTCCTCCGTCGTCAACGCGCTGTCGGCCCATATGGATGTGGAAATAAGCCGGGACGGTTATATCCACCATGACGGCTATGCACGCGGCAATCCAGTGGTTGCGCTGGAAGACGGCTTGCTGCCGAAACTTGGAAAAACAAAAAAAACCGGAACGAAGATCAATTTTTTACCGGATCCCGAGATCTTTGAAAAGACGCGGTTTAAAGAAGATGAGGTAAAAAGCCGGATGCATGAAACGGCATACTTAAATCCGGCGCTTACGATTATTTATGAAGATAAGCGCGCAGGGGCCGTAGAGCGTCTGGAGTTTCATGAACCGGACGGTATTATCGGTTTTGTAAAAGATTTGAACCATAAGCATGACACCATACACGACGTCGTCTATTTTAAGGGGGAATCCGACGGGATTACGGTAGAAGCGGCCTTTCAGTACACCAATGAATTTCATGAAAATATCATGGGATTTTGCAACAATATTTACAACGCGGAGGGCGGTACGCACATTACCGGATTTAAGACGACGTTTACGACCGTGATTAACCAGTACGCAAGGGAAATCGGGATTTTAAAAGAAAAAGACGCTAATTTTACTGGTGCGGACGTACGAAACGGGATGACGGCCGTTGTATCAATCAAGCACCCGGATCCGCGGTTTGAGGGCCAGACAAAGACCAAACTTGACAACCAGGATGCGGCGAGGGCGGTCGCCAAGATTACGGGCGAAGAAATCCAGCTTTTTTTTGACAAAAACCTGGAATCACTCAAAGCCGTGATTAGCTGTGCCGAAAAAGCGGCCAAAATACGAAAGACAGAAGAAAAGGCAAAAACGAACCTGTTGTCCAAACAGAAATTTTCGTTTGACTCCAACGGGAAGCTGGCAAACTGTGAATCGCGCGACGCCGGGCAGTGTGAAATTTTTATCGTGGAGGGAGACTCCGCGGGCGGGTCCGCAAAAATGGCACGCAACCGCATGTACCAGGCGATTATGCCGATCCGCGGCAAAATTTTAAATGTGGAAAAGGCAAGCATTGACAAGGTGTTAGCGAACGCGGAGATTAAAACGATGATTAACGCGTTTGGCTGCGGATTTTCCGAAGGGTACGGGAATGATTTCGATATCACCAAGCTGCGTTATGACAAGATTATTATTATGGCGGATGCCGATGTGGACGGGGCGCATATTTCGACACTGTTGCTGACGCTTTTTTACCGTTTCATGCCGGAACTGATTTTTGAGGGGCATGTGTATATCGCCATGCCGCCGTTATATAAGGCTATGCCGGGCAAGGGGGAGGAAGAGTACCTCTATGACGACGAAGCGTTAAAAAAATACCGCAAAAAGCATAAGGGCAATTTTACGCTGCAGCGTTATAAAGGCCTTGGGGAAATGGACGCCGACCAGCTATGGGAAACGACGTTAAACCCTAAGACACGCATGCTTAAAAAAGTGGCGATTGAAGACGGACGCCTGGCTTCGGACGTGACGGAAATGCTGATGGGCAACGATGTGCCGCCAAGACGTGCCTTTATTTATGAACACGCACGGGACGCGGAGCTTGATATTTAAGCGGGAAATTCAGAAAGAAATAAAGAAACATAAAATAAGAAAATACAAAAGCAATCAATGAAATAAAAGCGAAATCAGACAGAAATGGAGAAACCATCAAAATGGAGACAGAAGACCGCCTGATTCTTACCGAATATTCGGAAGTAATGCAGAAATCTTATATCGATTACGCGATGAGCGTCATTATTGCGCGGGCGCTTCCGGACGTACGCGACGGCCTGAAACCAGTGCAGCGCAGGACATTGTATGATATGTATGAACTGGGGATCCGTTATGACAGACCGTACCGGAAATGCGCGCGTATTGTCGGCGACACAATGGGCAAGTACCATCCGCATGGAGACAGTTCCATCTATGAAGCGCTTGTCGTTATGGCGCAGGATTTTAAAAAAGGCCTGCCGCTTGTAGACGGGCACGGAAATTTTGGTTCGATCGAAGGGGATGGGGCGGCGGCCATGCGTTATACCGAGGCACGCCTTAGAAAAATTACACAGGAGGCGTATCTGGCCGACCTGGACAAGGATGTTGTGGATTTTGTCCCTAATTTTGAGGAAACCGAAAAGGAACCGGAAGTACTTCCGGTGAAAGTGCCGAATATTTTGATTAACGGGGCGGAGGGGATTGCCGTGGGCATGGCTACCAGCATTCCGCCGCACAATTTTGGGGAAGTCATTGACGGTGTGATCGCTTATATGAAAAATCCGCAGATCAACACGGAGCAGATGATGGCGTGTATCAAAGGCCCGGATTTTCCGACCGGGGGCATTGTAACGAATCAGGACGACCTGAAAGCCATTTACGCAACCGGATCAGGAAAAATCAAAATACGCGGCAAGGTTGAAATTGAGAAAGGAAAAGGCGGCAGGGACCGGTTGGTTATTACAGAAATCCCGTATACGATGATCGGCGCTAATATCGGAAAATTCTTAAACGATGTATTTGCGCTGGTCGAGACCAAAAAAACAAGCGATATCGTAGACATTTCCAATCAGTCGTCCAAAGAAGGCATCCGCATTGTGCTGGAGCTTCGGCGCGGCGCGGATGTGGACAACCTGTGCAGCCTTTTGTATAAAAAAACAAAACTGGAAGATACATTTGGCGTCAATATGCTGTCGGTAGCGGGCGGCAGGCCGGAAACCATGGGGCTTGTGCCGATGATCCGCCACCATGTTGACTTCCAGTACGAGATCGCGACGCGCAAATATAAGACCCTGCTGGCAAAAGAACTGGAAAAGAAAGAAGTGCAGGAAGGGCTGATCAAAGCTTACGACGTGATCGACTTGATTATTGAAATCCTGCGCGGGAGCAAGCAGGTCAAAGATGCGAAAAACTGCCTGGTAAACGGCGTAACGGGTCCGATTGCATTCCGCCATGCCCGTTCGGAAAAACAGGCCGCAAAGCTGCGTTTTTCCGAGCGCCAGGCGACGGCAATCCTGGAAATGCGCCTGTACCGGTTAATCGGCCTGGAACTGGAAGCATTGCTTAAAGAGCATGCGGAAACGTTAAAAAAAATTGCGCAGTATGAATCTATTTTATCGGACCGGCTTGTGATGGCAAATGTAATTATCAAAGAGTTAAAGGCATTCAAAAAACAGTATAACAGGCCAAGGCGCACGGTGATTGACAATGTAGCGGAAGCTGTTTATGTCGAAAAGCAGGTGGAAGAAAAAGATGTGATGCTGCTGATGGACCGCTTCGGGTATGCGAGAACGATAGATCTTTCGGTTTATGAGCGCAATAAGGAAGCGGCAGACGCAGAAAGCCGGGTAGTATTGCCGTGCAAAAATACTGACCGGATCTGTATTTTTACGAACAAAGGACAGCTTCATTTAATGAAAGTACTGGATTTGCCGTATGGAAAATTCCGTGACAAAGGCCAGCCGATTGATAATGTCAGCAATTACGACAGCAGCCAGGAACAATGCCTCTACCTGACTTCTTTGGCGGCGATCCGCGGCCGCAGGCTTTTGTTCGGCACGGCCGGCGGCATGATCAAACTGGTCGCGGGCAGTGAATTTGACGTATCCAAACGTACGACGGCGTCGACGAAGCTGGCGGACGGAGACGAAGTCATTTTTGTGCGGGCTTTGGAGGAAACCGAACAGGAAACTGCCGTGATGCAGACAGAAAAAGGGATGTTTTTGCGGATCGAAGCAGCCGGTATACCGGAAAAGAAAAAAACGGCCGTCGGCGTGCGCGGCATCCGCTTAGACGAAACAGACCGTATGACGCGGATGTATATGTTTGGGGCAGACAGCGGGTCCTTAAAGGCGGATTATGAACCGGCACAAGTCATGTTAAACCGCCTGCGGATAGGCAGCCGGGATACCAGGGGCGTCAAACGCTGATTTTTTATTGTAAGAAGCCGGCAGAAAGAAGAAAAGGGATGAATTACATGGAAGAAGCAAAGGAACAAGCAAAGCAGGAAGTGATTCGGATCAAATACCATTCAGATAAAATCGAAAAACTGCGCTACATAGCCGGAAAAAGCGATTGGATCGACCTGCGCAGCGCCGAAGAGGTAACATTAAAAAAAGGAGAGTCCCGCCGCATCAGCCTGGGCATTTCGATCCAGCTTCCAAAGGGCTACGAAGCAGTCATTGTGCCTAGAAGTTCTACGTTTCAAAATTTTGGGCTGATCCAGACAAACCATATGGGGGTTGTGGACGAAACCTACTGCGGGGACAACGATGTGTGGATGGTGCCGGTGCTGGCAGTACGGGATACGGTCGTAAGGGTCAATGACCGCATCTGCCAGTTCCGGATCCAGAGACACCAGCCGCAGGTGGTTTTTTCAGAAGTAGAAACACTTGGCAATACCGACAGGGGAGGGTTTGGGAGTACAGGAAAACAGTAGGGTACGCAGAAAGGAATGGTCACAAAATGGAAGAGCGAATCATCAAATTTTATGCAAAAGAAAGCAATATCCTCGCCCTGCACGCGATCCAGGGCCATTTTGCAACAACCAATTCGCATGTCAATTATTATGTGGACGTATCCGGGATCCGCTCGCGCATGCGTGAAGCAGAAGAAGCGGCAAGGATCCTCGCCGGCAAGCTTGGAAATTTAAATTATGTGGATACGGTCGTATGTATGGATGATACGGAAGTCATCGGCGCGTTTCTTGCAAAAGAATTTAGCAGGGAACACATCGCGTCAACAAACCGGCATAAGTCCGTATATGTCCTGTCACCGGAACAAAGCCGTGATAACCAGATGATTTTCAGGGATAATACAAAGCATATGGTCACAGGCAAGCATATTATCCTGCTGCTTGCCACCACA
This sequence comes from uncultured Eubacterium sp., assembly GCA_910586045.1. Taxonomy (GTDB): domain Bacteria; phylum Bacillota; class Clostridia; order Lachnospirales; family Lachnospiraceae; genus Eubacterium_J. The sequence goes on from CAJUIH010000013.1 coordinate 37,389, forward strand.
ACGACCGGAGAAACGATCCGCAAAAGCATTAAAGGCCTGAAATATTACGGCGGAGTAATCGAAGGGGCGGCTTCTGTTTTCAGTACGGTAAAAATGATGGATGGAATTAAAATTCAGTCGATTTTTAACGAAAACGACGTGCATGGCTACCAGGCGTATCCAAAAGCGGACTGTCCGATCTGCGCGCAGGGGATCAAAATAGACGCGGTTGTGAACGGGTTTGGGTATTCCAAGTTGTAATAAGAGCGGTCAGGCATGATTTTGGGTGATTTTACGACAGTTCCTTACGAAATGGGGAGGGCAAAGAGATGGCTCGCATTACGGCAATTGAATTACAGGATTTTGAAAAAATCATTTCCAGAAACTGCTTTTATGAAGATAAAACCCGTTTTATCAAAGAATGGTGGGAAAACGGGGATGATATCACGCTGCTGACCCGTCCGCGCCGCTCTGGGAAAACTCTGATGTTAAGTGTGCTGGAATATTTCTTTTCCATCAAATATACGGGAAAAGCAGGATTATTCGCGCATCTTGCGATCTGGGAGGAGGAGGAATACCGAAAACTGCAGGGGACCTATCCGGTAATCAGTTTAAGTTTTGCGAATATTAAGGAACATTATTTCGAGAATGCGAAAGCAAAAATAGGACTGATGATTGCAAATTTATATGCCGAACACTATTTTCTGTTGGACAGCGGGAAGCTGACAGAACCGGATCGGATTTTTTTTTCGAAAAGTATCCGCCGATATGGATGAACCGATGATTACAATGGCGCTGCATCAGCTCTGCAGATTTTTGTCGTTGTATTATAAAAAAAAGGTTCTCATTTTTTTAGATGAATATGATACCCCGATGCAGGAAGCATATCTAAATGGGTATTGGAAGGAACTGGTGCGGTTTATGCGCAGTATGTTCAATGCTGCGTTTAAGACAAATCCGTACTTGGAGCGCGCGGTACTGATGGGAATTACCCGTATCAGCAAAGAATCGATTTTTTCAGACCTGAACAACCTAAAAGTAATTTCTGCGACGTCAAAAAAATATGAGACAGCGTTTGGGTTTACACAGCAAGAAGTATCGCATGCGCTGGAAGAATATGGACTGCAGAATCAGGAACAGGAAGTAAAAGATTGGTATGATGGTTTTAGATTTGGAGACTGTGACCATCTTTATAATCCATGGTCTGTCATTAATTTCCTGGATGAAAGGGTTATTAAGGATTATTGGGTGAATACAAGTTCAAATAGTCTGACAGAAAAGCTTGTTCGTGAGGGGAGCGCAGATGTAAAACAGGT
>CAJUIH010000013.1:38783-42370 GCA_910586045.1 uncultured Eubacterium sp.
GTGCTTGCGCTTACGAACAAAGAGGTTACATTCATGTTTCGAAAAATGATCCGCCGATGGTTTGATCCGTGTCGGAAAGCGTATCATGTATTTTTAAATGCACTGTTGTCCGGCGATCTGCAGGCAATGAATGCATATATGAATAGAATTGTGCTTGCCTCGGTCAGAAGTTTTGATTCTGGTACAAAACCATCGGAGGATACGCAGCCATAGCGGTTTTACCATGGCTTTGTCCTGGGCCTGATCGTGCAACTGGATGACCGTTACGTGATTACTTCCAACAGGGAGAGTGGTCTTGGAAGGTGTGATGTACTGTTAAAGCCGCGCAGCGGTAAAGAGGATGGGATGATTCTGGAGTTTAAAGTATGCAGTGGAAAGTCGGAAAAGACGCTGCGGGATACGGCAAAAAATGCGCTTGCGCAGATTGTGGAGAAAAAGTATGCAGCCGGGCTGGAAGCGGAGGGCATTTTAAAAGAACGGATCCGGATCTATGGGTTCGCGTTTCAGGGAAAGGAAGTATGGATTGATGGGGGACCGATCCGAAATTATTTATGAAAGAAACAGTAGCAATCAATTTACGAAAGAAGATACCAAATTAGTCAAAGGGATCGCGATCCTGCTGATGCTTGCACATCATTTATGGCTGTTTCCAGACCGGCTGGTGAGTGACCTCCCGTTAACGTCTTTGACTTCGGCCGGGCTGAAAATAGCCGCGGATCTTGGGGCGTTTGGGAAAATATGCGTTTCTATTTTTATGTTTGCGGGCGGATATGGCACGTACCTGTTGTATGAAAAAAAGCAGCTAAACTGGGTGGAAAAGATAAAAAAACTGTATGTTTCATACTGGAAAGTATTTTTTATATTTGTTCCGCTTGGATTTTTATTTTTTCATGGCCAGAGTGACTATTGTCAGAATACGGCGATCTGCCACGTATATGATCATTTCGAACTGCCTGTATTTTTGGCGAATTTGGCGGGCGTCCAGTCCGGCTATAATGGGGAATGGTGGTTTTTTGGCAGTTATGTAATTGCGCTGGCAACGTTTCCAGTGATTTTAAAAATGATAAAAAACAACAGCATAGGGGTAAATCTATGGATAGTCTGCATCTACCAAATATTGATTACATTTGTGTTTCCAAGGTTGGGGGGGGGCGAGGGCATACCTGCATTCTCCGGTTTAAATGAAAGCTGGCTGTACCGTACCCTGTTTACACAGACGGCCCCATGGGCGGCCTGCTTTTGGTGCGGCGCTGCTTTTGCGAAAGATCATGTACTGGAAACATTAAGGGAAAGGTTGGATGCAGCGGGCCTGTGTAATCCGGCGGCAGCCCTGGCGGCGGTGACAGGCACCTTTTACCTTAGAACCTATGTAGTGTCCCAGGAGCTGGATTTTTTATATGTGCCGGTTTTGTGTATTTATGGGACGTATTTGCTGGATCGGACGTGCTGGCTGAAAAAATGCGTACTTGGATTGGGGAAACAAAGTACAAATATGTGGCTGGTACATACTTTTTTCCTATATTATTTTTATGAAATGGCAAGGCTGGTTTTATACGTACAAAATGCCTATTTGGTTTTTGTGGTTTTCGTTGCGGTTTCTTATGCGGCGGCTTGCGGGGTTGACGGGTTCTATCGTATTTTGCATGTTATTTTGGACCGTATCCGACAAAGCATCCATACATCGTACAGAATATAAAGGCCAGGAGTACTGCGGGGAACGTAATGATAATGGTGGTTGTTATTGCGTGCCTGCTGCTCCTGGTTTTATTCTTTGATTCTATTTTTTTATGATTCTTACTATAATAAAACTCTTATACATAATAAAATGTAATAAAATGTTATCTTCAAGTATTTTATAAAAGAATCCCTTTTTTTGCAATAGAAATTAAAAAATTGTCTAAATTTACCAGATTTTATTTATTATCTTTATCAAAATCGGCAAAAAACACAAAAAATGGTCGAAATGAAAAAAAGTTTCTGCGGGTAGAGGATTATGATTTTTTTATGCGGGTCTATGCGGCAGGATTTGTTGGGTATAACATGCAGGAAGTACTGTTTTTCTATCGGGAGGAAGCCGCATCGTACCGTAGGAGGAAATACCGTTTTCGGATCAATGAATGCAGGATCCGGTTTGGCGGATTTTTAAGGCTTGGGATCTTAAAAGGGAATCTGCGTTATGTGTTAAAACCACTCGCTGTCGGTCTTGTTCCGATGCCGATTCTGCGCGGATACCGGGTGTGGAAATTCGGGTCGGGATATAAGAAAGTGTCGATTGCAGCCGTATATTTGCAAGATCCTGCCAAAAAGGGGGAACAGATATGAGCCTTTCCTATTTTTCTGGGGGTTTATTTCCTGGATCGCGGAAGAATCGGTCAAACGGGGGATCGAGAAACTCTATTTTTTTACAAGAGAAGGCGAATTTTTTAAAAAGCTTTATGATGAATGGCGCGCATGCAGCCCATACAAAGCCAAAATGCCGCCTGCGCAGGTGCTGGAAGTAAGCCGGATGTCTGTCTTTCTGCCATCTATGCCGAATATTTCCGTTTCTGCATGCATGCGTATGTGGATACAGTATAGTGAACAGTCTATGGAAGCATTTTGCAAAACACTTTCTGTCGATATCAGGCTGTTTGAAGATCTGTTTTGCGAATATGGGATCCGCAGGCAGGAAGTAATCAAGAAACCCTGGACGGATGTACGTATCAGGAACTTATTTCAAGACAGAGAGTTTTGCAAAAGGTTAAAACAGCAGCGAGATGTAAAGCGCTGTCTTTTGTATGCCTATTTGGAGCAGAAAGGCTTTAGCCAGACGGATATGGGAAAGATCGGGGTGGTGGATATTGGCTGGCGCGGGAGTATCCAGGACAGCCTGTGTCTGCTGTATCCGCATAGTACGATCACCGGGTTTTATATTGGCCTGCAGCCGTTTTTGGTTAAGCAGCCGGACAACGCCATAAAATGTGGCTATATTGACAGCTATAGAAAGATGTCATTATGCTGACCGTGCGTCCGCTGGAAATGCTGTGCAATTCCCCATACGGAAGCATACAAGGCTATCGCAGAAAAAATGGACGGGTATATGCGATAAGAAAAACGGATGTTCGGGAAAACAAGATATATGGAACATACGCATGTAAAGCGCAGAAAAAAATTCGCGCAGATACGAGAGCTCGCGGAAAGATCCGCAGGCAGGCGGTAATAAAACAGGGGCGGTGTGCAGGCGCCAAGCAGACGGCCGCTGCGCTGCACCGTTTCCTGGCTTATCCGGACAGGCGCAGCGCAGCGGCTTATTTTTCCCTGTGTCATAATGAAGAATTTGGCATGGGCAGGTTTATCCGTATGAAAGCCGCGTTCCGTCCAGGTATGTTTGGCATGGCGCTGTTTAGCCGCACGCACAGACGGCGGCTGAAAGAAACGGCATGGCCGCAGGGATATTTCGTGTATTTTCGGCTGTATCCGCTTTTGGTTCCATATAACTGCCTGCTGCGGCGTTACCTTTCTTACAAAAACATCCGGCAAGTATTCGATCGATTTTGACATTTTTCATTACAGCCGTTTTATTGCAGTTTTTTATTGCAATTTCTAAA
>CAJUIH010000013.1:42470-45103 GCA_910586045.1 uncultured Eubacterium sp.
AGGAGGAATCATGAGCGCAATTTGTGTCAGTAATTTAAAAAAAATGTATCCTCTGTACCATTCCCGCGCAGATAAACTGAAAGAAGCATTTCTGGGCAGAAAACGCCACGAGGATTTTTACGCGCTAAAAGGCGTCAGTTTTTCGGTTGATCGGGGAGAATGCGTAGGGATTATCGGTTTGAACGGTTCCGGAAAATCTACGCTTTTGAAAATCCTGGCCGGGGTGATTCGCCAGACGGAAGGGGAAATACAGGTGGAGGGAAGCGTCTCAGCGCTTTTAGAGCTTGGGGCTGGTTTTCATCCGGAATACAGCGGGATGGAAAATATATATTTACATGCTATGCTTATGGGCTGCAGCAAAAAAGAAACGGACAAAAAACTGGGGCGCATTCTGGAATTTGCCGATATCGGGGATTTTATTTACCAACCCGTGAAGTCGTATTCTTCCGGGATGTTTGTCAGGCTGGCTTTTGCTGCGGCTGTGACGATTGATCCGGAAATTTTGGTCATTGACGAGGCGTTAAGCGTAGGGGATGTGTTCTTCCAGCAAAAATGTTATCAAAAGATCAGAGAACTTGCAGGAAAATCTACGGTTCTGATTGTTTCGCACGATCTGCATGCGGTTACAAAATTCTGTTCGAGGATTTTAGTTATGGATCACGGATTGGTTATTTATGACGGGGAACCGGCCAAAGCCGTTGCACAATATTATAAATGCAAGCATGGCAGCAGGAGTAGTGGAATACAGGCATCGGATACTGCTTTTGGCAGCAGGTTTACAGAATCATTCCGATTTCCGAAAGAAGACTGCCGTAGTGGAAAAATGGACGCGGTAATTGAAAAGTATCACTATTCCATAGACGGACAGGTATTTGGCGAGGCTTGTGTGCAGGGCAGCGAAGTGGCGGTTTCTATGCTGGTTTCCAGTATACGCAGCATGGAACATGTCATTATCGGGTATCAGGTACGTGATAAATTTGGAAATGAGATCTTTGGGGAAACGTCATTGACATCCGGGGTGGAGCAGTATTCGCTGGAATGCGGGCACAACCTGGTGCGGTTTACTTTTTTTTGGCCGCAGGTACGTGAGGGCGATTATTTTATTACACTTGGGATTGGCGAGGGTATGGAGGTATTGGCGCAGACGGAGCAGTGCTGGTTAAATAATGTGATCCATGTTTCGGCGTCGGCGGGCGGCAGGGTTATTTTTGGATTGTTTAATTGCGGAATGGACAGCTTTCAGATTGACAGGCTGAGCAGTAAGGAGAGGTCATGAAACAACATTGGGAATATGCCGGGCCGGTATTTGAGGCAGACAGGTATGACGAAACGATATTAAAATATTCGCCGTGGTCAGGCCATCGGAGATTTGCGTATGATCTGGTATCGTACTATGAACCGGAAATTATTGTGGAACTCGGGAGTTTCTATGGGTGCTCTTCTTTTGCATTTATGCAGGCGATTAAGGATCACGGACTGCAGACACACCTATATGCGGTGGATTTGTGGGAAGCGGGAGATACTTATACGCTGCATGATTATGAGCAGGATATTTATGGATTTTTTAAAAAAGTGAACACAGAGGTCTTTGGCAGCATACAGACGGAAATGATGAAAATGTCTTTTGACCATGCTTGTCAGCGGTTTAAAGACGGGACGATTGACCTTTTGCATATAGATGGATCTCATTCCTATCAAGATGTAAAACATGATTTTAGACAATGGATTTCAAAAATGAAACAGGACGCGATCGTGCTGTTCCATGACATCAGCGAACAGATGCTCTATGGAGAAGCGATTGGATCTTCTGTGTTTTGGAATGAAATTAAGAATGAATTTCCCTATACAGCACAGATGCCGCATAGTTTTGGACTGGGTATCTTATTTTTAGATAAGGAAAAGTTCCAGGATTTTCAGAAAAAAGTGGATCTGTCTTATTACCAGAACCTGTATCTGTACGAAGGAGAAGAAAATAAGGACAGGATCCGCAAAGACTATTTTCATTTAAAAGACGCCCAAAAATGGATTGCGGGACTTAAAAAGGACAAGCAGGAAGCAGAGGCTGACATACGAAAGCTGATGCGGGAACTGGAAGCGGCAAAACAGGCATATGAAAAGACCATACAAGAAAAAGACGTCTATATCCAAAAGCAGAAGGATCAGCATATATTTTTTGCTGGTCAAATAAAAGCGGATTATGAAAAAACCATACAAGGCAAAGAAGATTATATTGAGTCCCTGCAGGAAGCGTTGGCCGCGCAGGGCCAGGAGGCAGAAAAAATCCGCAGTGATTATGAATCTACCCTAAGCGGGAAAGAAGCTTATATCGCGCAGCTAAAGCAGGAAGTAGAAAACTGGAAGCAGGAAGCTGAGAAAATCCGCCGGGATTATGAACATACAATAGAAGGAAAAGAAGCCTATATACAAAAACTGGAAGCAGCAATAAGGATAGAAAAGCCGGCAGCCAAGCAGCAGAAAATCCGGCCAGTCAGCAGGAGAAGAAAATGAACAGTAAAATACGACAAAACGAAATCAAGCTGTCCATTGTGATGCCGGTTTATCAGACCGAACAATATGTGGACAGGTGTATCGAAAGCGTATTAAAGCAGTCTTATAAAAATATAGAACTAATT
>CAJUIH010000013.1:45203-46276 GCA_910586045.1 uncultured Eubacterium sp.
TTACCATGTCCTGCTGGAAGCGGCGTTGGAAGAGGATGCGGATATTGCAGTCGGTAAGACTGTTTTTGAGGATCCCGACGGCAGCAGGTATATCCGAAATTTTCATGACGCCTGCTTCTACTTTCACAAAATAGAAGGCGAAGAAGTGAAAAAGCGTTATTTTGGGCAGCAGGGCAGGTGTTTTTCCTGGCATACAATCTGGAATAAACTATATAAAAAAGAATTGTGGGATCGTTGTATGCCTTATTATGCGGGCGTCCGCGGGCATGTGGTTATGACGGAGGACATCGCATTCTCAAGCGTACTGTTTTATTTTGCGTCCTCGCTGGATCCGGGTGTTTATTTAAAGGCTTTTTTGGCGTTGACGGATGGTTATTATGACCTTTGCTATGAAGAAGCAATTTTGGACTTATATCCGAAACTGCCGGTAGATGCGCAGTTAACTGGTGTATCTACGCCAAAGTGGGCGGAGGCATTTGCATTAAAAGAAGATGCTTTTTGGACGTTTTTAACGGGAATCCCATTGCTCGGATGCTTATTTCGAACCGCGGTATTTTCATGGGTTATGTTCTTTACGCTGTTTTATGCCGCATATCGGAAAAAGGGCGGCTGGATGCTCTATGGCGCCGGTGTTTTTGAACTTTGCGGTCACTCTGCTTTGCCCATGGAATGGGGTAATCCGGTATGGACTGCCTTTGATTTACACCGTACCGATAGAAATATGTATTTTAGGAAAGAAAGCGTCTGTGCTGGAAGAAAGCGGCGCTTGTCTGGATAGGCTGGTATAGAGGTGATAAGATGGATAAAGTGGCAGTGTTAATTCCTTGTTATAACGAAGAAAAAAAGGTAGGAAAAGTAATTCGTGATTTTAAAAATGCGCTCCCGGAAGCGGTGATATATGTATACAATAATAATTCGTTTGACCGCACAAAAGAGATGGCAGAGAAAGCAGGCGCTATCGTACGTAATGAGTACATGCAGGGCAAAGGAAATGTGATACGCAGGATGTTTCGTGATATATATATTCGGTGATTGAATATTGCACAATAAACCCGATAAACGGCGGGCCAGAA
>CAJUIH010000014.1:0-5191 GCA_910586045.1 uncultured Eubacterium sp.
TCTTCCAACGTCGCCGCAAGCCAGACCTGCGTCCCTCATCCGGCTGGTTTTCTCTAGCTCTACATCACATACACTACATAGAAATGCGAAACGGCAGATGGATGGCTGATGGGATTTTACGGATCTGTTTTGCGTACTGCGATTACGTATGGATATCAGTTGTAAAGCATGCAAAGATTAGCTGGAAGAGACGGTTTGCCCGGCAAGCCAGGCAAACCGTCTCTTTCAGCGTCCGGCGGGCAGTAAAAAAACAAAGGGCCTGTAAAAGCCCCTTGTTTTGTAACATTAATCTGTAAACGTGTTTTTGGAATCATAGTAATCTTCAAACATTTTGTTGACAGCGTCTTTTGTCTGTCCGGAAATGCCCGGCAGGTCTCCGCCCCAAGCTTTTTCAGCCTGTTTGTAGCCTTTTTCGAATGCTGCCTGCATTTTTTTCATCTGCTTTTCATCGTCGCCTGCAAGTGCGCTTGCAAATTTGAAGATCCGTTCAGCCGTTTTGTCTACGCTGTAATAGCCGCCCTCTGCGATATCTTCCTGCGCCTGTTTTTTGGTCGCTGCATCAACGCGGTATTCTCCGCTTGCAATCAGCTTCCATGGATCATTGACCTGTGAAAACTTCTTAGCCTGGCCGTTGATGGATTCAAATACGATATTCATCATATCGCTCTGTCTCTTGGCAGCGTCGTCCTTTAATTCTTTGATGAGTGCCTGACGATCCTCTGCGCTCATCTTATTTACAGAATAAGTAGCTTTTTTATCACTGCTGGAAGATGATTTGTCATATACAGCGCCTTGGGAAGCGGCCGTATCCTTTTTGGATTCCGCGGCCTTGGTTTCAGCAGCGGTTGCGGTGCTGTAGTTGGCTGTGACATTCGGTATGTTTGATACGTTTACTCCTGCTACGCTCATTTTTTCCCTCCATGTTCGTATGATGTGAAACCGTTTGGTTTCCATGACCGATGTTGTTTCACGGCATCAAGCTGCCATGATTATGCAATTCCTTTTGCATGTCAGGTATTGGCATGACGTATGGTACAATTGGGATGCATAACTGCCGAATAACATGCCAGATATTTCCTGATTGATAATTATATCGGCCAATTCGTACATTTTCTTAAGCGGTTTGATAGCTTCGTGTATGATTTTTTAAGTTGCTGTCTTTGCGCTCTAATGTTTTTAGGACAAAGAAGTATGCAGGGATCAGGAACAAATCGGCGGCGATCCATGCCAGCGGACTGGAGAAGCAGGCGCCGATGTAGCCGACAGCAGGCACCAGGTAAAAACCAACTAAGGTTCTGGCCGCCATTTCACAGACACCCGCCAGGATGGCCAGTTTGCTAAATCCGAGTCCTTGTATGGTAAAACGGAAGATATCGACAAGGGCAAGCGGAAAATAAAAGGCACTGTTGATAATCAATAGCTGTCTTACATTATCCAAAATATATGTTTCGTCCGCATCCAAAAACAGCAGGGCGACCTGGGACCCAAACAAAAACAGTACGCCAAATGCAAACAGGGCATAAAGCAGCCCGATGATACAGCAGGACAGGACGCCTTGCGTTATTCGCTTCAGATTGCGGGCGCCTAAGTTCTGGCCAGAATAGGTCGACATGGTAGAACCCATAGCGTCAAATGCACAGCAGAAAAACATACTGACTTTGGAGCCTGCCGTAATGGAGGCAACAGCGGCAGAGCCAAGTGTATTTACGGCTGTCTGCAGGATCACACTTCCAATCGCGGTAATCGAATACTGCAGGCCCATTGGAATGCCCATATTGCACAGCCTTATCATACAGTGAAGGTCAATTTTCCATTCTTCTTTGGATATTTTTAGTATTTCATATTTCTTTTTCATATACAGCAGGCATAAAATACCGGAAATGCCCTGCGAGATTACCGTTGCCCAGGCCGCGCCTGCGACACCCATATGAAAAATTAAGATCAGCGCAAGATCCAGCACAATATTTAACAGTGACGAAATAATCAGGAACAAAAGCGGGCTTTTGCTGTCGCCAAGCGAACGGATGATACCGGAAAGCAGGTTGTACAGGTAAATAACCGGGATGCCGAGAAAGATTACAAATATGTAATCATATGCGCCCTGTATAATATCCGACGGTGTGTTCATCCAGCGCAGGATATCCGCGCAGAGAATACATACCACAATCGTCATAATAATAGCAAACACCGTTGCCAGCCAGCATGCGTTTGCGGCATATTTTCGGAGCGCATGTTCCTCTTTTGCGCCGAAACACTGTGCAATCGGAATCGCGAAGCCGCTGCAGACGCCCATGCAAAAACCGATAATCATAAAATTGATCGAGCCGGTAGAGCCGACGGAAGCAAGCGCCTGAACGCCTAAAAACTTACCTACGATAATCGTATCCATCATACTGTAGAACTGCTGGAATAACATTCCCAGCAGCAATGGCATGAAAAACGAGAGGATCAGCTTGATTGGAGATCCCTGTGTCATATCTTTTACTGCACTTTTTGACATGATAATTCCTCCGTTTTTAATAAAATATTTATTTTTTCATTCGTGAAATGTTTTTACAAACTCCACAACCATTTTTGCGCAGTGTTCTGCTGCCTGTTTTTCAAAAGTCGGATAATCCATTTCCGCGGAGCCGTCTGCTTTGTCGGAAATCGCGCGGATCACGACAAACGGAAGTCCGTTTAACGTAGCGGCCTGTGCGATGGAAGCCCCCTCCATTTCCGCGCAGTCGCCATGAAATTCCCGGATCAGCCGGTCTTTTACTTCTGCGCTGGAAATAAACTGGTCTCCGCTGACGACACAGCCTTTTATCGTTGTTACGTCCGGATTTACCTGTCCGCAGACAGTTAGTGCGGCATCCGCCATAGCCGGATCAGCAATAAAATCCCGGCTTTTGGTTCCGGGCACCTGTCCCGGCGCATAGCCGAAGATCGTGACATCCATATCGTGCTGGATCGCTTTTTCCGATACCAGGATATCCCCGATATTGAGCTTTGCGTTTAAAGATCCTGCGACACCTGTATTCATGACATGGGTGATGTCAAATAAATCGGCGAGAATCTGTACGCACATGGCTGCGTTTACTTTGCCGATGCCGCTTTGAACGACCACGACGGGTGTTTGTTCCAAAACCCCTTCGTAAAAGTCCATGCCGGCTTTTGTCGTTACGCTGTTTACCTGCATGGTTTCTTTTAAAGCGGATACTTCGGATTCCATAGCGCCAATAATCCCTATTTTCATTTTCGTATGTTCCTTTCTATGGTTTGATCTCTCAGATTTTATGTTTGCGCGCAGTTGCTGCTTATGCCAAAGGCGCGGCTGTTTTTGTTTGGCTGTTATTTGTCCGGCGTTATGTAAAACGGCCAGGAAAAAATGGAAATTCCCGGAAAGGTGTCATTATGCCGGATTGGATGAAGAGCATTTTTAAAATACGCCCGATGCCGAAAAATACGTTGGACGGCCTGCCCCAGCCAATGCAGCGGCGCGGGCAGACGGCGGGCGTTCTATATGTACGATATGATAATAAAAAGTATGCGGTTTCGTTCGGGGATGGTGCCGTTTGGAAACGGCAGACAGAGCGTCGGGTGAATTACTGTGGATATACAAGACGTGATTCCTCGATGTTGTACAATACCTGATTCAGATATTTTTCTGCAAGGTAATTAGCCATGCCAAGATTCATATCCAGGTAATTTCCGCAGTCTTTTGGGCTTGCACCCGGTACTTCGTCCTTATAGTCGCGTATAAACTCAAACATCGCCGTAACGAGGTTTACAATATCCTTTGATTCGTAATCCCCGGCAAGCAGAAGATAAAAACCAGTACGGCATCCCATTGGCCCGAAATATATGGTTTTATCCTGATACTGGGGGTCATTGCGCAGATAAGTAGCTGCTAGGTGCTCGATTGTATGTACTTCTGCCGTATTCATGACAGGTTCCTCATTTGGAGAGGTCATGCGCAGGTCAAATGTAGTGATGACACTGTCTCCTACATGGTCTTTGCGGGACACATAGATGCCCGGTTGTAATTTGATATGGTCAATCGTAAAGCTTGTTATTTTTTCCATCTGATTCTCTCCTTTCCAGCACATGTAATTGGATTTTTTATGTATAGTGACTATTCACTACAGTAGCGAAATATTTGGGAAATGTCAAGCGGGTTTTTTCATTTTTATAAATAAATTTTTGGGGACCGCACAAACCATTGGACGAAGTTGTGGAAAAAGATGGGAAAAGAAAAGGGACGCCGGGGATATTTGGTATCATTGCGCAGGGCAATGGGGACGCCGGCGCCTGCGTTTGTTGGAATGTTCCTATTTTTTACGACGCAGGCCAAAATATTTATACGGCATAGTCTCCATTCGGCGTCCGGTCTTTCTAGAATTATTCGGATGCTTTGTTTACTGCTTCTTTCATTTGCTTTACAAAGGCTGCGGCATGCGGCACACAGCCGGCGCCATATGCGGCGCATAGTTTTACAATCGCGGAACCAACGATGATACCGTCTGCATATGCCGCGATCGCAGCGGCCTGTGTTGGATTGGAAATACCAAAACCTACCGCGCAGGGCAGGCAGGCGGTTTCTTTGGCCAGATGGATCATGGAGCGGATGTCTGTCGTAATTTGGCTGCGGCTTCCGGTTACGCCGAGGGAGGAAACACAGTAAAGGAACCCATCGGCTTGTTTCGCAATCATGCGGATCCTGTCATGGGAGGTTGGGGCAATCATCGAAATAAAAGCAAGGCCGTATTTTTTGCAGGGTTCTTCAAATTCCCGTTTTTCTTCGAACGGGACGTCCGGCAGGATGATTCCGTCTATGCCAAGGGAAGCTGCTTTTTTTACAAAACGCTCGATTCCATAGGAAAAAACGACATTTGCATATGTCATAAAAACCATAGGAATCTGCGAACGGCAGCGGATGCGGTTTATCATATCAAAAATAAGATCTGTGGTTGTGCCCGCGGCCAAAGCGCGTTTTCCCGCCTCTAAAATGACCGGCCCTTCCGCTGTCGGATCGGAAAATGGAATGCCTAGCTCGATCAGGTCTGCGCCCGCTTGTTCCATGGCATAGACGAGCTGTTCCGTAATTTCCAACGAAGGATCGCCGCAGGTGATAAATGGAATAAATGCTTTTCCGTTTTGAAATGCCTGCAATATGTTATTCATAGATTTCTTCTCCTTTGATTTCTTC
>CAJUIH010000014.1:5291-44769 GCA_910586045.1 uncultured Eubacterium sp.
GATTTCTTCTCCTTTGATTTCTTCACCTCTATAGCGTGCGATGGCCGCACAGTCTTTGTCGCCGCGGCCGGATATATTGATGACAATGATCTGGTCTTTGCGCATGGATGGGGCCAATTTCATTGCGTATGCTACCGCGTGCGCGCTTTCGATTGCTGGAATAATCCCTTCCATACGGGATAGATATTCGAAAGCACGCACGGCCTCTTCATCTGTTACCGGCACATATTCCGCACGCCCTGTATCATATAAAAAGGCGTGTTCCGGGCCGATACCCGGATAATCCAACCCTGCCGATATAGAATAAACAGGGGCAATCTGCCCGTATGTATCCTGGCAGAAATAAGATTTCATGCCATGGAAAATGCCGGGTTTCCCGGTAGCAATAGTGGCGGCTGTTTCTGCCGTGTCAATGCCGCGCCCCGCGGCTTCGCATCCGATCAGCCGCACGGACGGCTCATCGATAAAATGATAAAACGCCCCCATTGCATTGGAACCGCCGCCAACGCATGCAATGACCGCATCCGGCAGCTTGTGTTCCGCTTCCATGACCTGTATACGGATTTCTTTGGATATCACTGCCTGAAAATCCCTTACGATCATCGGGAACGGATGCGGGCCCATGACAGAACCTAACAGGTAATGGGTATCGTCGATGCGTCTGGTCCATTCACGCATGGCTTCGGATACCGCGTCTTTTAAAGTAGCGGTACCGGATGAAACCGCATGTACTTTTGCGCCAAGCAGACGCATCCGGTAGACATTCAGCGCCTGGCGCCTGGTATCTTCCTCGCCCATAAAGACCTCGCATTCCAGGTCCATCAGGGCGGCAGCGGTAGCTGCGGCGACGCCGTGCTGCCCTGCGCCGGTTTCCGCAATAATTCTTGTTTTGCCCATTTTTTTTGCTAACAGGCTCTGCCCGACCACATTGTTGATTTTGTGTGAGCCGGTATGGTTTAAATCCTCGCGTTTTAAGTAGATTTTAGCACCGTCCAGATCCTTGGTCATACGGGAGGCATAGTACAAAATGGACGGGCGTCCGGTATACTGCTGGTTTAACTGGGTAAGCTCACGCTGAAAGCCTGGGTCATTTTTGTAATGTTCATAAGCAGTTTCCAGTTCCAGTACAGCAGTCATCAGCGTTTCCGGAATATACTGGCCCCCGTGGTTTCCGAATTTTCCGTTTGGGTTAGACATAAGAAGTGCTCCTTTCGTTTGGTGTCAATGTATTTTGGGTATGCATGATCCGCATAATGGCAGCTATTTTTAAGGGGTCTTTTTTTCCGTCTGTTTCCGCGCCGCTGGACAAGTCTACGGCATAGGCGCCGGTAGAGAGGGCGGACGCCAGGTTGCGGCTGTTAATGCCGCCTGCCAGAAAAAATGGTTTTGTACAGGCGGACGCCAGATTCCAGTCAAAGGAACGTCCCGTACCACCCGCACCGTGATCCAGCAGCAGGTAATCGGCACAACTGCCGGACCAGTATGCAAGGTCCGCAACGGAACGGACGTTTATGGCTTTGATCAGCGTTTTGCCGGTATGGCCTTTCAGCCATCGAATATCGGATTCCGTTTCCTGGCCGTGGAGCTGGATGGCGTCAATGACGCGCTGGCTGCACAGACGGACAATTTGTTCCCTGGATTCGTTCACAAATACACCGACAGACAAAATAGCCGGGGACAGCAATTGTTTTAAGCCAAACGCCTGCTGCGGCGTGACATAACGCCTGCTTTGCTTGGAAAAGACAAATCCGGCCATGTCAGGCATATACTGGTTAACGGTATAAATATCCTGGGGTGATGTCAGGCCGCATAATTTAATTTTGACTTTCTTTTTCATCATTGCTGTTCCCTTTACTGGTTTTGGCGCGCAGTTCATGCAGCAGTTGTTTTTTGTTAGGGGCGCGCATTAATGTTTCGCCGATTAATACAGCGTCGGTGCCGTTTTGGTATAGTTTCGTGAGATCCGCAGCAGTTTGGATTCCGCTTTCCGAAACATATGTCAACGTGGGCGGAACCAGTTTCCGCAGGCGGATGCTTGTTGCGAGATCCACACGGAACGTTTTTAGATCACGGTTGTTTACCCCGATGATACGTGCCCCGCAGTTTATCGCGCGTGCGATCTCATCTTCCGTATGGGCTTCGACCAGAGCGGAAAGACCCAGATCTTCTGCGATTGTTAAATATTCATTTAACTTACTATCCGATAATATAGCACAAATCAGCAGTATGGCTGCTGCACCGAGCAGCTTGGCTTCGTAGATCATATAAGCATCGATGGTAAAATCTTTGCGCAGTACCGGGATGGACCGTGCCGCCGCGATTTCCTGCAGGTAGGCATCGTGTCCGTGGAAATAAAAAGGTTCTGTCAGACAGGAAATGGCATCCGCGCCTGCCGCTTCGTACTCCTGCGCAATCTGCAGGTATGGGAAATCCGGGGTGATCAGCCCTTTGGATGGGGATGCCCTTTTTACTTCGCAGATCAATGACATTCCTGGCTTTTTTAACGCACGTTCAAATGGGAAACCTGTGTTGTTAGGCAGGGCCTGTGCCTGGGCGCGTAGAACGGAAAGCGGAACCTGTGATTTCCGCTGTTCAATGCGCGCTTTCGTTTTTGCTGAAATTTCATCTAAAATCGTCATTTAGGGCAACACCTTTCTGCTATTCTATTTCGATTTTATAAAATATCCTTACTGGATGAACCGTTATTGACAGCATTCGATAATTGGATCAATTCTTCCAGCCGCGCATTTGCCGCCCCGCTGTCAAGGAGTGTTTCCGCCAGGCGTACGCCGTCTTTTAACGTATCGGCCTTGCCTGCGACATAAAGTCCGGCGCCGGCATTTAAGGCGGCGGCGTTTCGTTTCGGGCCTTTGCAGCCGTTTAGGATGGCTCTTGTGATGGCCGCGTTTTCTTCCGGCGTGCCGCCGGTCAAATCGCTTTTGCGGCATTTTTGATAGCCGAATTGCTCCGGCTCGATGATATAAGAACGGTAGGCGCCATCCTTTACTTCGCATACGGTGGTCGGGGCGCTCATGGAAATTTCATCCAAGACATCCTGCCCGAATACAACCATAGCACTTTTTACACCCAGATTAGATAACACTTCTGCAAGCGGTTTCACCAATGATTCCTCATATACACCCATGACCTGCATATTTGCGCCTGCAGGATTGGTTAATGGGCCTAGGATATTAAATACCGTACGGATACCAAGTTCTTTGCGTACCGGAGCGACATATTTCATGGCCAGGTGGTAATTTTGAGCAAATAAAAAACAAATGCCGATTTTATTTAGTATTTTCGCGCTTGATTCCGGCGGAATTGTGATGTTCACACCGAGTGCTTCCAGTACATCGGCGGCGCCGCACCTGCTGGAGGCCGCACGGTTGCCGTGTTTGGCGACCGGGACGCCGCCTGCCGAGATGATCAGGGATGCGGTTGTAGAAATATTAAAAGAATTGGAACGATCCCCGCCAGTCCCGACAATTTCCAGTACGTCCCTATCATGCAGCAGTTTGATACAGTGGGCGCGCATACCTTCTGCAGAGCCGGTGATTTCTTCAATCGTTTCCCCTTTCATGGCAAGTGCTGTCAGATAGGCGCTCATTTGTATTTGGCTCGTATTGCCGCTCATGATCTCATCCATGACGGTTTTGGCTGTATCGTAGCTTAAATCTTTCCGATTGCTTAGTGCGATAATTGCTTCCTTAATCATTTTTTATCACCTCAATAAAATTTTTTATTATTTGTGGCCCATGCGGCGTTAGAATGGATTCCGGATGAAACTCATAGGTATACTCTTTTCTGCAATAAAAAAACACCCAGTCCATGATCCGTGTATCAACACGTTATCAAGGACGGGTGCGTACTTTTGCCAGTAATTCCATGCTATTGAAATCAATAGAAAAACAAAGCAATAACAGAGTATCTGCTATTGTCTTTCCATTTATTACACAATAGAAATAAAATCTGATCAAATACAAACATCCGCGGTGCCACCTTGCTTTACGGAAAAAACCGTACACTTTGGCAGGATACCATCATATCCCTGGCAACTGACGTGTGCCTGACGTCGCAGAATACTCGGCAGCAAGACTGCCTTTGACTGCGCCCTCCGTGGTCCATTTAATAATCTGCGTTTAACCCGGCTCTCACCTGCCCGGACTCTCTGTGTATGCACAACTATTTTTATCTCCACATCATCGGTTTGCGAATATGTAATTGGTTTAGGCTATTAAAACACACAATATTTTATTTGTCAATCTTTTTTTTCATTTCTTTTCCGTATTTTTTCCGTCTTTTTTGGGCAATTCTTTAGCTGATTCAGGAATCTTGTGCTTCCAGCACGGCTATTAACTGCTCTTTGTCCAGTCCGCTCATGGATACGCCGTCCTCCGAAATAATAGAATCGGCCAGATTTTGTTTGTCCTGCTGCATTTTCAAAATGCGTTCTTCAATCGTGCCTTTCATAATCAGCCGCAGGACCGTGACCTTATTGTCCTGTCCGATCCGGTAGGCGCGGTCGGTTGCCTGATTTTGGGCGGCGAGGTTCCACCAGGGGTCATAATGGATGACCATGTCGGCCGCGGTCAGGTTCAGCCCGGTACCGCCGGCTTTTAAGGAAATCAAAAACACGTCCGCCCGTTCGCTTTGAAACTGTGCTACCAGGCGTCTGCGCTCTTCCTTTTTTGTTTTTCCGGTCAGAATTAGGGTTCGTATTTCCTGTTCCTCCAACAGCATATGCAGACGTTCCAGCATCGAGGAAAATTGCGAGAACAGCAGGATTTTATGCCCGCCGCTGACGGCATTTTGGATTACTTCGATACAGGTTTTGGTTTTGGCGGAATCATCGCCGTAGTTTTCGTATACCAGGGCGGGGTCACAGCAAATCTGGCGCAGGGCAGTCAGTTCCGCCAGAATCTGGAGCTTTTGCGTTTTGAATTCCTCGTCCGTCTGTTTGGAAAGCATAATGACAAGCTGTTTTTCTCTTGCCTGGTACAGGCGCTGCTGTTCGCCGTCCATACGGGCATATACGACCTCTTCGATTTTATCAGGCAGTTCCTTTAATACATCTTTCTTTAATCGTCTTAAAATAAATGGGCGAACAAGCCGCGAAAGACGGATTCTGGCGGCATCGTCCTGGCTTTCCGCAATCGGGCTTTCCAGTTCTTCTTTAAAACGCTTGTAGCTGAATAAGTAGCCGGGCATCAAATATTCAAAAATACTCCATAACTCGCTCAGCCGGTTTTCGATGGGGGTACCGGTGAGTGCGAACCGGCAGCCGCACGATATGGACTTTACGGATTTAGCCGCCTGCGTGGATGTATTTTTGATGTACTGCGCTTCGTCTATCATCATATAATCAAAATACTTGTTTTCGTAATAATCAATATCACGTTTTAATAAATCGTATGATGTTATAATAATATCGTATTCTTCGAATTGTTCAATCTGTATTTGCCTGGACGCCGCGGATCCGGCTATGGATGCGGTACGTGCGCTGGGATAAAAACGGCAGCATTCTTCTTCCCAGTTATAAATCAGGGAAGATGGGCAGACGACTAATGTGCGGCTATTTGGATGCGCAGCCAAAAAGGTCAGAACCTGCAGAGTCTTTCCAAGCCCCATGTCGTCAGCCAGAATCCCGCCGAAGCCGTATTTTGCCAGCGTACAAAGCCACTGAAAACCGATTTCCTGATAGGGACGTAAAAGCGCCGTAATCTGTTCGGGAATTTCATATTCCCCGTCCTCCGCAGACCGCATTTCCCGTACAATGGTTTTGAATTTCTTATCTCGCTCCATACGTATATATTCTGAATTTTCTTTCATAATAGAATCCAGATATAAGGAACGGTATAATGGGACTTCTGCTTTTCGTTCTTTTAGCTGTTCTTTTGTCAGATGCAGGCCGTCGTTTAGTTCGGCTAAAACAGCCAGGGAGTTTTCATCCAGACGCAGAAACTCTCCGGTTTTTAATTTGTGGTATTTCTTTTTCTTGCGGTAATCGGCAAGAATCTCCATTACGTCCTGCGCGCTCATGCCCTCCACATTCCAGCTAAGATCCAGCAGATTGCCTTTGATCGAAATACCGGTTGTGACCGGGGGCATAGGAACCACACGCATTCGTTTGAAACGGTCGGTTGCGAATACTTCGGATACGGATTCAAGCTCCCGCATGCCCGTTTCCAAAAAGGAAAGGATCGTTTCTTCCTGCTTGCTGTAATAGGTCTGCTGGTCCGATGCCAGTTCAAAATATTGTTCTAAAATAACGCGTACCCGAAACTCCTGCCGGATATCGCGGCTGCTTTCTTCCTTTGCGGGAATATTTGCAACATTGTATTCTTCGTCGCCGTATAATACCAGCGTTTTACATTCAATATGGTCGCCGACTTTATCCAGATAAGACCGAAAAGCCGCTTTCTGCGGTTCGTAGGATGTAAAATCCAAATCGGTTACTGTTACGTGCAGGACATCCGAGATGATCGGCAGTACATTTTTGGAAAAAGTACCAAAATCCTGTTCGCTCAGATAAAAGGACGGTTTTTTCCAGGAAGACGATGTATGGGCATACCGGCCATAGTAGGAATTTCCTTTGGATTGGCTGCGTTCCTGCGACATCAGTTTCAGAAAACTTTTGACTTGTTCGTAATATGCTTTTGTACAAATGTAAAAGCAGTGGTTCCATAAGATATACCATTGCCTGCTTCCCTCGGCCATAAAAATAGGGTCCATCTCCAAACGGGCGCCATTTTTATAAGGCTGGATACCATGGATCCGCACCGGCAGGCGCGGGTTTTCCCGTA
Organism: uncultured Eubacterium sp.; assembly: GCA_910586045.1. Classification (GTDB taxonomy): domain Bacteria; phylum Bacillota; class Clostridia; order Lachnospirales; family Lachnospiraceae; genus Eubacterium_J. The sequence continues at coordinate 12,095 of CAJUIH010000014.1, forward strand.
CGATCGGAACATCCTGTTCTTCATGCAGGAACTGGTCGTCCACATGCAGCGTTTTTCTTTCGTACAATTCCAGTAAAATATCCAGCATGGCGGGAGAGAGGGTACAGGAACGCCGCATTTGTACATTGCTGTAGCCGTATCCATGATAACGGTAAGAATATTCGTTTTCGTCGTCTAATTCCAATAAAAGATTGATAATGCCAATGGAATCTCTCGTAAATGCACTTTGGCTATGGGTAAAAGCCAGTTTTTTTCCATAAGAAACATAGCGCATTTGTTTGATGTTTTCGACCAGTTCGCGGATATCTTTTACAACATAAAGCTGCGTCGTACCGATTTTCAATTCCAGCGATTCTCTGTCTGGTTCCAGATGCAGGATCGGTACAAGCCGCACATCCCCGTGTCCGTATTCCTGACATAATTGGTTGCGGTCCTGCAGGACAAAATAATCAAGCAGGTTTTTCAACTCTTCGTCACTGTCAGGCGAATAGTCGGATTCGGATGGTTCCGATACATGTTCAAATTGGTAATTGTATTCAAACATCGTAGCGATCAGATGTTTGCAGGCGCCCGGATATTTGGAATAAGCCCTGCACTCACAGTACATTTCTTTGACAATCATAGTATTTCCGATAGGTTTAAGCATTATTCCCGTATAGTACAGGTTTCCGGTACTGCCTTCGACCTGTGCAGAAACATCGTACCGCTCTTCTGAGATCTTGTCCAGGTCAATATGCATTACGCCGTCTGTCGAAAAAAGGGAATCGCCGCGCTGGTATACAGAATCGCTGCTGGCAAGGTTTCTAATGGTGTCTCCACTAATTGGCAACATGTTTTATCTCCATATGATTTTTCTGTTATTAATTATATTTATAGTAATCGTGCAGCGAAAAAAGATGCACAGATGTGAATAATTGATTAAATTATAAGCTTATCCGCCTGTGTTGTCAAATTATTTCCATTTAAAACCATTTCTTTTTTTTGAAATAAATCAGCAGGGCGACGCATACCAATAGGCTGATGCCAATAAAGAGCGGATAGGCATACGGCCAGTCTATTTCGGGCATATCGGAAAAATTCATTCCATACCAGCCTACCATAAGGGTGAGGGGCTGAAAGACGGCAGTAATCACCGTAAAAAAACGCATCAGATTATTTTGGTCGATATCAATCTGTGACTGGTAGGCTTCCCGCATTTGTGTGACATAGTCGCGCAGGTTTCTTACATTTTCCAGATTACGTGTCGTGTGGCGGGCAAGGATCGTGAAATGGTGGATCCCGTCTTCGCTCAGCATCTTATTTTCATTCAAAGTAAGGCTGTCGAACAGGGCGTCCAACTGTTCATAGTAGCGTTTCAGCCGCAGAAGTTCCTTTCGGTAAGTTACGATCTTGCGGATCGTACTGTTTTGGAATCGAACCATTGCAGCCATTTCCGCATCCGCGATTTCACATTCCATATCTTCCAAATGATCAATATCGTTTTTCAAGAGATTCTGGAAAAAAGTCCATAGGGTACGTTCATTCGTTTCTGAACTTTGAAACAGTGCACAGGCCAGTTCGTAGTCCCGCTGTCTTTCGCATAAAACAAACAGGTCTTCATGATCCAGATAGATTATAATCTGGCTGGAGGACAATGCAGATTGCTGAATATCGCAGATACGAAAAATAAACAGGGTATAATTTTTGCAACTATCAAAGGATCCGATATGGCCATTGCGGATCGATGAATGAGCTTTGGCATCTATATAGGGATAGTATGTTTCTATCTCATTACTGTAGATTACTTTCTGCATTGCGTAGGTACCTCATTTTAAATAGAAATAGTATTTCCATACCGTATCGTTTTATACACATGCAAAGTACGTTTGAAAAGGAATATAATTGGTATGGTTTAGTTTTTTGAAATTGGCATTTTGCATAAGTCCAAAGTTGTTTTACAATAAGCCGGAACTGAGAGAAGAAGAGATTTAAAAAAGGAGGAATCTGCAATGTATAAAATTATGACGCCAGGCCCAACCCAGGTATTGGAACAGGTGCGCGCTGCAAGGAGCCGTGTGTGCACAAACCCGGATTTGGATGAAGATTTTTTTGAATTTTACCGGGAGACCTGTGCGCTAATTAGTTCACTACTACATACAAAAAATGAAACCCTGATTTTAGGAGGGGAAGGAATCCTCGGACTGGAATCTGCCTGTGCATCATTGACAGAACCAGGTGACAAAGTCCTGGTTTTGGACAATGGGGTGTTTGGAAAAGGGTTTGCTGATTTTGTGACACTATATGGCGGGATCGCAGATGTGTATCATGCGGATGACAGGCAGACGTTAGATGTGGACGCGCTGGCGAAGTTTTTGGAAAGCAGCCATGATTATAAATACGCTACCGTTGTACATTGCGATACGCCAAGCGGAATGCTCAATGATGTAAGCAGGATTTGCCCGTTATTAAAACAGTATGGTATTTTAACGGTAGTGGATTCTGTATCAGCCATGTTTGGGGAACCGATGGATGTAGACGCATATCAGATCGATTTGCTCTGCGGCGGTTCCCAGAAAGCAGTGTCCGCACCTGCGGGACTGGCGTTTGTAGTGATCAGTGAAGCGTACAAAACAGCAATGAAAAATAGGAAGACGCCGATTGCTTCATTTTACGCAAACTTAAACTTGTTTGCGACCTATTATGAGGACCAATGGTTCCCGTATACAATGCCGATTAGTGATATATACGGACTGCGCGCGGCCTTTGACTGCATTGCCGCGGACGAAAATATGTTAAACCGGCATAAAATAATCGGAGAATCAACCAGGGAAACGCTGTCGGAGTCCGGATTAAAACTGCATCAGCAAAGCGGGTTTTCCAATACGGTGACGGTGTTTGATGTTCCGCAGGGGACGGATGGGAAGCGGATTTTAGATGAAATGAAAGAAAAATATAATATTATGCTTGCGGGATCATTTGATGAGCTTTCCGGAAAAGTGATCCGTATCGGCCATATGGGAGCAAATGCGACGGTCAGCAATATGATCGAAACGCTGGGGGCGTTGGACGCCGTACTGCGTGGGATGGGAGTCATGCTGCGCGTGCCGCTGGATGTGCGTTTTTTGGAGTTGGTAAAGCAAAAAAGTAAGTAAATCTTTATTAATTAAGCGATAGCAACTTACCCGAACTTTGATGAAAAACTTATTTTGCTTTGAGAAATAGAAATGTATCTTGCAATTAAAATTTGCATATGCTATGCCGATAGGCAAAAGTAATGACGAATCCATTTGGACAAAAGAACGAATCCCCGAGCCGTGCTGCAGCACAGTTCGGGGATTCTTCTTGTCTTTTATCGTGTCCAAGCATCCACTAGGCTATGTGCTGCCCTTGTCATGTCTGTCTCAATTTTTCAAAATCCCTTGTCCCATACACAAGCATATGGTAATATGAACCAAAAGGAACGTTTCATTGCACACCAGAGCTTTCGGAAAGTATGGATCTCTACAAAAAAAGTGTAAGGAGGAAGGTATTTATGAAAAAAACAAAGAAAGGCCTGTTGATTTGGTTTGCTGCCGTGCTGCTGGCAACGATGTTTGTCCCGGTATCTGTAAAAGCAGCCAGCAAGAAAAATGCGTCTGATGCAGCGGCCCTAAGGAAAATAATCAGTGCGCAGAATGCAGCGGGCGGTTCCGTTGATAAAGATTTGGACAGTGCGTCTTATGAATGGGAGAAACAAAAAGGCGAATACAGGCTGGTTCACATTCACTGGGGCGAGGGCATTACCGGATCGGTTTCTTTGGCGGGGTTTGCGGAACTCAAAGGGTTCGAATGTATGAATACTTCTTTGACCAGTCTGGACATCAGCAAAAATGAAAAACTGGAACTGCTGTTGGTTGGTCAAAATAAATTATCCAAACTGGATGTTTCGAAAAATGCGAATTTGACAGCGCTGGATTGCGGAAATAACAAGCTGAAAAAACTGGATCTTTCAAACTGCAGGAAACTAAAGGAGCTGGACTGTTCCAATAATAAGCTGGCCAAGCTGGACGTTTCTCAAAATGCAAAACTGAAAACACTGGCATGCCAAAATAACAGTATTTCTTCGTTAGACATTGCAGGCTGTCCGCAGTTAACGGGGCTTTATTGCGATTCCAATAAACTGTCAGCGCTGCAAACGGCAAAAAATGTGAATTTAAAATATATTTCCTGTGCCGATAATCGGCTGGAACAGTTACAAATCGCAAACTGTCTGAAGCTGGAAAGTCTCTATTGCGGGCAAAACAAACTTTCCAAGCTGAGCGTATCGAAAAACAGTTTGCTAAAATATTTTGAATGCGGCGGCAATGCCCTGGAGAAACTGAGTGTTTCGAACTGTCCAAAGCTGATGGCACTGGACTGTTCCAAGAATCAAATTGCCAGCCTGAATGTTTCGCAGTGTCCGAAATTGTTAGAGCTAAACTGCAGTGCAAACCAGATCGCCCGTTTGAATCTTTCGGCGTGTACCGGCCTGTTTGATTTAAACTGCAGCGGCAACCAGCTTACAAATCTGGAGCTGTCACAAAACGATTGTCTGGTGACACTGTCATGCACGGACAATCCGATACAAAAACTGGATCTTTCTTCTTGTCCATCCGTTTCTTTGGATTGTGATCCGTCAGTAGAGGTCGTGGGCCAGGGGGCGTAAAAAGTGGATTTCTGGATGTAATGGAATAGGATGGGAAGCAGGACCCCGCGGCGGGTCCTGCTTCCTGTTTTTGCTTATGGGTATAGCAGCCGGAATGAATCATGCTGCGTCTGCATGAATGCGGCAGTCGTTTTTTGAAATAAGGCCGGATTGTAGAAAAATCATAGTTTTATGATTGAATTTACCGCATTTTTTTGCTAAAATATTTGCAGGCATTTCGGTACCATAGAAAGTATAGAAAGCATAGAAAGTATAGAAAGCATAAAAAGTATAAAAAGCATAGAAAGGTGAGATTTTATCCCAAAGGAGGCACAAGCAATATGCAAAAAAAGAAACTATGTAATCACATTTTGGCAGTACACATTACGTTCGGATTTCTGCTTGTCATACTGGCTTGCAGCATGGCTTTCCTAAAACCCGCACGGGTATCTGCCGCGGATCTTTTGGACAACCTGATTGTAAAGGCACCGGAAAAACCCGTTACTAATTTTATCGTTCAATCGTCGACGCTTGATTCCGTTACGCTGTCATGGACACCGTCGTCCGATGCGTCTACGTATTATCTAAGTTACTGGGAATCCGGCAAACCAAGTACTTTGGTTGAAAAAGATGATATCGGAAACCGATCCGATTACAAGGTTACGAACTTAAATCAAAAAAAATATATCTTTCAGATACAGGCGGCCAATAAGCTGCGTACCGGTATTCCGGTAAAAGGAAAAGCGGTTATAGTGGAAGGGGCGCCGGATGCGGAGGAACCGTCTTCGATTGTTTTTTCGCGCCTCAAACCGGGATATTGTTCCTTATATATAGAAGGGTTGGCTGATATTTACAAATCGCAGATCCGCCTTTTTGATGCGTCGGACAATCTGCTTGGTACTTACGGCGGTAATTCCACAGGTGCCGCGATACAGGACTCCTGTATCAAAAGCAATGGGTTTTATGCGGTACGGGTACGCGGTTCTTATGACCAGACCGGCGGAACCCAAAGCTGCGGGGATTGGACGAAGCCTTATTATTTTTCGATTCCGATCCGTGCACTCAAAGCCAGCCAGAAAAATGGACGGGCTTTGCTCAAATGGGGCCGTGTGCAGGGGGCGCAGAATTATACAGTATCCATTTCCAAAAACGCTTCCAGCGGATTTAAAAAAACGGCTACGGTAAAAAATGCTTCCGCAACTATTGCCAAATTCGGCAGTACAAAGTTAAAATCCAAAAAGACCTATTATTTCAAAGTGACCGCGAATTTGACAAAAAACGGAACCGTTTATACGGCTGACAGCCCGGTTGTAAAAATAAAAATGAAATAATTAAGAATAGGAAAAATAGTTATGCGAAATGTCAAAAAGATTTTGGTTCGGGATATCATAGCGCTTTTTAAAAATCCGTTCGCACTGCTGATTGCCGGAGGGTTATGTATCCTTCCGGCATTATATGCGTGGTTTAATATTTACTCGAACTGGGATCCTTATGGAAATACGAAACAAATCCAGATTGCGGTTGCGTCAAACGACAGGGGCTATACCCGTTTAGATGGCAGTTATGTAAATGCGGCGGATTCTGTGATTGATGCGTTAAAGGAAAATGACAGCATTCACTGGACGGTAACGAAAACTGCGGATCCGGCGGTCGACGGGGTGCGGGCGGGCCGTTATTACGCGGCGGTTGTTTTTTCGGAAGATTTTACAGAATGCATGTATCAGGGCTTTTTGGAAAATTTAAAGCGTCCGACGGTTGCCTATTATGAAAATGAAAAGAAAAACGCGGTAGCGACCAAGATCACGGATACCGCGGTATCTACCTTGGAAAATAACATCAATAAACAATATATCTCCCTGGTTGTATCCGCGTTTTTTGACAAACAGCGCACGGTAGCCGGACAGATGGAAACAGCGGAAATCGCCGAAACGATTCTGGCAAAAATAAAACGTGCCGATCAGACGATCGAAAATTTTTCAACCGTCGTCCGGTCGCTGGTAAAGGCAAATGATAAACTGGCGGCTGCATTTGACAGCGCAGGCGGCGATTTAAGCACAATCCGCGGAAATTTGGACAGCGTAGCGGCTGGCGCGGAAAACGTCCCGGATACGCAGGCGCTCGCGGACCGGCTGAACGCGGCGAACAGCCAGGCAGTGCAGTCCGTCAGCGATGCGCTTTCCCAACTAAAGCAGGCACAAAAAACGGATATTGAAACACAAAAAAATGCTTATTACCAGCATCTTGCCGCACATTTGACCAATGCGAAAGGTTCTTTGGACAGTTTGATCAACTCCCTGGAATCGCTGAACGTTTCTACCGTAAATATTTCACAGGGGATTGTTTTAACGCAGTTGGAGAACCAGTCACAGACGCTGGAAAATCTGATCGGACGCGTTGGCGGCGGCTTTTCCTCCGAAGACCCGGCGTTTCTGGCTGAAACGGAGCGCCAATTGGAACAGCAGGTAAAATCCGTACAACAGGCGCTTCAGACTTCCGTAAGCCAGTCGCTTGCCCTGCTTGGCAGCGGCTTACAGCAGGCGGCGTCTGAAATCGCGCAGGTTGCAGGAAATATCGGTGCGGATATCGACTTGCTCGATTTGATTTTGGATAACGGCAAAACAACGGTAGAGCTGACAAATCAGGGATTTTCCAGTATGGCAAAGGAATTGGATTTTATCAGCGGCAAGCTGGACCGGCTTACAGAAACGATACGTGAAATCGAACAGGCACAGATGGTACAAAGTATTCTGCATTTTATGCAGGGAAGTGCGGATGCGTACGGCACATTTTTTGCGCAGCCGGTATCTATGAAAACCGAAATTGTGTATCCGGTGGAAAACTATGGTTCCGGCGTGACGCCGTTTTATACGACGCTGGCTTTATGGGTGGGCGGGGTTGTACTTGTCTCCCTGATTAAAGTAAATGCGCGCACGGATGGGCTGAAAGATCCGAAACCGCATGAATTGTTTTTCGGCAGGTATCTGCTGTTTTTGATACTGGCGCTGATCCAGGCAGCGATCACCGTATGGGGGAATTTTTCCCTGCTGCATATCCAATGCCTGTATCCGCGCAGGTTTCTGCTTGCGGCATTTTTGACAAGCGCGACATTTTCCCTGCTGATTTACGCGCTTACGATTTCTTTTGGAGATATCGGCAAAGCAGTCGTCGTAGTTCTTATGGTAATACAGATTGCGGGTTCCAGCGGTACGTATCCGATTGAAATACTGCCGCAATTTTATCAGAAATTGTATATCTTTTTCCCGTTTCCATACGCGATCAATGCGATGCGGGAAGCGGTTGCGGGTACGTATGAGCATGATTTTACGCTATATCTGCTTCGTCTGCTGCTGTTTGCTGCGGCGGCGCTGGTACTTGGGCTGTTCATCCGTCTTCCATTCCGCAAGTTTTCCCGGTTTATCGAACGGCGTATGGAGGATACCGGAATGATGTAATCAGAATAAATGACAGGAGGCGGATCGATTTATGTTTGATACCCCAGACCATATGCTGCCGTCGGCACCGGATTTGCAGACGGCGTCCAATGAGGAGGCACAGGCAGTGCATGATGCGAATGAAGAGCAGATCCGTATAGAGCATGCACGTTATGCCCGTCTGTTCCAATCATTGGTTCAGGAAGAAGAACAGTTTCATAAAGAGAACCAGAAACGTATTCAGGCGGGGCTTCAATGCCTGTTCTGGATCCCGCTGCTTTTTTTGGCGCTGTTATTTTTAACGGAGAGTGAGAAAGTTATTTTTTTGCTGTTGTGGATTGTTTCTTTGTTTATCCTTGCCGCCTATCTGATCTATATAGAGTATATGGATTTTCAGTCGCAGGAGCGGCTGCGCCGGTATACAGCGGATGAAACGGTTTCTTATTCTGCGCTGATTGGCGAAGATATGGAAGCGATTGAAGAAACCGTCGTGGAACTCCTGCGCCAGATTGATGAACGAAAGGCATCCAGCCGCCGCAAAATGCTGCGTTTATTAGGCAAACAGCTTGATGCTAAGATCCCGGTACGAAAGGAAACAGATCATGAGTAATATCCTAAAAATTATACTGCAGGATTTGAAAAATATTCGGACGAATGTCGTAGCCATGGTAATTCTGATGGGCCTGTGCGTGATCCCGTCATTATACGCATGGTTTAATATCCATTCCAATTGGGATCCTTACAGTGAGTCGGCGACATCGAATCTGCGGATCGCCGTATTTTCCAAAGACCAGGGGATCCAGCAGGGCAGCCTGTCCCTTTCGGTCGGCGATTCTTTGGTCGATGCGCTGCATGAAAATACGACGATTGGATGGGTGTTTCCGCAGGATGAGCGTACGGCATTAAATGGTGTGTACAGCGGCGATTATTATGCGGCCCTGATCATCCCGCAAGATTTTACACGCAAAATTGCCGGAATTATAGACGGCAAGCTGGAAGGCGGCCAGATCCTTTACTATGAAAATGACAAGAAAAATGCCATAGCAGTGAAAATTACAGGAAAAGCGAAAACAGCGGTAGAAACACAGGTGAACCGTACCGTTTTCCAAACGATCACAGAGCTTGCGGCAAAGCTTGGAACTGTTCTGGAGCATACCGACACGGATTCTGTGACCGGACGGATGATAGAACGTTTGGAAGATCTGAAAACCGACTGTAAAGGCCACCAGCGTTCCCTGCGCACGTTTGCATATACAGTTGATGCCGCGGCGAAGACGATGTCCGGCGTCAGCGAGCTAAACAGTAAAATCATCAAGGATCTGCAGACAGACCTGCGGCTGATATCCACGGCTTCCGGAGCATTGAGCACCTCGGGGATTGAAACCGCAAATATCCGTCTTCAGGATTACATTACATTGCTTACCGACGCCAAAACAGATCTGGATCGACTGCGTAAACTGCTCAAGAACTTATACGATCAGGCGGACGCGCTGCAAACAGAGCTTTCCGGCATTGGTGACAGCGAGTTGCTGCAGCAGGTTATGAATACCCTGCAAAACGAGCCGGAAAAAATTGGCGCGTTTTTTGCGACACCGGTAAATGTACGTACAGAGCGGGTATTTCCGATTCAAAATTACGGCTCTCAAATGGCTCCGTTCTATACGGTACTTTCCTTATGGGTCGGTGCGCTGATCCTGGTTGCAATTATCCATACAAAAGTACATCCGGGGGAAACAATACAGAATTTAAAACATTACCAGGCCTATTTTGGACGATATGCGGTCTTCTTTTTGACCGGGCAGATCCAGACGCTCATTTGCGTACTTGGCAACGTATTTTTTTTGGAAATCCAATGCAGGCATTTCCTGCTGTTTTGGTGTTCGGCGGCTCTGGCAAGCTTTACGTTTACGCTGCTGATTTATTCGCTCACGTATGCATTTGGAAATGTCGGGGAAGCGTTGGCCGTTGTGATTATGGTGATTCAGGTAGCCGGGGCGGGCGGAACTTTTCCAAAGGAAGTGCTGCCGGATATTTACCAGCAGATTTACCGTTTCCTGCCGTTCCCGTATGCAATGGATGCGCTAAAAGAAGCGGTAGGCGGCACATACAAGCACGCCTGGCAGGAAGATTTGCTCTATTTGTCGGCATTTCTGCTTGTGTCATTCGTGATAGGGCTGCTTCTTAGCATACCGTTCCGAAAGCTGAATGCATTTATGGAAGAAAGTAAGGAACGGACAGGGATAATGGTATAATGCAAATATAAGAAACTTATAAAAATACAAAAAATCAGGCTGTTTATAAGAAAGAAAATGGAGAATAAAAAATGAAAGAGAAAAAGAAAATAATATTAACCGGCGACCGGCCGACCGGGAACCTTCATGTCGGACATTATGCGGGCTCTTTGAAGCGGCGGGTCGAGCTTCAAAATTCCGGAGAATTTGACCAGATCTATATTATGATTGCGGATGCCCAGGCGCTTACCGATAATGCGGATAATCCATCCAAAATCAGGGACTATATTATGGAGGTAACGCTGGATTATTTGTCGGTAGGCATTGATCCGGAAAAGTCTATTATTTTTGTGCAGTCACATGTAGCGGAACTGACAGAACTTTCGTTTTATTATATGAATCTCGTTACGGTTTCCAGGCTGCAGCGTAATCCAACCGTAAAATCAGAAATACAGATGCGTAATTTTGAAACCAGTATTCCGGTCGGGTTTTTTACATATCCGATCAGCCAGGCAGCGGATATTACGGCATTTCACGCTACAACGGTTCCGGTTGGCGAAGATCAGGCGCCTATGATCGAACAGACACGGGAAATCGTGCATAAATTTAATTCCGTTTACGGCCCGGTTTTAACCGAGCCGCAGATCTTGCTGCCGGATAATGCCGCGTGCCTGCGTCTGCCGGGCACGGATGGAAAAGCAAAAATGAGCAAATCGCTTGGCAACTGCATTTATCTTGCAGAGCCGGAAGAGGAGGTACGTAAAAAAGTAATGTCCATGTTTACAGATCCCGGCCATATCCGTGTCCAGGATCCGGGCAAACTGGAAGGCAACACAGTCTTTACTTATCTGGATGCGTTCTGCAATCAGGGGCATTTTGCGGAATATCTGCCGGAATATGCGAATCTGGACGAATTAAAGGCGCACTACCAACGCGGCGGCCTTGGGGATGTAAAGGTGAAAAAGTTCCTGAACTGTGTCATGCAGGAAGAATTAGCGCCGATCCGCCGGCGCAGGGCAGAATACGAAAAAGATATGGACCATGTCTACGAGATCCTGCGCCGCGGCAGCCAGACGGCGAAAGAAACGGCAGCGGCTACGTTGGGCGAGGTAAAGCATGCCATGAAAATTGATTATTTTCAGGATGCGTCGTTTTTGGAAGAGCAAAAGGGGAAATATGCGCAACAGTCCTGAACCGCTGGCAGGCGGCACTTGTAAAATCCTGTCTTAGGAACTGTGCATCAATGATTTCTGCACAGTCCCTAAGCACAAGGTTTTACAAGATCTTTTTTTGCTACCCTCTTGCATAAGCCCACAAATTCTTAATCTGCCCGCATAGACGGTCAAATGTCCATGCCTGGCCGGATCTGCCGATGCAATTTGGGTCATTGACCAGAAATCCGTTTTCATTGTATCCGTAAATCAAAATAAAATGCCCTTCTGTCGTAAAATCTCCGGCCCCCATGGAGCAAATAATGGGATGCCCGGCATCTAGCTGTGATTTCATAACAGATTCATCCAATGACAGCTCCTGTGCGTAAAGGCCGAGCCTGGATGCGCCTTCCGTCATCAAAGACCATGCGGTTCCGCTGCCTTCCACGTAATAGCCGTTGGTTTCACTAAACGCGGCGATGATATCCGGCGTCTGGGTCGGATCGCCGGTCAGGGAAATGAGTATCATGGACAGGCAGGTCGGGCCGCAGCCGGAAAGTCCAATGATGCTGCCGCCGTAGGAGACATATCCCCATCGCTGATCCCACTGCAGCAGCAGGGGAAACTGCGTCTGCCGTTCTTCCTCGTTTAGCTGCCGATCCTGTGATAAAGTATCCTGCGTTAAATATCCTTGTACAAATTGTTCCATTTCCGGATTATTGAGATAAGCGGCAAGCAGCATCTCCGGATATTCGTTACGGTTTTTATATATCTGTAATGCGGACTTGTTCTTTTTAGCGTATGCTTTCAAGTCTTCGTAGATCTGGGAAGAAGCCCGTTTTGTTGGTTCGCTGACTGTCATAGGGGTTGCCGCGGGCGCCGCCGTAGCAGATACGGCCTTTACATGTTCATCTTCCTTGTGTTCCATAGTATCCTCCACCAGCAAATAAGCGGAAGCCGACCGAAGCGCGGCCACGATGGCTACCATTAGGCCTGCCATACAAATGGCCCGCCGGATTGCCCGGATCCTCTTACGGCGTTTTTTTTTCTTTTTGAGCGCAGATGATGCACCATTCATTCTTATTATCCTCCGTTATTTTTTCTTATTATAAAACAGTTTGCTATCTTGTATTTGTCCGGTATGTTGCTATTCTATCACAAAATAACGATTAATTTCTATCAAAATTCTTACAAAAGTGCTGTATGGTTTATTATAATTACCCGTCAAATCAAAATGGCATCCGATACGGCAATACGAGAGGATTATAATTTTTTTATAATTTCTTTTAATAACGCCGCTGATTCCTTTAACTGCTGCTGTTCTTCGCTGTTCAGAGAAATCGGAACCTGGCCCTGCGCACCATTGGCGCCAACAATGGCAGGCATACTGAGTACAATATCCTGAATGCCGTACGTGTGTTTTTCGTCTACCAGAACAGAAATTGACAAAATCGATTTTTCATCGCGTACGATAGCTTCGCAGATTCGCCGGACTGACATTGCGATGCCGTAATAAGTAGCCTTTTTCTTTTCGATGATCTCATACGCACTGTTTTTTACGGTTTTAGCGATTTCCTGCATCGAAGCCTCATGATCATAATAACCGCGCATTTCGCATACATCATGCAACGGTACGCCGGAGACGTTTGCGCTGCTGAATGCCGCGATTTCGCTGTCGCCATGTTCACCGATAATAAACGCATGGATACTGCGGCTGTCGATTCCTAAGTGTTCCCCAAGCTCGCTTTTTAAACGTCCGGTATCCAGTACTGTTCCAGAGCCGATCACACGGTTTTTTGGAAGGCCGGATATTTTTAATGCTTCATAGGTCAGGATATCTACCGGATTAGATACGACGACCAGAATCCCTTCACATCTATGCTGCATAATTTCTTCGATAATGGAACGCATAATTTTTGTATTTTTTGTCACAAGATCCAGCCTGCTTTCATCCGGTTTTTGATTTGCGCCCGCTGTAATGATAATAATAGCCGCGTCGGTAATATCCCGATAGGTTCCGGCATATATTTTCATCGGTCTGGCAAACGGAGTTCCATGGCTGATATCCAGCGCTTCCCCATCCGCACGGTCGGTGTCAGCGTCGATTAATACCATTTCAGAAAACAAACCGCTCTGCATTAATGCAAACGCGGTTGATGATCCGACAAAGCCGCAGCCGATCACTGCGACTTTTCTTACATTTACTTTTAAACAATCCATATGATCCATTGATTTACCTCACAAATTTTTTCTTATTATTTTCCATATAAAGAAATTTATGCAAGGAATAAATAATTATTTTCCTTTTTCGTCCGCCGTTTGGTAATGTTCAGATAAGATGTTGTATTTTGGCCAGCCGGACGCTGGAAGAGACGGTTTGCCAGGCTTGCTGGCGGCCCTCCAGAATGGCAAGAATCCCTAAGCATTCTGGAGTCGGAGCCGCAAGCCAGACCTGCGTCCCTCATCCGGCGTCCTCCCAGCCAAAATGTAACACCTTATCTGTTTTGTAGATTCTTTTCCGTGGCGTCCGTCTGCTTACTCTGCCATGAGCGTTAACTTTCCGAAAGTATTTTTTTCTAAATAGTCAAAAGCCTTTAACTCGAAAGAACGCGGCAGTTCGGTTCGATTATAGGTCAAATACAGGCAATAGCTGCCGTCTTTTTCCTGCTCGATGCCGCGCCCGCCCTTTAGCTCCCATTCTTTGCCGTTAGCGTCCAGAATGTCAAAATACAGTCCGTCGTCTTCTGTTTTCTGTGGGTTTGTATAATAGACGGTTACATAGGTTGCGACCTCCGTCTGTTCCATTAATACTTTTTGAACATGGGCCTGTGTGCCTGGAATCCCGGTACTGTCTTTTGGCCGGTAAGTGCGCAGTTTGCTTGTGCTCTTGTCATCCAGCGTAAATGCGGTGGAAGTTCGCCATATATTATGTGCGGCATTTTCAGTGTTCGCGGGGCGAACCGTGTGGGTAAGAATTGCATGCAGGTCTGTATCGGATTCTGTGCGGTCCGCGGAAACAATGGTAGAAAGCGTGCCGTCCGTTTCGGATTTTGAGGAAAAACTGCAGACTGCCGGAGAAAACGGGCTGTCCGCCTGAAAACCGGTGCCGACATACAGTATTTCCAGCCCGTTTGCTTTGGCATAGTCTCTGATGGAGAGATCTTCATGGATGCCGATGTTTTCTACACTGTCTGTTTCCTCGGTAAGGTCATCCGGCACTAACAGGTATGTTCCGGTTTCAGAAGCTTTTGCGGTAACAATGATGTGAACGGAGCCGCTGTCGCACAATGCTTCCTGTACCGTAAATGAAACAGGGATCGAATCCGGCGTTTCTGAGCCGGAGGTTGCAGAATCCGTATTTGGGATCGGATCGTTTTTGGGGTTATGATTTTGCGGACGGTCTTGGGCAGGCGATTTTTCACTGGTCTGCGGGATATTTGTTTCAATCAGTTTATTTGCCTCCTCGTCCAGTGCGTGTCCGGATGCAGAGAAAAATTCTGTGATGCCAAAATAGTGGTTTGCGGCATAGGCCCCGGACGGTAGTGTGACGCAAAGGGCAGCGACGGCTGCCGCTGCTTTCCAGGTCATACGGCGGGGCGGTTTTTTGTGGTTCTGTCTGGTTGTATTCATTTGGATCAGCCTTTCTTTTAATTCATCGGTTGCATGGATTTGTCCATACATGTGTTGATAGTAGTTGCGGTTTGAATCACGGTTATCTTTCAGGTTCATCCTGCCACGCTCCTTTCAAATGTTGTTTCAGCATTTTTCTCGCGCGCATCAGCCTTGTTTGTATGGTCGTTTCTTTTTTTTGCAGGATCTGTGCGATTTCTCTGACGGAATAGGACTCGTAGTAATATAAATGCACGACGCTGCGGTATCTTTCCGGCAGGGAGCACACGGCCTGAAACAGGGCGGATGCTTCGCCATATGCTTCATACCAGGCAGGGTTTGTATCCACCGCCTGGTCCAGCGTCAACGCAAGTTCCTGAAATCCCATTGGCCGCATTCTGCGCAGCCAGGCGGAAGACAGATGATTTTTGCATGCATTAATCGTTACCCGGATGAGCCAGCGTTTGATGTGTTCTGCATCCGTAAATTCCGTGTCTGTTTCGTAAAGTTTTAAAAACGCTTCCTGTACGATATCCTCGGCGTCTGTGCGCTGCCTGCAGTAATTGACAGCAATGCGCAGCATAGAATCCGCATAAAGCCTGACATAATCGGCATAAGTTTCTTCGGAGAGCATCACCTCACCTCCTGTTTGCATCAGTATGAAATGGAAAGGCCTTTCATTATAATAACAAAATGGGGGAAAGAAATATCACATTTTAAGAAAAATAGCCAGGGAAAAAGTAATATAAAAACAGCCGTAAAACAAGCGGTTTTGCGGCTGTGCTTCTGTTTTCTAATATACCAGTTATTATAATGGTGTTTTTAATCGCATAGGAACTGTCCCGAAATAACTTACCTATACTTCGCAGGATTTTTCTTCGGGCGTGCAGTTCAAAAATCGGGCGCATAGCGGGCTATGTAACAGATTTTTGAACTGCACGCCCGAAGAAAAAGACAAGAAATATAGTAAGTTATTTTGGGACAGTTCCATGGTTATGCTTGCCTATTTTGTGTTCGATGTAATAGATAAATCCAAAGAAAGGGTACTACGCTGTTCCGGCGGAATTTTCAGTGTATCCATAGCTTTTTCGGCTGTCCATCCGGTGCTGTCCATTAGGTTCTTGAGATTGCGGATCATGGTTTCCTGCCGACCTTCCTGCCGGCCTTTCTGCAATCCTTCCTGCCGACCTTCCTGGAGCAGCATTTCCATGGTTTCTGCTTCATTATATTCTGTCAGGCACATATCTTTCACCTCCGACCTGTTAGCCATAATAAATTTTTTGATTTCGAATGCTTCCGGCATCTCATTGATCGCTTTGTCAATAGCATCTCTGATTCCCATTTGCATAGGATTTGTCTGTTCGCTGCCGGTTGACAGGTTGTTTCTGGTTTGTGCCACAAACCACGCATATTCCGCAAGCGGCCTGCAGGCGGAGAGTATGGTTTGGTTGTGTCCATAGTTGATATTTATCATTCGGACTTTTACTTCGATATCGGGATCGGCTTCCTGGAATATTTGATTTACTTCCGACATAATCCGGTGTTCATCAGTTTTTTCATTCATTTTCGTGTGTCTGCGTACGACATTCCTGCGGATCTCTTCTTTGAACGCATGACTGAGGCACAGTATGGTTTCGTCTGCTTTATCGTCTTCACCATTGTAAAAAACGATCAGTTTAGGCAGTGGCAGAGGCAGCAGCTTCCTGCCGTATCGGTTCAGCTTTGTGGAGTGGATAAATTGGTCATAAAGTTTTCCGGCGTACATAAACTCACGCACGGGCATGTTTGGATTGTAGGAACTTTGCTGTTCGTACAGTTCTATGGACCGATAAAGGCTGACTGTTTCCGAAACAAGGATAGAAAGATCGTTTTTCATGCCCATGTAAACCACATCTTCCATAGTATTAATCGTGATGTCGGAAACGTCATTGTGGGATGAGCCATGGATGGCGTTGTAAAGCGACAATGTCCATTTTTTGTTCTCTTCCCGTCCAAAAAGAAAGCTGAATAGACGTGATTTGTATTCCCGATTGCTGCCGCCTTTTAACAGAGCTTCCAGTTCCAGTATCCGATTTTGCAGTTCTTCATATGTTTTCTTGTCTGGCATTTGGTCCTCCAATTTTATGGCATCATTGTATCATGAAACAGCGCGGCCTGCAAGCGGCGCATTTTGCAGAGGAATGATTTTCGCATCGTAAGAAACGGTATAACCAGATTATTTCTGGACATACTAACGGAAGCGAAAACCAAAATCAAAAACAGCCATCATAAAAACGATAAAAAACAAGAAAGGAACAAGCATATGATTACAAAGAATGAAAAAAGCCATGCCTTAAACGGCACGCACAATCAGCGCATCAATAAAACCGTCCAGACGGACAATACATCGACTGCCGCATGGACAAAAGAAAGCCGTATGACACCAAAAGCTAATGTTTCTGTTCCGGATACAAGCGCTGTAGAACATGCCAAGGAATGGGTTGATAACGGAAGCAGACTATAGGAGGGGAAAAGATGGGAAAGACAACAATGACGGTTGACGGCAACACGGCGGCTGCTTATGTCGCTTATGCGTTTACAGATGTAGCAGCCATTTATCCGATTACGCCGTCCTCTACCATGGCGGAAGTTGTGGACGAATGGGCGGCAAACGGCAGGAAAAATATATTCGGGCAGACGGTAAAGGTCGTCCAGCTCCAGTCGGAGGCGGGCGCCGCGGGCGCGTTTCACGGTTCTTTGCAGGCAGGGGCGCTGACCACGACATTTACGGCGTCGCAGGGACTTTTGCTGATGATCCCGAATATGTTTAAAGTAGCCGGCGAACTGCTGCCGGGCGTTTTTCATGTCAGCGCCCGTTCCATCGCGTCGCAGGCGCTGAATATTTTCGGCGACCATCAGGATGTGATGGCGGCAAGGCAGACCGGATGCGTGATGCTTGCGTCCGGTTCGGTTCAGGAAGTTATGGACTTAGCGCCTGTTGCGCATCTTGCGGCAATCAAAGGGCGTCTGCCGTTTATCCATTTTTTTGACGGGTTCCGTACTTCGCACGAAGTGCAGAAAGTGGAAGCGCTATCGTATGAGGATTATAAAAGCCTCGTTGACCAGGAAGCGCTGCAGGCGTTCCGTGACCGGGCGCTGTCGCCAAACCATCCGGTTACCAGGGGTACGGCGCAGAATCCGGATATTTATTTCCAGACAAGGGAGGCCTGCAATCCGTTTTATGAAAACATTGTGCCGATTGTCGAAGAAACGATGGAACAGCAAGGGCGTCTAACTGGAAGAAATTATAGCCTGTTTCAATATTATGGTGCTAATGATGCGGAATACGTGATTGTAGCAATGGGTTCTGTCTGCGGAACGATAGAGGAGACGATCGATTATTATAATGCCAAAGGGGAGAAGTACGGATTGGTGGAAGTACATCTGTTCCGTCCGTTTTCCGTGCGGCATTTTGTGGATGCGGTGCCAAAAAGCGCAAAGCGGATTGCGGTGCTGGATCGTACAAAGGAACCCGGGGCGCCGGGCGAACCATTATATTTGGATGTAAGAAACGCATTTTATGCATGTGAAAACGCGCCTTTGATTGTAGGCGGGCGTTTCGGCCTTGGTTCCAAAGATACGACGCCGGCTGTGATCCGGGCGGTATTTGAAAACCTGAAAAATGAAAAACCGAAAAACGGGTTTACGGTTGGCATAGAAGATGATGTGACGCATACGTCGCTTCCGGCGTCGGAAACATTGAGTGTGGCAAAAGAAGGGACAGTGCGCTGTAAATTCTGGGGGCTTGGTTCCGATGGTACGGTAGGGGCGAATAAGCAGGCAGTGAAAATTATCGGGGAGCATACCGATCAGTATGTGCAGGCTTATTTTGCGTACGATTCCAAAAAATCCGGCGGCCTTACGACTTCCCACCTGAGGTTCGGCAGCGAGCCGATCCGGTCGGCCTATTTAATTGATGAAGCGGATTATATTGCCTGCCATAACCAGTCCTTTGTACACAGCTATGACCTGCTGGCCGGATTGAAAGAAGGCGGTACGTTTGTATTAAACTGTATGTGGAGCAGTGAGGAACTGGAAAAAGAGCTTCCAGGGGAAATGCTGCGTAAAATTGCGGAAAAGCAGATTCAGTTTTACTGTATCAACGCGATTAAAATCGCGGAAGAAATCGGGCTTGGCAACCGGATTAATATGATTATGCAGGGAGCATTTTTTAAGCTTGCGGATATATTGCCGCCGGAAGAGGCGAAAAATTATTTAAAACAGGCAATCCGCAAGGCTTACGGTAAAAAGGGCGAACAGATTATCCAGATGAATGAGGAAGCAGTCGAACACGGATTTACAGATCTGGTAAAAATCGACGTCCCGGCGCACTGGAAAGACTGCAAAGATGTAAACGCGGGGCAGTCTTGCTGCCAATGCAAAGAACCGGAATTTGTAGCTTCCATTATGCGTCCGATGAACCGCCAGGAAGGCGACCGTCTGGCAGTCAGCGCATTCAGCGGCATTGAGGACGGTACTTTCCCAAACGGCACATCGGCTTATGAAAAGCGCGGGATCGCAGTCAATGTTCCGGAATGGAATGCGCATACCTGTATCCAGTGCGGCCAGTGTTCCTTTATCTGCCCGCATGCGTGTGTACGGCCGTTTCTGCTGACCGCGGAAGAAAAGGCTGCTGCGCCGGAAACGTTTCATACACAGCCGGCCAAAGGAAAAGGGCTGGAGCAGTATGCCTACCGGATCCAGGTCAGTACGATGGATTGTACCGGCTGCGGCAACTGCGCGGATATCTGTCCGGCGCAGCCAAAAGCGCTTGTAATGAAAAAATTGGCGACACAAACCGATACGGAAGTTCCAAACTGGAAATATGCTACAGTTAGTGTAACGGATAAGGGCAGCCAGTTTGCGGGCACCAATGTAAAAGAAAGTCAGTTTAAGAAGCCGCTGATGGAATTTTCCGGTGCGTGTGCAGGCTGCGGCGAGCCGGCTTATATCAAACTGGTGACGCAGTTGTTTGGCGACCGCATGATGATCGCGAACGCGACAGGGTGCTCGTCGATTTGGGGTGCGTCCGCACCAACGACCGCCTATACGTGCAACGACAAAGGGCAAGGGCCGAGCTGGGCAAATTCCTTGTTTGAGGATAACGCCGAATATGGCTATGGGATGTTCCTGGGCGTCAGGCAGATTCGCGACGGATTGGAACAGAATATGAAAGAACTGTTAAAAGGCGGACTGGACGCGATCTCGCCGCGCTTAAAAGAAGCGTTCGAACAGTGGATTAAAGTGCGTGAAGACGGGGCGGAGTCCAGAAAGATTGCGGATGAAATTGTGGACATTTTTGAAAACATGACTCCGGAAACACTGCCGGAAAGCGAACTGCCGGAAAAGAAGCGGCTGTTGTCGGAAATCAGCAAAAACCGCGATTATTTGGTAAAACGTTCCGTATGGATGATCGGCGGCGACGGCTGGGCTTATGATATTGGCTACGGCGGTTTAGACCATGTGATGGCATCCGGCGAAGATGTCAATGTACTGGTATTTGACACCGAAATTTATTCCAATACCGGAGGTCAGGCATCCAAATCAACCCCTACGGCGGCAGTCGCCAAATTTGCGGCCTCGGGCAAACGGTCGGCAAAAAAGGACCTGGGCCGGATGATGATGACCTACAAAAACGTATATGTGGCGCAGATTGCGATGGGTGCGGATAAAAATCAGACCTTAAAGGCGATTCGGGAAGCCGAGAATTACAAAGGGCCGTCTCTGATCATTGCATATGCCCCGTGTATCAGCCATGGGTTAAAGACCGGCATGGGAAAAAGTATGGAAAACATGGCGCAGGCCGTAGCAGCCGGTTATTGGCAGCTCTATCGGTACAATCCGGATTTGGCGAAAGAAGGGAAGAATCCGTTTATTCTGGATTCCAAAGACCCATCCGGCAATTTTGAAGAGTTCCTTTTGGGACAGGTGCGGTATTCGGCGCTTGCCCGCCAATTCCCGGATCGTGCGCCGCAGTTGTTTGAAAAAACGAAGCAGGATGCCGCGGACAGGCTGCGGGAATATAAAAATCTGAGCGGCAGGGAAAGTACGGCGGCTGGTTGAGAGGAAAAGTACTACATCCAGACAGAAATCTGATTTCTGTCTGGATGTTCCCAAAAAGGGCAAAGGGTGCAAGGAATAGAGCTGGAATTTAAACGCTCTCTTTTACATATTTTTCTATCACACAAGTATGCTTTTTGTCTTTTTTAGAATAATTGATTCCAATTAAAAGAATATCGCCGGTATATCCCTCAATCCAGGATACATATGCATTTTTTTTAATTTGTGCAATCGCTCCATTTGCGCTTTTATCCCATTTTAATTCTACGATTAGTGCTGGCACGTTTACATTCCGCTTTGGAAGATATACGACATCTGCAAAACCTTTACCCGTAGGAAGTTCCATAGCGGGATTTATATAATATGCCTTGGCGCTATAGTATGCAATTAGGACAGCGCATGTTAGCGCGGTTTCATTGTTGTATTTTAAAATAGATGCTGTTTCACTGTGAATGCCAGATAATTTTTCCGCTACTGCCGTTCCATCCAGCGCCCATGTTCTTTTTAAAAGTGCTTCCGAATGGTTGAGTGCTTGTACAAGACCGTTCCATCCAGTATCATCTGCCGCGTTTAAAAATTCCTGGGCAATTTCCTGGTTTGGTATAAACGTTTCCTCATGATCTTTATCGTAGGTTAAATATCCGAGATGGATTAAAAGTGTAAATACGTCGTCTTTTGTTCGCAATGTGGTCATATCGTTTTGAAATCTGCGGGTATTGACCTTACAATGCCCATTTCCGAGCATGATGGCAATGTTCTCTTTCAGCCTGTCAAAATTTAGATCAATATAAACTTTCAGCGCTTCATAGGTTTCCGTCCCGGTCCAATAACTTTGAAATTCATGCCAGGTCAGTACGTCTATTACAGATTTGGGATTATAAATAGAAAGATTTCCTAAGCGGTATCCATCATACCATCTTTCCACTTCGGTGTAATTGACATTCTGTTTTTCACATTGTGCACGCACCTCTTCTTTGGTAAATCCAAAATAGGCGCCTAAATTTTTGGGCGCGATCATGGAATATTCATCAAAGATATTGATAGCGGAATGTTCTCCATATTTTTTAATCGGTAAAATCCCTGTTATATAGGCCAGTTCTACATATTCAGAACCTTTCAATAACCCTCTTAGAAAATCTAAATATTCTTTCTGAATTTCTTTATTGTTTTTCGCCGCCCGAAATACACAATCCCATTCGTCAATAATAAAGATAAATCCCATTGCTGTCTGTATAAAGATCTGGTCAAGGGCATTCTTTAACCTGCTGTCTGAATCAATGCCAGTGCAATTCGGAAATTCTGATATTAATTCGGAAACGATCTGATGTTCTATTTCAGACATAAATAATGGAAGCATTTTGGGCGTATCCAAAAAACGCTGCACATCGATCCGTATAACATTATGCCGGTTTAGGTGTTCCTGGAATGATTTGTCTGTTTCAATTTTTAGTCCCGAAAATAATGCCGCTGACGTACAGCCGCGGCTATAATAGGCTGACAGCATGTTAGCAGCCATTGATTTGCCAAATCGGCGCGGGCGGCTTACACAGACAAACCTCTTTTCTGTTCGGTAGACGTCATTCATCTTTGCTATCAACATACTTTTATCAATATATATATTAGAAAATCGGGCCATTTCAAACAGGCCGTTTCCCGGATTTACATAAATCCCCATGCTGTCACTCCTTTACAACGTCAAAAATCCAAGCAGGACTATAAGCCGGGTTCTGTCGCGAATGATCATCTATCTAGGACGGCTGTCGCCAGCCGCCTCCAGCAACCTACCTGAAGCTGGCGGGCCACGTCACTGCTTCTGCTCGGTCTTGCTTCGGATGGGGTTTACATGTGCCCTCCCTGTTACCAGGAAGGCGGTAGTCTCTTACACTGCCCTTCCACCCTTACCTGCAGGACGCACGCCTACAGGCGGTATATTTCTGTTGCACTTTCCTGGGAGTCGC
This sequence comes from uncultured Eubacterium sp., assembly GCA_910586045.1. Lineage (GTDB taxonomy): Bacteria > Bacillota > Clostridia > Lachnospirales > Lachnospiraceae > Eubacterium_J. The sequence continues at coordinate 35,216 of CAJUIH010000014.1, forward strand.
CTCCACCGGACGTTATCCGGCATCCTGCCCTGTGAAGCCCGGACTTTCCTCACCTGCGGTCTTTCGACGTATGCAGCCGCGATCATTCATCCTGCTTGGATTTTCTTATTAATCTAATCATAATTAGAGTGAAATGTAAAGGGTTTTTTCAATTTTCAAGTTTCTATTTACAGTTTCTATTAACAAAATATAAACATTCTCAATTTTTTCTGAAAACGCACCATTTCCCATTGACAGAAAAAAGTTTCGATTATACCATAGATAACAGGATCATTGTAGAATACATTGGCATATATTTGGCATCGCGGGTTGTTGTGCGGGACAGATGGGAGAGTGGGAATATGAATGGTATTCGGGAGAAAATGACAAGATTTATGTACGGAAGGTACGGTGCAGACCAGCTTTCCAGGTTGTATCTCGGCCTTGCGGTGGTTTGCCTGGTGTTGGATTTGTTTGTCAGGCATCGCTTTTTTTATCTGGCCGGTTTTTTATTGCTGGTTTACGGACTGTACCGTTCTTTTTCTAAAAATGTATCGAAAATGGCGGCGCAGAACCAGAAGTTCCTGAACTGGCGGTACCGCAGTTTGGCAAAATGGAATCATAAGAAAGAACATCTGGCACAGCGCAAAGTTTATTGTTTTTATAAATGTCCGGGCTGCGGGCAGAAAGTCAGGGTACCAAAGGGCAGAGGAAAGATTGCCATTACGTGTCCGAAATGCAGTACGGAATTTATTAAAAAGAGTTAAGCGCTATGTTTGGATATATCAATGTCAACCGGGAAAAATTAAGTCCTGCGGACCGCAGCATGTACCAGTCCTATTATTGCGGGTTATGCCGTGTGCTAAAGGAAAGATTCGGCAGGAAAGGGCAGATCCTTTTAAATTATGATATGGCGTTTTTAATTGTTTTGCTGACCGGACTGTATGAGCTGGAGGATACCAGGCAGGAGTTTATCTGTGCCCTGCATCCGTCTAAAAAACAGACGGCACGCACCAATGCGGCAACGGATTACGCGGCGGCAATGAATATTCTGCTGTCGGCCAGAAACTTTGAGGATGATTGGAACGATAACCGCTCTTACACAAAAAAAGCGCTGGCGCAGTTATTGCGGAAAGATTATGAGCGTGTCCGTGAAATGTATCCGAGGCAGGAGATGGCAATTACAAAATATCTGCGCAGGCTGGAACGGGCGGAAAAATGCCGGGAGCAGAATGTGGATGCGGTGGCCGGGCTGACAGGGGAGATGCTGGGTGAAATTTTTGCCTGGAAAGAAGATGATATCTGGGTGGACGAACTGCGCTGCCTGGGTTTTTATATGGGAAAGTTTATTTATTTAATGGATGCTTATGCGGACATTGATAAAGATACGAAGAATCATTGCTATAATGTTTTAAGTCTGATGCAGCAGAAAACGGAGCAGGATTTTGAAACATTTTCCAGGCTGATGCTGACAAGTATGATGGCGGAATGCGCCAAATCGTTTGAACGCCTGCCGATCCTGCTGCATGCGGAAATATGCAGGAATATCCTGTATTCGGGTGTTTGGACAAAATATGAATATCTGCGGCTGAAAAAACAGCCGAAAACTGCCAAGGAGGCTTTGGGTCGTGGGAAATCCTTATGATGTGCTCGGGTTAAAACCTGGTGCGACGGACGAAGAAATAAAAAAAGCGTACCGTGCTTTAAGCCGGAAATATCATCCGGATGCAAATATCAATAATCCGAACCGGGAACAGGCAGAAGAGCAGTTTAAAAAAGTCCAGCAGGCATATAATCAGATTATGCAGGAAAAACAGCAGGGCAGCGGGTTTGGCGGATTTGGCTCCGCGAGATACGGCAGCGGGTTCGGCCAGACGCATTCGCAGGAGTCAACGCGGATGCAGGCGGCGGCTAATTATCTGGCAAACCGCCGCTTTCAGGACGCTTTGCATGTACTGAACAGCATTGCGGAGCATACGGCACGCTGGTATTACTATTGTGCGCTGGCAAATGCAGGGCTTGGCAACAATATGACAGCCCGTGAATTTGCGGAACAGGCAGTTCAAATGGAGCCAAGCAGCATGGAGTACCGCCAGCTTTTGCAGCAGCTTTATTTTGGCGGCGCATGGTACAGCAGTATGGGGGAAAGTTATGGAAGGCCGTATGAGGGCTTTCCTTGTTTTTGTATGTCTATGGTGCTGATGAATATGTGCGGGATGTGCTGCTGCTGACGCGTCGGACGCGGCGGTGTTCAAATCGCGCGCACACGAAAATTTACCAATTCACGCTGATTCACGAGTGTTGTTATCTTGCAGTATAGGGCAAACGTTATCGCTCGTGCGTATAAAATCATAAATTATGAAATAAACAAGCATATGAAGTCACAAACAAAGCAGAAATCAAAATCAAAAACCAAACAAGCCGCGAGGTCTTCTACGACACGCAGAAAGCCGCAGAAAAGCAGATCGGCGCAGGCGAAAAACAGCCGCAGGCAGTATTCCTTGGCGGTTCTTTTATTCTGCCTGATTGTTTCGATGTTTTTCGGCGGGGACCTGAAAGGGTTTCTGGCAGTCGGAACCGATGCGGTGGCGGCATACCTGGATGGAAAGCTGCTGGGGCAGAGTCAGGATGCGGGGAAATCCGGGGATATCAAAGACAGCACGCTGCAGATTCATTTTCTGGATATCGGACAGGGGGACGCGACGTATATTACCTGCGACGGCCATTCGATGCTCGTAGACGCCGGGAATAACAATAAGGGTACGCAGGTGCAGAGTTATCTGGAAAGCCAGAAGATCAGCAGCCTGGATTATCTGGTTGGGACACATCCCGATGCGGATCATATCGGCGGGCTGGATGTAGTGCTGACAAAGTTTCCGGCAAAAAAACTGTTTATGCCGGATTATGAGAAAGACACGAAAACATACGAAGATGTGGTAAAGGCAGCAAAATACCGCAGACTGGAAATTACCCATCCGAAAGCGGGGCAGACGTATCCGCTTGGCAGTGCGAAGATTACCATTTTAGGTCCTTTGGAAGCTTACAGCGACGCCAATGATAATTCGATCTGTTTTCTGCTGGAACATGGAGAAAACCGCTTTTTGTTCACCGGGGATGCGGAAGAGGACGCGGAAAGCGACATGCTCTCGGCAGGGGAAAATGTGCAGGCTGACGTCTATAAGGTATCGCATCATGGCAGTAAAACAGCGACGACGGAAGCGTTTTTCCGGGAAATCAGCCCGGTTTACGCTGTAATTAGCTGTGGGGACGATAACCGTTACGGACATCCGCACGCTGAGGTGTTAAACCGTCTGCGTGCGGCGGGCGTACAGATGTTCCGTACGGACGACCAGGGGACTGTGGTTGTCGTTTCGGATGGTACGGATCTTACATTTAATTGTTCGCCGTCCGACGACTGGGCGGCAGGCGAGTAAGTCCACGGGCTTACAGGTGCCAAGATTAACGGATCGTTCCCGATCCCGGATGCAGGTCGCCGCAGCGGTTTAAAATTACGATGGCGCAAAAGGCTACTAAGATCTGGCTTGCCAGCATACTGTACAGATAGGCGCGGATGCCATAGACAGGCACGCAGGTCCAAATAATGCAGATCCGCAGCAGGCATCCGCTGAGGTTTAGCAGCAGGGTCGCGGTCGGATGGCCGAGACCGTGCAGGATGCTGCACAGAGTCGTGGACAGGAACATAAACGGGCAGATAAAACTGAGTGTGCGGATATACAGACCGGCAAGCGTATTGACAAATAAGTACTGGCCAATGAGGGAATAAGTGAGCAGAAAAAATAACGTACTGGCAAATCCAAGAACCAGACAGGCTTCTATCGTACGGCGGATCGTACGGCGGATGAGTGTCTGGTTTTTTTGCGCCTTGGCCTGCGAGATGGACGGGAGCAGCATGACGGAAACAGAATTTGTCAGGACGGACGGAAACAGGATCATCGGCATGGCCATCCCGGTCAGGATGCCGAAGATACTAAGGGCGTCTTCATTGGCGTATCCGTAGGATTTTAGGCAGATCGGGATCAGGATAGCTTCCGCGCTGTTAATCAGGTCGATCAACACCCGGTTTGTCGTAAGCGGAACGGAAAATACAAATACATGGCGCATCGCGGACAGCAGGTGTTTCGTGCAGCGGCGAAAACGCACAACGGTTAGGGAAAACAGCGTCCCGGCCAGTTCTCCGCATACAATGCCCCAAACAGCCATCGCGGGAGTTACGTCCGTCCCTTTGCTTATGCAGATGCGGTAGATCAGATAAACGCACAGGACACGGCATATTTGTTCCAAAAGCTGTGATATGGAAGGCACCAGTGTTTTCTGCAGCCCGTAATAATAACCGTTGATACAGGAGTGGACGGCAGCAAGCGGAAAGGATAGCGCAAGAATGCGCAGCAGCGCGCTGCAGCGCGGTTCGTCCAGAATATAGAAAGCTACCGGCTCGGCGCCCGTATAAATAAGGGCTGTACATAGTAAGGAAAGCGCGGCGGACAGGAGCAGCCCGGCGTACAGATAAACCTGCGGACAGTGGCCGCGGCCGACGGCTTCCGCGGTATATTTTGAAATCGCGGATTGTATGCCGGAGCTGCAAAAAGCGATACCAAGTGCAAAGACCGGAAAAATGAGCTGGTAAATTCCCATTCCCTGCGCACCAATTGTATGTGACAGGAATATCCTATAGAAGAAGCCGATTACCCTGCTGGCAAGTCCGGTGGCGGTCAGCAGGACAGTTCCAAGGAGTATGGGATGGCTGGCATATTTTTTCAGATGGGATAGACGCGGCATAAATGATTCCTTTCCAAATCCGTTAATTGTCTGTTTTATAAAAATATATGGAAAAAGCGCAAAATTATGAGGGGATCTTTAGGAAAGGGCCGATGCCGGTTTTGTTTTTTTCGCAGCAATGTTTGCCATTTTGAAAACGTCTGCCTGTATGCTAAAAGATAACATAGAAAGGGAGCGGTACATAAAATGTAAACAGGAGGAAGTGTTATGATTTATCTGGACCATGCAGCGACAACGCCGATGGCGGAACAGGTTGCAGAAAGTATGCGGCCTTATTATGCAAAAGAATATGCCAACGCGTCTTCGATTTACGAATTTGGAGACCGAAGCAGGGAAGCCGCGGAGCATGCGCGGTCAGCCATCGCGCATTCTTTACATGCGCATACACGGGAGATTTATTTTACGGCAGGCGGCAGCGAGTCGGATAACTGGGCTTTGAAAGGTACCGCGGAAGCCTGCAGGGAGAAAGGGCGGCATTTGATCACTACGCAGATCGAACATCATGCGGTCTTAAATACATGCAGATATTTGGAAAAGCAGGGATATGAGGTGACGTATCTGCCGGTGGACGGACAGGGTTTTGTTGATGTGCGGCAGCTTGAGGCGGCGATCCGGCCGGATACGGTTTTGATCTCGGTGATGTTTGCGAATAATGAAATCGGTACGGTGGAACCGATTGCACAGATCGGGCGGATTGCCAGGCGTTATGGGGTGCTGTTTCATACGGACGCGGTGCAGGCATACGCGCAGGTGCCGATTGACGTCAACTTTTACCATATTGATTTATTAAGTGCGAGCGGGCATAAATTTTATGGACCGAAAGGCACGGGGTTTTTATATATTCGCGACGGGGTGCCGACCGCTTCGTTTATACATGGAGGCGGGCAGGAGCAGGGGAAGCGTGCCGGGACGGAAAATATACCGGGAATTGTCGGAATTGGAACGGCGGCGGAGCTTGCGGTGAAAAAGATGTCGGAACGTATGTACCGGGAGACAAGGCTGCGTGATTTTATGATCCATGAAATCCAAAACCGGATACCGGATGCCTGGTTAAACGGCGACCGCTATGCAAGGCTGCCGAATAATGTAAATTTTAGTTTTGCCGGAATTGAGGGGGAAACCCTGCTGCTGCTTTTGGATGCAAAGGATATTTGCGCGTCTGCGGCTTCCGCCTGTTCCGCGGGTTCGGCGGAACCATCCCATGTGCTTACGGCGATTGGGCGGGACAGGGAACTTGCCGCGGGGTCGCTGCGCATGACGCTTGGAGAGGCGACGACCTGGGAAGAGGCGCGGGCGGCGGTGGATGCGGTGGTGGAAAATGTAAAGCTGCTGCGGGATGTGGCGCAGATGTAGAAAAATCAAAGGAAACGAAATCGTATCTACGGCGGATGCGGACAAAAAATAAATAGAAAAAGAATAGGAACACCAGATACAGATAAAAAATAAATTGTGTGCAGGAAATAGGTTATGATATAATCTTAAATCATAACAAAAATAAGGCAGCGGCATCCACGCTGCCATAAAGCATGAGGAGATACCGATTATGACAAAACAAGAGTTCCGCAGCCTGCTGCAGTCCGGCGTTGTCCTTTTGGACGGGGCCACCGGCACGAATCTGCAAAAATCCGGTATGCCGACCGGCGTATGCCCGGAGCAGTGGATTTTAGAGCATCCGGATGTCATCAGGCAGCTTCAGAGATCCTATGTGCAAGCCGGCACCAATATTTTATATGCCCCCACATTTACCGCGAACCGGATCAAATTGGCCGAATACGGGCTGGCGGAGCGCCTGCGGGAAATGAACCGCGCGCTTGTGCGGCTTTCCAAAGAAGCGGCAGACGGGAAAGCGCTGGTGGCAGGCGACCTGACTATGACCGGGCAGCAGTTGTATCCGCTTGGGGATCTGCAGTTTGAACAGTTGGTACAGGTGTACAAAGAACAGGTAGAAGTGCTATATGAAGCGGGCGTTGACCTGTTTGTAATAGAAACGATGATGAGCCTTCAGGAAACAAGGGCAGCGGTATTGGCGGTCAAAGAAACGTGCAGCCTGCCGGTGATGGCGAGTTTGACGTTTGAACCGGACGGACGGACATTGTTTGGGACAGATCCGGAAACGGCGGTTGTCGTATTGCAGAGCCTTGGAGCGGATGCCGTGGGCCTGAATTGTTCGACCGGCCCGCAGGAGATGGCCGAAATCGTAGAAGCCATGTATGCCTGTGCCAATGTGCCGATTTTGGCAAAACCGAATGCCGGGCTGCCGGAACTGGAAAATGGTGCGACCATATACCGGATGACGCCGGAAGCGTTTGCGGCAGCCGGAAAGAAGCTGGCGGAGGCAGGGGCCGGGATCCTTGGCGGCTGCTGCGGGACAGACCCGTCGCATATCCGTGCGCTGGCGCAGGCCGTAGCGGATGTACGCAGCCCTGGGATTCGTACGGAAAGAAAACGGGTACTTGCGTCGGAGCGGCGTACCGTGGAGATTTCGCTGGACGGAAGCTTCCAGATTGTCGGAGAGCGGATTAATCCGACCGGGAAGAAAAAACTGCAGGCACAGCTTAGGGAAGGGAATCTGGAACTGGTACGTTCTATGGCAAGGGAGCAGGAGGAAAACGGCGCGGCGGTTTTGGATATCAATATGGGCATGAACGGAATCGATGAAAAACAGATGATGCTGGAAGCCGTCTATGAGGTAACCGCTGCCGTAGACTGTCCGCTTTGCATCGATTCCAGCTATATCGAGGTGATCGAAGCGGCGCTGCGTATTTACCCGGGCCGGGCGCTGATCAATTCGATTTCCTTGGAAAAGGAAAAAATTGAACGCCTGCTTCCGATTGCAAAAAAATATGGGGCGATGTTTATCCTGCTGCCTTTATCGGATGCCGGGCTGCCCAAGACAATGGAAGAAAAACGTTCGATTGTCCATACGATACTGGACGAAGCGCTGCGCCAGGGGTTTGCAAAAGAAGATATCATTGTGGACGGTCTGGTGGCGACGGTAGGGGCAAATCCGGACGCCGCGCGGGAATGCTTTGATACGATTCATTACTGCAGCAGCCAGCTTGGGCTGGCGACCATCTGCGGGCTGTCGAATATTTCTTTCGGCCTGCCGGAACGGTCTTTTGTCAATACCGCTTTTTTGACGATGGCGATTGCAAACGGCTTAACGATGGCAATTGCAAATCCGTCCCAGGATATGCTGGTAAACGCGGCGGCCGCGTCGGACATGCTTTTGCACAGGCCGGGGAGCGATATCCGCTATATTAACCGGATGCAGGCCTATCAGCAGAAGCAGGAAAGGCTGGAACAGGAAAAGAAACGGAAGCTTGTGGCGTCCGGCGCTCAAGGCGCTGCAGCAGGGACCGCGGCGGCTGGGCCGGATGCTATGGCGGGAGCGCCGGTGCAGCAGTCTGGGGCCGATGGAAACGCAGATTTTCAAAAAAATCCGGTATACCAGGCAGTGCTGCAGGGGGAGAAAAACAGGATTGTAAATGACGCGAAAGAACAACTGGCAAAAGGAAAGCGCCCGGAACAAATCATAGACGAATACCTGATTCCGGCGATCAATGAAGTAGGGGAGCGGTTCAACCAGCAGAAATATTTTCTGCCGCAGTTAATTGCCAGCGCGAATGCCATGAAAACGGCGATCGAATACCTGGAACCTCAAATCGAACGTTCCGCCGCTGCCGAAAAAACGGCAACGATTGTCATTGCGACAGTGGAAGGGGATATCCACGATATCGGCAAAAACCTGGTTGTGCTGATGCTGCGCAATTATGGTTACCGGGTGATTGACCTAGGCAAGGATGTTCCGGCAGAGACCATTATTGCAGCCGCGCTGGAAGAGAAAGCAGAAATCGTCGGGTTATCCGCTTTGATGACGACGACTATGATGCGTATGAAAGATGTGGTAACACTTGCAGGGGAACGGGGCTATCAGGGAAAAATTATAATCGGCGGCGCGGCTATTACACAGGGGTTTGCGGATGAAATCGGAGCAGACGGATATTCCGGGGACGCGGCGGAGTGCGTGAAGCTGGTAGAGCACCTGCTGAAGCGGTAGGAAAACGCCGCGCGGCCTGCTACAGACTCCTGGAAGCAGAAGACGAGGGGGTTGGACAGCCGGCAGGGGAACGTGACGTGAAAAAACGTAACAGTTCAGATAAGGTGGTACATTTTGGCTGCGGGGACGCCGGATGAGGGACGCAGGCCTGGCTTGTGGCTCCGGCTCCGGAATGGTAAGAATCCCTAAGTATTCTGCATTTACGGATCGGCCTGCCCCGGTCGCGGCGCCTAGTTCGCCCTGGCTGACGCCAGCGGCTAAAGTCGCCGCTTGGCTTCGCCCCCTTAGGGTATCGGGCAGAATACTAAGGGCTTCTAACCATTCTTCCAACGTCGCTACAAGCCAGGCCTGCGTCCCTCATCCGGCTGGTTTTCTCTGGCCCTGCGTAACATACACTACATCGAAACGAAAAACAGCAAATGGATGGCTGATAAGGTTTCACGAATCCGTTTTGTGTTTACAATTACGTATAGGATACCAGTTGTAAAGCATGTAAAGATTAGCTGGGAGAGACGGTTTGCCCGGCTTTCTGGCGGCTTTGGAAGAATGGTTAGAAGCCCTTAGCATTCTGCCCGGTTACCTAAGGGGCGAAGCCAAGCGGCGACTTTAGCTACTGGCGTCAGCCAGGGCGAATTAGGCGCCGCGACCGGGGCAGGCCGATCTGTAAATTGCAGAATGCTTAGGGATTCTTACCATTCTGGAGGGCCGCCAGAAAGCC
>CAJUIH010000015.1 GCA_910586045.1 uncultured Eubacterium sp.
TGTTAGACCGGATTGACATCTGCGTGGAAGCCGCGCCCCTTACTTATGAGGAATTAACGGCGCAGTCAGAAAATGAAAGTTCGGCGGCTATTCGGGAAAGGGTCTGCGGGGCATGGCAGATCCAGAAAACCCGGTTTGCGGGAAGCGGTATTTATTTTAACAGCCAGATTCCGGCGGACAGGCTCAAAGAAATCTGTGAAATTACGCGGGATGAAGAGGAATATCTGCATCATGTATACGCACAGGCAGGCCTGAGCGCCCGTTCGTATCATAAAATACTGCGTGTTGCGCGTACGATTGCGGATTTGTCCGGGGAACGCGCGGTCAACGTCGGGCATTTGTCAGAAGCTTTCTGCTACCGAAGCTTTGATAAAAAGTACTGGGACAGGAGGTAGGCGGAATGTCGGATCAATACGCTTATTGGCTGGCCAGTATGCAGGGGATTTCTTCTTACGTGTGCAGGCAGCTTTTTTCCGTGTGCCGTACGGCGGAGGAAATATATGGTTTAAGTCCATCCATGCTGGAAAAGGTCCCGGACCTGACACAGAAGAACAGGGCGCGTATTTTGGACGCGAAAAAAACATGGGATCTTGACGGCGCCTGGCAGCAGTTTGCAGCGTCCGGCATGTCCCTTACAAGCTGGGAGGAGCCGTCTTATCCGCCGCAGTTTCGTGAACTGGCAGACGCGCCGTATGGGATATTTTACCGGGGGAGCCTGCCGCAGCCGGACGGGTTTCGGGTGGCAGTTGTGGGGGCCAGGATGTGCTCGGAGTACGGCAGAGATATGGCGCGGGAGATCGCGAGGGAACTGGCCAAACATGATGTGGCCGTGGTAAGCGGCATGGCGGGTGGGATCGATGCGGCCGGGCACAGGGGGGCTATGGACAGCGACGGGGAAACGTACGCTGTATTTGGCTGCGGCGTGGATATCTGCTATCCGAATTATCACAGGCAGCTTTATTATGAAATTGAACGGCATGGCGGCCTGCTTTCGGAATATCCGCCGGGAACGCGGCCCCTTCCTTATCATTTTCCGAAACGCAACCGGATTATCAGTGTCCTGTCTGATGTCGTTATTATAATAGAAGCAAAAGAAAAAAGCGGGTCTTTGATTACGGCGGATTTTGCGGTGGAACAGGGCCGGGATATTTACGTGCTTCCGGGACGGGTAACGGATGCGTTAAGCAGCGGCTGCAACAAGCTGATTGCGCAGGGTGCGGGGATTATTTTGTCTGTGGAAGACTTAATGGAAGAACTGTTTTTGGAAGCGCGGCGCAAGCGGCCGGATACGGCCTGCGATAAAAATTTTGCGAAAATACATAATTTTTCTCTTGAAAAAGAAGAACAGTTGGTGTATGGTTGTCTTGGCATTCTGCCGACAGGCTTTGAGGACATACTGAAAATGACTGGGCTCAATACACAAACCGTGAGCCGGATACTGGCAGCGCTTATGCAGAATGGCTATATAGAGGAAATCTTTAAAAACCACTATAAAATAAGAACATAGGTTGAGGAGCAATCATGGCAAAATATCTGGTAATCGTGGAATCACCGGCAAAGGTAAAGACGATCAAAAAATTTCTGGGGAAAAATTATGAAGTCACTGCGTCGAACGGACATGTCAGAGATCTGCCAAAAAGTCAGATGGGAATTGATTTCGAACACGACTTTGAACCAAAATACATTACAATCCGCGGAAAAGGGGAAATTTTGGCAAAGCTGCGCAAAGAAGTAAAAAAAGCGGACCGGATCTATCTTGCGACGGACCCTGACCGCGAGGGGGAGGCAATTTCCTGGCATCTGTCCAAAGCGCTGAAACTGGATGAGAAAAAACAGGAGAAACAGGTATACCGCATCAGTTTTAACGAAATCACAAAAAACGCGGTCAAGGCTTCCTTAAAACAGCCGCGCGATATTGATATGGACTTAGTCAACGCACAGCAGGCCAGACGGATTTTAGACCGTATGGTGGGATATAAAATCAGCCCCCTTTTATGGGAAAAAGTAAAACGCGGCCTGAGCGCGGGACGTGTGCAGTCGGTTGCCCTGCGCATTATTGCGGACCGGGAAAATGAGATCAGCGCTTTTATCCCGGAAGAATACTGGTCGATCGACGCGGCGTTTACTGTGCCCGGCGCGAAAAAAAAGCTGGAAGCCAAATTTTACGGAAATGAGCAGGGGCGCATGAAAATTACAAACGGGGAACAGGCAGAAGCGATCCGGCTGGAACTGCTGGCCGCAGACTACCGCATCCTGGACATTAAAAAGAGCGAGCGGACCAAAAAAGCTCCGAATCCATTTACGACGAGTACGCTCCAGCAGGAAGCGTCCAAAGTATTGAATTTTTCCACGTTAAAAACGATGCGTCTTGCACAGCAGCTTTATGAGGGCGTAGAAGTAAAAGGGGAGGGCGTCGTCGGCCTGATTACTTATCTGCGTACGGACTCTATTCGAATTTCCGAAGAAGCGCAGGCGCAGGCAAAAGATTACATTGAGGCAAATTATGGGGAAGCGTATCTGGCCGATTCCGTGTCGGAAAAAAAGAAAACCGGAAAGATACAGGATGCGCATGAAGCCATCCGTCCGACAAACATTTCCAGGACGCCTACAGCGGTTAAGGAATCTCTGTCCAGGGATCAGTTCCGCCTTTACAGCCTGGTCTGGAAACGTTTTACAGCCAGCCGGATGAGCGCGGCCAAATACGAAACGACGAGCGTAAAAATTGGAGCGGGGCAGTACCGCCTGCAGGTATCGGCTTCCAGGCTTGCGTTTGACGGTTTTATGTCTGTATATATGAGCGAGGAGGATGAGAAAGGGGAAAATAACGCACTGTTAAAATCCATTGACGAAACAACGAAGCTGACGCTGTCACAGGTGGAAACAAAGCAGCATTTTACGCAGCCTCCGGCGCATTATACGGAAGCGGCGCTTGTAAAGACACTGGAAGAACATGGGATCGGCCGTCCGAGCACATATGCCCCTACGATTACGACACTGCTTACGCGCCGTTATATTCTGAAAGAAAACAAAAACCTGTTTCTGACCGAGCTTGGCGAGGCTGTCAACGATATTATGAAGCAGGCGTTTACGACGATTGTAGATGAAGAATTTACGGCAAATATGGAAATGCTGCTGGATAAAGTAGAAGAGGGCGATGTAGACTGGAAAGTGATCGTGAGCAATTTTTACCCGGATCTTGAGGAAGCTGTAGAAAGTGCTGAAAAAACACTTGAAAAAGTAAAAATAGCGGATGAAGTTACGGATGTGGTCTGCGAGGAATGCGGACGCAATATGGTGATAAAGTACGGGCCGCACGGTAAATTCCTGGCCTGCCCGGGATTTCCGGACTGCCGCAGCACAAAACCGTATCTGGAAAAAATCGGCGTAGCCTGTCCAAAATGCGGAAAAGACATTGTAATACGCAAAACAAAAAAAGGCAGGCGTTTTTACGGCTGCGAAGCGGGGCCGGAGGACTGTGATTTTATGTCCTGGCAGAAGCCGTCCAAAGAAAAATGCCCGCAGTGCGGCGGTTATATGGTCGAAAAAGGGGCAAAGCTGGTGTGTGCGGACGAACAGTGCGGTTATGTATGCGACCAGAATCAAAAAAAGGAGGAAAAGCAGTAAAAAATACCGTGTTTATAAAATGGGCGGGATGTACGGGTGCCTTGTAAAGCTGAAAACAATTGCAAAACCGGACGCCGGATATTTTTTCGAACGTGCATGGCGAAAAAATATCCGGCAATCCAAAATAGAACGCCTTATCTGAACTGTTACATAAATTTTTCGTACTAAGTGATAAATTATGATAAAATGAGTTGAATTATCAGAAAAAGAATGGTATCATGATTCATGAATATAGAAGATGAGGCCACATAAGACCACATAGACCCGAAGAAAAGGAGGGTGTGACAATGAGCGTTCAACTATTAGATAAAACAAGAAAAATAAACAAGCTGCTACATAACAACAATTCATCGAAAGTTGTCTTTAACGACATCTGTGATGTTATGACCGGAATCCTGGACTCCAATATCCTGGTGATCAGCAAAAAAGGCAAGGTGCTCGGCACCAGCCGGTGTGAGGGTGTTGCGGAGATTTCGGAGTTGATTGTAGATGAAGTTGGCGAATTGATTGACCTGATGCTGAATGAACGTTTGTTGGGGATACTGTCCACGAAAGAAAATGTAAATTTGGAAACACTTGGTTTCGTACAGGATATTCAAAAGTATTCCGCCATTATTACGCCGATTGATATTGCGGGCGAGCGGCTTGGCACGCTGTTTGTATACCGCAGCGACGTTCCTTATGATATTGACGATATTATTTTGTGCGAATATGGGACAACGGTTGTCGGACTGGAAATGATGCGTTCTGTAAATGAAGAAAACGAAGAAGAAAACCGGAAAATCCAGATTGTGCGTTCCGCAATCAGTACGCTGTCGTTTTCGGAGCTTGAGGCAATTATTCATATTTTTGATGAATTGAACGGGACAGAAGGGATTTTGGTTGCGAGTAAAGTGGCAGACCGTGTCGGGATTACACGCTCTGTGATAGTGAATGCGCTGCGTAAATTTGAAAGTGCCGGCGTGATTGAATCGCGTTCCTCAGGGATGAAAGGGACGTATATTAAAGTTGTCAATGATGTTGTATTTTCAGAGTTAGAGGCGATCAAAAAGAAGAATCCGAAAGGAATCTGATGGTTGTTGGTACCGTCAGTTCCTTTTTTGCTGTTTCCTGTCAAATATGGTAAATTATGCGATAAAAAGAAACAATTTTGTGTAAAAAATAAAAAATCCTCTTGTAAAAATCACAGGAAACATTATAATAGAAAGAGAGCGTTTTTTTGAATAACGAAGGAGGAATATTATGATCGGTTCATCTGCATTTGATTATATTAATATATTAGACAAGGCGGCGGATGCAAGCTGGCTGCGCGAAAGTACGATTGCCAATAATATTGCCAATGCGGCAACACCCGGATACAAACGTTATGATGTGGATTTTCAGTCTATGCTGGAGATGGAACTGACCGATTCTAAGTATAATCGTAATCTGGATAAGAAAGTCCGCAACGTACATATGGAGCATTTAAACGCGACGGCGCAGCTTGACATGGGGGCGGAAAATTATTCGTACCGTTCCGATGAAAATAATGTAGATATCCACACCGAAAACGTGGAACTTGTATCGGAACAGATTCGCTATACGGCGCTGACGGACAGTATTACGCAGGAATTTACACGTATGAAAGCGGCGATGAGCAAGTAGTCTGCGGGAAGAAAACAGAAAGGAATGGGGTCTTATGGGATTGTTTCAATCATTTAATATCAGCGCGTCCGGCATGACGGCAGAGCAGTTTAGGGCGGATATTATTGCACAAAATCTTGCGAATGTAAATACGACACGTACAGAAGACGGAACGCCATACCGCCGTAAGGTCGTTGCTTTTCAGGAAAGGGGCGTAAATACGTTTGAACAGTATCTTACGCAGAGCAAACGGCGCGGCGGCCATATCGGCAATGGGGTAAAGGTGGCAGAAGTCGGGGAGGATACTACGACCGATTATATTATGGAGTATGATCCGTCGCATCCGGATGCGGATGAAAATGGCTATGTTTCTTACCCGAATGTCAATCTTGTAACGGAAATGACAAACCTGATCGATGCCAGCCGGGCTTATGAAGCGAATGTCACAGCATTTGACGCCAGCAAGGCAATTGCGCAGGCGGGTCTGCAGGTGGGCAAATAACCGGGGCTTGGATCGATCACCGTATTACAGTAAAATAAAGTGGGAGTTGATAAAATGGAGATTACCAATGTTGCAGGAACAGCAGAAGCGGCGTTTCAGGCAGCGCAGGAACGTTTCCGGGTTGCGGCGCAGGAGAATAACGAGGATTTTGAAACCGTATTCCAGTCCGCGCTTGGCATGGTAAACGAAACAAATGATTTACATAATCAGGCAAAGTCGGCCATGATCCAGTTTGCGCTGGGAGAATCCGATAATACGCACGACCTTTTGATCGCGCAGTCAAAAGCGAATGTGGCACTTCAGTATACCGTGGCAGTGAAAGATAAATTAATCGAAGGTTACCGTGAGATTATGCAGATGCAGATTTAAGCGCGGGACATAATAAAATAATCTGAAAAGAGCAAAGTCATTTTAAAATCCAATCAGAGTTCGAAAACGACTACAAAGGATCTGGAAATGAAAGCTAAAGAGGTTGATGCACAATAACCTTGCAATCAGGATGCATACAGGATAACAGATTAGAGGAGAATTAAAGAAAAAAGAGAACACGATATACGGAGAGTGAATTAAAATGCCTGATAGAATAAAAGAGATGGGAAACCGCGTGGTGGAGTGGTGGAAACACTTCACAAAGAAACAGCAGATCATTATGGCAAGCTCGGTGCTTGTCGTTGCGATCGCGATTGCTATTCTGACTGTTGTTTTGACACGTCCCGAAATGGTTATTATAAAAAACTGCGAAAACGCGAAAGAGGCATCATCTGTTCAGACACTTTTGAACGAGGCAGGGATTTATAATGAGATCTCGGATGATGGACTCGTGTTTAAAATCAAAAAACAGGATATGTCCGCGGCGAATATTCTGCTTGGTTCCAATTCAATATCAACAGAAAATGAAGCGCTGAAAGATATTTTAAACGGCAGTATGAGTACGACGGAGTCGGATAAGACAAAGCTGTATAAAGAATGGCAGGAAAAACAGATGGAAACAGATCTGGAGTCGCTGTCGAACGTGCAAAACGCTATTGTAAACCTGAATTTGCCGAATGACGACGGCACTCTGATTGCGGACCAGCAGGAAGCTTCCGCGGAAGTTTTTTTGGAATTAGACGGCGAGATGTCAGAAGAACAGGCGCTTGGTTTGGCGCGGATGATTGCAACCGGGCTTGGCAATGACACTACGGATAATATTTCTATTATGGACAGTAATATGAACCTGCTGTATTCCGGCGGAATGGACGGAACGGCAATGGCATCCGGAATGTCTTATAACCAGTTGACTATTCAGCAAAGGGCGGAAAACCGGGTAAAAAACGATGTAAAAAAAGTACTGCTTGGCACCGGGCAGTATCAAAATGTGGAAGTCGGGCTGAATCTGATGCTTGATTTCGATGATTCCAAGACTACAAGCAAAGAATACGGCGTACCGGAAGGACAGGCACAAGGGCCTTTGCAAAATGAAAGCAACTTTAGTCAGGAAACGGTAGGCGGCAATGGAGACGTACCGGGTACGGATGCGAATGGAGAAGAAGGCCCGAACTATATGCTGCAGGACGGCGTGCTTTCTACGCAGACGACGGAAGACTCGACGAAAAATTATGCTGTAAATGAGACGATTACCGAGATTATGGGCGGAAAAGGGGAAATTGTATATGACTCTTCGTCTATGGCGGTAACCGTGCTTTCTTACATAAAATATGACGAAGACGCATTGACAAGGGACGGTACGCTGGACGGACGCTCTTTTGACGAGTTTCGTTCGGAGATAGAAAGCCAGGGCAGCCAGCGGCAGGATGTGGATGCGGAAATGATTACGGCGGTATCAAATGCAACCGGGATTCCGGAAGAGAGGATTTCTATTATCGCATACCAGGAGCCGCTGTTTGTTCCGTCTGAGGGCGGCAGGTCGATTACGGATTATCTCGAAATTATACTGGCGGTCCTGATTTTTGCGCTGCTGGGATTCGTCGTATTTATGAGCACGAGGAAAGAAAAGGCGCCGGAGATGGAGCCGGAATTATCGGTAGAATCTTTACTGCAGACGACGAAAGAAAACGAAGAAGAAAACCTGGAAGATATTGGGTTCAAAGAGAAGTCTGAGGCAAGGGTATTGATTGAAAAATTCGTAGATGAAAAACCGGAAGCCGTAGCTTCGCTGCTGCGTAACTGGCTGAATGAAGATTGGGAGTAACTATAAATAGAGATTGGGGAGAGACATGGCGGATAAGATGAGCGGCCTTCAGAAAGCTGCAGTGCTTCTGATTGCATTGGGGCCGGAAAAATCAGCGAGTATTTTTAGATACTTAAAAGAAGATGAGATCGAAGAGTTGACGCTGGAGATTGCAAATACAAGAAGCATTGCGCCGCAGCTAAAGGACGATATCATTAACGAGTTTTACCAGGTTTGTCTGGCACAGCAATACATATCAGAGGGCGGAATCGGCTATGCAAAGGAACTTTTGGACAAAGCGCTCGGCGAAGACCGTGCACAGCAGGTAATCACAAAGCTGACCGCGTCTTTGCAGGTACGTCCGTTCGAGTTTGTGCGCAAAACAGACGCAAGCCAGGTTTTGAACTTTATTCAGGATGAACATCCGCAGACGATCGCGATGATCCTGTCTTATCTGTCGCCGAACCAGGCTTCCATGATTATCGGCTCGCTGGATCCGGAAAAACAGGCAGATGTAGCGAAGCGTATTGCGATGATGGACCGGACATCGCCGGATGTCATTAAAGAAGTAGAAAGCGTGCTGGAACGCAAGCTGGCTTCGCTGGCAAATCAGGATTACACAATTGTCGGCGGCGTCGATGCAATTGTAAACATTTTAAATACGGTAGACCGGAGTACAGAAAAGCATATTATGGAATCGCTCGAAGTCGAAGAGCCGGAATTGGCAGACGAGATCCGCAAGAAGATGTTTGTATTCGAAGATATTCTGCTTCTGGACGACCGCGCGATCCAGCGTGTGCTGCGTGATGTGGAAAACAGCGATCTTGCAATTGCACTGAAAGGTTCGAATGAAGAAGTTAAAGGTGCGATTCTTAAGAACCTGTCGAAACGTCTCGCTGCCATGATCGAGGAAGATATGGAGTTCATGGGCCCTGTACGAATGAAAGATGTGGAAGAAGCGCAGCAAAAGATTGTTGCTGTCATCCGTAAATTGGAAGATTCCGCAGAGATTGTCATTTCAAGGGGCGGAGGTGACGAAATCGTTGTCTAATTTGTATAAGAACCAGATTAACCAGCATAAAAGGGGTATTTATACCCGTGTGATTGATCATAATGAATTGCTGGAACAAAAACTAAGCGCCCTTTCCTTTGAACAGGAGACGAAGCTGCGCAGGCAGCGGATGGCAGAAGCCAGGCAGCGCGCGCTGTCTGGCGGTTCCGCAGATGGAGATCCAGCGGATGGAAATGCGGGTCAGCCGCAGCAGGACGGTTTTTCCGAAGGTCTTTTTGAGGATCCGCTTGCGATTCCGCCAGAGCTGGAGATTGACTATGTCGAACGGGCAAAGGAAAAGGCGGAACGTATTGTATCCAAAGCAACTGCGGATGCGGAGGTCATATTAAAACGAGCGGCGCAGGAAGCGGAGAATTTAAAAGAGAATGCCAGAAAGCAGGCGGAGGAAAAAGGTTACGCGCAGGCTATGGAGCGTGTACAAACAGAAGAGTCCAAAATGCGCAGCCAGTTGGAATACATGCGTCAGGAACAGGAACGATCTTATGCCAGGCAGTTAGACGCAATGGAGCCGGAGTTAATGGATGCGGTTATAGAAGTTTTTGACCGTGTGCTGCGGACAGATTTTGCAAGGCGCAGGAAAATTTTGCTTCATTTAATCCGCCAGACAGTGCAGCATATCAAAAACAGCCGCGAATTTCGGATTCGGGTTAGTGAAGAAGATTATGAGACGGTATCCGCTGGCAGGGAAGAGATTCTTAAAAAAATCGGCGGGGACGTGATCCTGGATGTTATTATGGATGAGTCTCTAATACAGGGGCAATGTACGATCGATACAGACGAGGGCATTTTTGAATGCGGGATTGACGCGCAGTTGGAAAATCTTACAAGAGATTTACGGGCTTTATCCTGCATGAATTAACAGGGTGACAGTGGGGACAGAATCGTGAATGGACTGCAAAGTGAAAATAAAAACAAATTTTACAGCAGCCTGCGTAACAAATACGTTACGTTAGCCGAAAAAAATTATTTTAACCGTTATGGGAAAGTGGCAAAAGTAGTCGGCCTTACGATTGAATCCCTTGGGCCGGATGCAAAATTAAAAGATTTATGCAGAATTTTGATTGATCCGGAAAACAGCACGTATGTTATGGCAGAGGTTGTCGGTTTCCGGGATAAACGCCTATTGCTGATGCCGTTTGAAAATATGGAAGGCATCGGTGTCGGCTGTATTGTGGAAAATACCGGGTATCCATTATCCGTCATGGTCAGCGACGATTTGCTCGGACATACATTAGATGGTCTGGGCAGGCCGACGGATCTTAGCGACGACGGGGACGGCGGGCAGGAAGTGGTGTCTATACGGCAGCGGGAATATGCGGTGGAGGCTATGCCGCCGGATCCGATGGCTCGTATTATTATAAATGAAGTGCTTCCGCTTGGCGTAAAAGCGGTGGACGGTTTGATTACCGTTGGGAAAGGACAGCGAATCGGGATTTTTGCGGGTTCTGGTGTTGGAAAAAGTACGCTGATGGGGATGTTCGCGCGTAATACAAAAGCGGATATCAATGTGATTGCGCTGATTGGGGAGCGCGGCCGTGAAGTCCGGGAATTTATCGAAAATGACTTGGGCGAAGAGGGGATGAAACGTTCTGTCGTCGTCGTAGCGACTTCGGATAAACCCGCGCTGATCCGCAACAAAGCGGCAAAGACAGCTACTGCGATTGCGGAATATTTCCGTGATCAGGGGAAAGATGTCCTGCTTATGATGGATTCCCTGACCCGATTCTGCATGGCGCAGCGGGAAATCGGACTGGCTTCCGGCGAACCTCCGGTAACCAGGGGGTATCCGCCAAGTATCTATTCGGAATTGCCCAAACTGTTGGAACGGGCAGGAAATTCGGACCGGGGTTCCATTACCGGATTATATACCGTACTTGTAGACGGGGACGACTTTAATGAGCCGATTACAGATACGGCCCGAAGTATTTTGGACGGGCACGTGGTATTATCCAGAAAACTGGCGCAGAAAAACCACTATCCCGCTATAGATGTATTGGGCAGCATTTCCAGATGTATGAGTGCGATCGCGCAAGGAGAACACAAAGAAGCGGCCGGAAAACTCAGAAACGTGCTGGGGACTTACGACGAAGCAGAGGACTTGATTAATATCGGTGCGTATAAAAGCGGCTCGAACGTTGCGATTGATTATGCAATTCAGAAAATTAACGCGGTAAACCAGTTCCTGATGCAGGGGACGATGGAAAAATTTACATTTGAGGAAATTACACAGCGGCTGGAAGAGATTTTCGCGGGCTGACCGGAAGCGGTGTTGACGCAAAGCTGTTCTAGGGCATAAAACAGCCGCGGGAATAATAAAATGGAAAGACGATGGCAAAGTTTATATTTAAGCTGCAGAGCATACTGGATATCAAATTAAAACTGGAAAGCCAGGCAAAGATCGCATACGGGCAGGCAAATGCAAAGTTAAAAAAAGAAGAAGGCATCTTACAAATGCTGGTGATGCGGCGCTCTTCTTATGAACAGCGTGCGGTGGAATTAGTCAGCGGAACGATTAATATCCGTGAGATCCGGGAAAATAAACAGTCGATCGACATTATGAAATCCAAAATCCGGGCGCAGATGATGGTAGTACAGGCAGCGGAAAAGCAGGTAGAGGCAGCAAGGCTGAAATTAAACGAGGTAATGATCGAGCGCAAGACATTTGAAAAACTGCGGGAGCGGGCATTTGAAGAATTTAAACAGGAAGTCGCCTATGAAGAGAACCAGGCAGTAAACGAGCTTGTCAGTTATACATATCATGGAGATGCCGAATAGGCACAATTAGCAAGCATAATAGGAGGATGAAGCCGAAATGCCAGAAGAAGCAATGGAAGCACAGCAGGATTCCAAAAAAGCAGAAAAAGAAAGAAAAAAGCAGGAAAAGAAAAAGAAAAAAGAAGCCAAAAAAGCTGCAAGGCAGGATCAGGAGATGGCGGAAGAACAAGAAACCGTCGGCGGCAAATTAATTGTGGCGCTTGCGACTGTGGCGATTATAGCGATCTGGCTCGGTATTCTGGCACTGATTGTCCGCCTGGATGTCGGCGGTTTTGGCTCTACCGTACTCCATCCGCTTTTAAAGGATGTGCCGTACGTAAACCGGATCCTGCCGGAAGTTAAAGAAGAATCGGATAACGACCCGGATCATCCATATACGACACTGGAGGAAGCACTGGCGCAGATCCGGAAACTGGAAAAAGAGCTGGAGACGGCGCTCCAGTCAGATAAAGACGGGCAGGCAAAAATAGAAGATCTGCGCGCGCAGGTCCGCAAGCTGAAAAAATACAGGGAAAACGAAGCCGAGTTTGAACAGCTTCGGCAGGATTTTTATGAGGAAGTCGTATTCAGCGACGATGCGCCGGATATTGCGGAATATAAAAAGTTTTATGAAAGGATAGCGCCGGATAACGCGGAAGTCCTTTATAAAGAAGTTGTCGAGCAGTTGGAGTATGACGAGGATGTAGACCAGTACGTCAAGACATATTCCGCGATGAAACCAAAGGAAGCGGCGTCCATTTTTGATACGATGACAGATAATTTGTCGCTGGTAAGGAGGATTTTAGAAAAGATGTCTTCCGAAAACAGGGCGAATATTCTGGCGGCGATGAATGAAGATACCGCGGCAAAACTGACGGAGATGCTGGAGCCGTCTAAAAAATAACGCGTATCAATTTTCGGTATAATCGGACGGTCAATTCTTGACGGTTCGTTTATATAATAAATCAGGCAGGCGAATGCAGCGAAAGGATTTGACCGGCTGCAGAGAGATGCCGAAAATCTAAGAAAGGAGAATAAAGATGGCAGCAATACAATTTATGCCGGCGTCTGACCAGACCGGAGCCGTACAGGCCGCAGGCGGAACGTCAGCGGATGCGAAATCGCTCAAGATGCAGGGGATGCAGGCCGCGTTTTCCAATTATCTGCAGCGGGGTTCCAATGGCGCGCAGACCGCGATACAGCCAAACAAAAATACTGCCGGCCAGGGACAGACGGCGCAGGCGCAGGGAAACAGCAGCCAGGTACAGCAGCAGTATGAAAGGCAGCAAAGCCAGTCCGCGGTACAGGCCGATAAGGTAAGCGGCCCGTCTAACGATGCTTCCACACTGGATGAGAACGCTGCTGGTGCAGTCGAAGAGGCGGTGGAAGAAATCACGGAAGCGATTAAGGAAAACCTGGGAGTAGACGAAGAACAGCTTCAGGCAGCAATGGAACTGCTTGGCCTGACACAGCAAGACCTGCTGCAGGCACAAAATCTAATTGCTTTGACCGTAGAGCTGACAGGCAGTGAAAATGCTGGAATGATGCTGTTTGACGCAAATTTCCAAAACCTGATGCAGGAAGCGTCGGCGATTACAGACGGCTTGTTAAAAGAACTAGGCCTTACGATGGAAGAGTTGATGGGCAAGCTGCAAAACGCGGACGGCAGCCAGATGGACCATCCGCAGGATCTGACAGGAATCATGGAAGATGCCGCAGCACAAACGCCGGAAACGGTTCCGCAGGCGCCGCAGGATACGGCATCGTCACAGACCGCGGGAGGGCAGGCCGAAACGGGATCCGCAGCACAGCAGGCAGCGCAGGCAGGCCAGCCGCAGGAAGCACAGTCTGTACAGGAAGCAGCCGGCGCGGTACCGAACGAGGAGGCGGCAGCCGTACAGGAAGTACAGGGCCAGCCGCAGGAAGATGCACAGCCGCAGGAAGAAACCGCGAAACAGCAGGCAGGCCAGAATACGCAGATGGATACAGAAAATTCGTCTCAGGCAAATCAGCAGGGATCGACAGATCCGGATGGCGAAACGGGGGGACAGCCGTTTGAAAAGGATGCCGCGCAAAGAAAAGACGTGCGCGAGCAGAATGCGGAAGCGGCAGGCAGCAGGGGGGCGATACAGGATGCACCGCGATTTGATTTTACGTCGCACATACAGCAGCCAGGGCCTACAGCGCCGGCAGCGCAGAGTGTTTCCGCGCAGATCCCGATGCCGCAGGTAAATATGCAGGATGTGATTTCACAGATTGTAGAATATACAAAAGTCAATCTGTCGGAAGAGGTAAAATCCATTGAGATGCAGTTGAATCCGGAAAACCTCGGCAAGATATATCTGCATGTTTCTGAAAAACAAGGTACCGTTACCGCACAGATCACGGCGCAGAATGAAAATATGAAAGAAGCCCTGATCCAGCAGGCAGTGCTCTTAAAAGAAACCTTAAACCAGCAGGGAGTCCGGGTAGACGCAGTAGAAGTATCTGCAGGTACGCACGAATTTGAAAACAATCTGGAACGGGATGCCCACAGCCAGGAAGAGCAGGCAAGGCAGCAGGAAGAACAAAACAGCAGACGTTCCAGGCGCAGCATTAACTTGCGTGATATGGACGATCTGGACGGCTTGTCCGGCCTGATGTCAGACGAAGAAGCACTTGTTGCGCGGATTATGCGCGATAACGGCAACAATGTAGACTATCGGGCGTAATTTTTCAGGGAAAGGAGAATACGAATGGCAATCATTCAGGAAATCAAAGACGGAAAATTTGTTCAGGATACAACCGAAGAACAAAAAAAGAAGAAAACAGTGAATAACGAAATGGGCCAGGAACAGTTTCTGCAGCTTTTAGTTGCACAGATGCAGTACCAGGATCCGCTGGAACCAACGAGCAATACGGAATGGGTTGCACAGATGGCGACATTCTCCATGGTAGAATCGTTGAACACGATGCAAAAATCCATGACGGAACAGTCAGCGAACGGACTGGTTGGCAAATACGTTTTGATCAATACTGGAAACGGTTATGAAAAAGGCAGGGTTGATTACGTAACGAAAAAGAACGGGGAGACTGTATTGTCCGTAAATGACGAATTGTATACGCTGGATAAGCTGGATACCATTGCGGATGAAGAATACTACCAAGGCTCCGTACTGGCCAACGAATTACAGCAGATGATCAAGCTGCTGCCGGGAGAAGAAAACCTGACCGTAAAGGACGAAGGCCTTTTAAAATCCGCGCGGGAAGCATATGAGAAGATGACCGATTCCCAAAAACTGTTTGTGGAAAAAGAAGATTTGGATAAGCTGCGTACGCTGGAAACGAAAATGGACGCATTAAAAGCAACCCATTATACCGGACTTGTCAGGGATCTTCCATCGGTAAGCGAAATCGAGGCGGCAGACGAGCAGACACTTGCTACGTACAGCAAAAAGCTAGATGAAATTTCGGAATTTTACGAAACGATGACGGATGCGCAGAAGAAAAATGTTTCCGAGGATACCGCAAACCGTTTGAGCCAGGCAAAAGCGGCGGTTGAAGAAGCGTCTAAGAAATTCCAGACAGACCAGCCGTCAGACGAAGAACCGGATGTGGCGGATCTTTTGCAGCAGATCTTAAATGAACTGAAAGGGCAGAAACAGCCGGATGCGGATAACACAGAAAGTAACTGATAACAGGCCGTAGTCTTTGCATGGCGGGCAGGGCACGGAGGCCTTGTTTGGCAGGCATGAGGATGGAGTTGAAGCTATGAACGGAATCGAGAAAAAATTCACTTCCATACAACAGATGACGGATCAGTATCTGACGCCAAAAAGCGAAAATACAGCAGATGCAAGACCGCAGATCTCTTTCGAGGAAGTGCTGAAACAGACACAGGAAACGCAGCATGCAGCAAAACCGCTGAAATTTTCCAAACATGCCGCAATGCGTCTGGAAAACCGCAAGATCAGCCTTTCCAGGGAGCAAAACGAGCGGTTGGAATCCGGTGTCAGAAAAGCAGGGGAAAAGGGCATTCATGACTCCCTTGTCATCGTCGACTCTCTGGCGTTTATTGTAAACGTACCGAATAAAACGGTCGTTACCGCATTGGACAAAAGCGAGACAGGCGAATCAATTTTTACGAATATAGACGGCGCTGTGATTATGTAAGCCGGACCTTATGGGGGCTGCGGCTTCTGACTGACAGAGGAAGCCGCACAGCGCCGAAAATAAAATCCGCACAGCGGGATGAAAAAAACAAAAACAGGAAAACACGGGCAACACAGTAATAAAAAGGAAGTAAACAACCGAAATTTAAACGCAAACCAAACAATCTATTACACGTTATTCAAAAAACGAATCTTACAAATATTGATTGAATATTTAAAAACGCTTATCAAACGCTTAAAAAATACTTATAGAATCATAGAGAAGCTGCCGCGCAGCCGGCAAAATAATTAAAGCCTGCATGCAGCGGCTGAATCAGGAACAACAAGAAATCAGGAGGATATTTCATTATGATGAGAGCATTATATTCGTCTGTATCCGGTCTTAGGACCCATCAGACGAAAATGGACGTGATTGGTAATAATATCGCGAATGTCAATACAGTCGGCTTTAAGTCTTCCCGTACGACGTTCAGTACCATGATGTACCAGACGACAGCCTATGCATCCGGTGCGAATGCGGCAACCGGAAAGGGCGGCGTCAATGCAATGCAGATCGGTCTTGGTACGACATTTGCATCCACGGCTGTTGACATTGATACCGGCGGCGCTTCCGAATCGACCGGAAAGGCATTTGACTTAAAGCTGTCGGATACCAATTCGACCAGTTTTTATATCGTAAATAATGGCAGTGAGAATGTATTTACAAGAGCGGGCGCGTTTTATGTAGACGGCGCGGGCAATCTGTGTATGGAATCTACCGGCTATACGGTAATGGGCTGGCAGGTAGACGCAAACGGCAATATTGTAAAAGATACCGTAACGCCGCTGCGGATTATGTCCCCGCAAAACCAGACTTCACAGCCGGAGTATACGACAGATGCAAAATGTACCGGGATTTTGGACGACAACAATGCAAATGTTAATTCCGATAAAGGTTATATGATGAGCCTGAATTTTTTTGATAACCTGGGCTATTCTTATAACGCGAAGTTTTCTGTACAAAAGACCGGGGCGAAAGATGACGGCGAGTATACGGTAAACCTGACGGATATTTTAGACAGCAACGGAAAGTCCATTATGGCTGGTGCGTCGATAGGGTTAAGCGATCTGTTTGGCAGCGGCTCACAGGGCAGCAAGGTCGATGTAACGGACAGTTATACACTGGCAAGCGGGATGGCGAACGCTTTGAAAAAGTTGGCGACGGATCCGGATACGACGGTAAATGGAACGACTACGAGCAGTACAAGGACGTATAAATTTCCATCGGAGCTGATTAACGAAAAGCTGGGTACGACACTGGATTTTCTTCCGGAAGGATTGACGGTAGAATACACGGTAACCGTAAACGATCAGACAGGAGAAAATGATCTGACAGGCCCGACGAGTTTCCGTATTGTGGATGGAGCAGGCGTCGATGTAACACAGACCTATATTGCACAGTTTGATCCGACAACGAATGGCTCCGGATGGGTTACGGCTGACGGTATTACCCATAAAATTACAGCGACAGATATGATTGAGCAGTGGAATAACCGGAATTTGCTGGATAAAAAAACAATTCCGAATAATACCACAACACCGCCGTCTTCAGAACAGGCGTATTTCCTAAAGCCGGATCAGCTCCAGCAGTTAAAAGACAAATTCAAAGGATTAAATGCAGATGGAACACCGGCAACCGGCGGTAATGTTTTGGATCAAAACAGTCTGGATAATATGCAGATTAGAGTCAAATTTAAGCCGGATGGAACAGTTGACACAATTGAAGCGTATAATCCGCCAGCAGGTGATACTACTTGGGGGGATGTGGCAACTTTTTTAACTGGTGCCACAAAAAATGAAACGATTGTGGATTATTTGAACCAGGGGTATTTGTCTGTAACTGCAGAAGAAGCCAATACCATGGGTATTTTTACGACAGAACTGCCAAGAGACTTGGAAATCCAGTACAAAGAAGCAGACGGTTCCTTTAAAATTGTAACACCTGCAACCGACGGCTTTAAAATGCAGTTTTCCACAGCAGATGGATCCTTAATGTATATTGGACAGGAAGGCAGTACATCACAGACCTTAAAGCTGTCTATGTACCAGACAGAAGAAAATCCGTTTTCCGATATCCAGATTGATTTTTCCACGCTCCAAAACCTCGCAAACGGCGCGACCAATACCGCCGCCGTATCTCCGGGCGGTGCGGATTCCGAAGGAAAAGGAAAGCGCGTCGGCGTAATGACCGGACTGCAGGTAGATGACAGCGGCAAGATCTATGGTTCTTACAGCAACGGCAATACCGTACTGCTTGGCCAGATTGCCGTAGCGCGTTTTGCAAACGCATCCGGTCTTGAGAGTATCGGCGACAACTGCTACCGCACGACAATGAACTCTGGTGAATTTGACGGAATCGGCGTGGAAATGGATTCCGACGGATCGTCGATCGACAGCGGGACGCTGGAAATGTCAAACGTAGACCTAGCATCGGAATTTACACAAATGATCACAACGCAGCGTGGTTATCAGGCAAACTCCAGGGTTATTTCTACATCCGACAGTATCCTGGAAGAGCTTGTAAACCTGAAGAGATAATAACGTAACCAAATAAAACCAGCCCGGATAAAGCGTACGGCTGTGATACAGGCGTACGCCAGGTCCGCCCTGGTTTCACACCACAGGGAGAGTACGGCAATGATTGAAGTAACAAGGCTGAACGAAACAAAGCTGTTAATTAATTCTGATCAGATTGAATTTGTGGAAGAAACACCCGATACGGTCATTTCTTTTTTATCCGGAAAAAAAATAATTGTAAAAGAAAGTAGACAAGAGATACAAAATCTAGTAATATTATATAAGAAGAAAATATTAAGTGACTGTTTAACATTCCGCAGCCAGACGTCACAGTTTTGAAGCTGTAAAACGAGTGTTATGCAAGAGAAAAAATTATTGGTAGGTGAAAAAAATTGGATATAGCAACTTTGATAGGCATGATCGTTGGCGTACTTATGATGGTATTCGGTATTACCTTTGAAACTGCGACAATGAGTTTTAATTTTGCGACAATTACAAAGTCATTTATTGACATACCATCCATTATTATTACCATTGGTGGTTCGCTTTGTGGTGTATTGGCGTCCAACAAGCTTGCGGATACGATTTCTTCATTTAAAGCGTTTTCCCTGACATTAAAAGAACCGAACGCGGATGCGGGCGAAGTGATCCGAAATATTATTAATTTGTCGAATATAGCCAGAAAAGAGGGCCTGCTTGCTCTGGAAGAGGCTGCAAACGGCATCGAAGATGAATTTTTGAAAAAAGGGATTATGCTGGTGGTCGACGGTACAGACCCGGAACTGGTGCGCGGCATTATGGAAACGGATTTAAGCTGTATTGAGACCAGACATAAAACGGTAATCGGATTTTACCAGAAGTGGGGCGCGCTGGGTCCTGCCTGGGGTATGATCGGAACGCTGATCGGTTTGATTAAGATGTTAAAGGATTTAAGTGATCCGGACAGTATCGGGCCGAATATGGCGGTTGCGCTGTTGACGACCCTGTATGGTTCCATTATTGCGAACTGGCTGTGTGAGCCGACTTCATCCAAATTGACCGTAAATAATGACCTGGAAATGGTAGTCAAGGAGATTACAGTCGAGGGGCTTTTGTCTATACAGGCAGGAGAAAACCCGCGCGTCATTGAGGAAAAACTGAAATCATTCCTTGCTCCGACCGTCCGTGACGGAATGAATGGCGGCGAAGGTGGTGAATAATTATGGCAAGGCAGAAGAAAGAAGATGCGCCAAGCGGCGCGCCTGCGTGGATGGCGACGTTTAGTGATTTGATGAACCTGCTGCTGTGCTTTTTCGTATTGCTGTTTTCTATGTCGTCTGTCGACGAGGAAAAGTTTGAATCGCTGATTGCTTCCTTACAGAGCCGCTACAGTATTTTGTCAGGCGGCGGCGCGTCGGTCGGCGACGGCGAGATGGTTTCCGCGGGCATTAACCAGATGCAGCAGTATGATGTATATTTTAACCCGAAAGCAACGAATTCCGGCCAGGGAAAGTCTGATTCGGAACGGGAATCCATTCTGATGACAATGGCGGATAACGACGGGAAAAACCATGAAACGGATTTTGGCTATACGTCGGAAGATGGAAAGAAAAACGGGGAACAGGCAGATCAAAACCAGACGGTGCAGGTTACGATGACGCAGGAAGAAGCGATGGAACTGACGGAACAGGCGGAATTGCAGGAGTCGGAGAAAATTGCGGACCGTGTGGAAAAAATGCTGGAGCGTTATGGGATTCAAAATCAGGTGAATGTGGACTTTAACGGACAGTATGTTACGATGACGTTAAACGGGGCGATTTTATTTGAATCCGGTTCGGATGAACTGGCAAAAGAAGCGCGTCCGCTTATGAATAAAATAGGAAAGATCTTACAGAGGTTTAAACAGAATACGATAGAAATTGAAGGGCATACGGATAATGTGCCAATACATAATGGGCGGTTTGAGGATAATAATGTTCTGTCCATGTACCGCGCGCTTTCTGTAGCGGATTATATACGCGCTTCCACAAAGCTGAACCCGGCCTATATTAAATCGTCCGGGCGCGGCGATTATGTACCGATTGCAGACAATGGGACGCCGGAGGGACGCGCGCAAAACCGAAGAGTGGAAATTAAGGTATATAATACCTATAATTCGGATAATTTAGATTAATAAAAGGATGGGAGAACAGATGAAAAAGAATTTAATGTCTGTATTAATTATGGCACTTGTGTTTGTAAATGTGGTGCTGTCCGCAGTCATCATGATTACGCTTGTGCCGTCAGCGAAAAAGTCAAATGAACTGATCGAGCAGATTTGCGGCGCCATTGACCTGGAACTGGACAGCGGCAAAGTATTTAATGCAAATTCGATCCCGCTTGACCAGGTAGATGTCGTGTCACTGACACCGGACGGCCCGGCGACCTTTACATTAAGAAAAACAGACAGCGAACCGCATTTCGCGGTAACACCTGTGTCTATTTCCCTGAATAAGGAAGATACGGATTACGAAACGAAAAAACCGTTGATTGACGACCGTAAGGATTTGCTTATGGATATTGTAACAAAAACATTTCTGAAATACAGCTACGATGAAGTAGTGACAACGGACGGACAGGAAAGAGTTCGTGACGAGATGCTGCAGGAAATGCAGGAATTATTTGATTCTGATTTTATTATTGCTGTTACATTATCGAATCCAAATTATCAGTAACAGTAGAAACGGGCTGTATCCATGCGTCAGTCTGGATAACAGTAAAAAA
This sequence comes from uncultured Eubacterium sp., assembly GCA_910586045.1. Classification (GTDB taxonomy): domain Bacteria; phylum Bacillota; class Clostridia; order Lachnospirales; family Lachnospiraceae; genus Eubacterium_J. The sequence continues at coordinate 21,195 of CAJUIH010000015.1, forward strand.
ACGAATGACAGGTGGTGGGATTCATGGCTGACGTTCTGTCTCAAAGTGAGATTGACAACCTTCTAAAAGCTTTAAGCAGCGGCGAAGTCGATGCTAATGAAATGAAGGATACTGAAGAAAAACAGATAAAGAATTATGATTTTGCCAGACCTTCCAAATTCTCAAAGGAGCATCTTCGAACGCTGGAAATTATATTTGAACAGTATGGGCGGTTGTTGTCCACAAATCTTCCAGTGTATTTGAGAAAGAACATACAGGTAGAAGTAGTAAATTCAGAGGCAGTTACTTATTCGGAGTTTTCCAATTCACTTTCCAATCCGATGCTTTTGGGGGTAATTAACTTTTCTCCGTTAAAAGGCAGTATTTTAATGGAAATGGCTACGAACATCGGATATGCCATGGTGGACCGGATGCTCGGCGGCTTGGGGGAGCCACTGTCAAAGTCGAGGGAGTTTTCCGAGATTGAGCTGTTGATTATCGAGCGGCTTTTGGTTGTATGTGTAAACCTTTTGCGGGAGCCATGGAAAAATGTTGTGGAATTGAATCCAAGGCTGGAACGGATTGAGACAAATTCTCAGTTTGCGCAGATGATTTCGCCGAGTGAAATGATTGCGATTGTTACGATCAGTATTAAGATCGGCGAGGTGGAAGGTTTGATGAATGTATGTCTTCCCTACATTACGCTGGACGAGGTCATGGATAAGCTGAATACAAAATTCTGGTACTCCAGCCAGCAGGACAATGAAGGACTGGCCTATGGCGAGATGGTGGAAAATCTGCTGGAAAAAGCACCGATTCCGGTAAAAGCCGTATTGGGACACAGTGCATTTTCAATCAGTGATTTTGCAGGGCTGCAGGTCGGGGATATTATCCGTTTGGATACAAAAGTGGAAGACGAACTTGGGATTTATGTTGGAAGTATTAAAAAATTTACGGCGCTGCCCGGTGTGTCGGGTGATGATTATGCGGTCAGGATAACGTCAATTATTAGGGAGGAATAAGGATATTATGGATAGTAGTGTATTATCACAGGAAGAGATCACCGCACTTCTTCAGAATGGAAACGGGGGAGACGCGCCGGCAGCAGATACCAGCCAGATGGAAGTATCGGCGGATGAATGTGATACCATAGGTGAAATTGCGAATATCAGCATGGGAACAGCGGCGACAACGTTGTTTTCACTGGTCAATCACAAAGTAGACATTTCAACTCCGGTTGTAGCGATGGCTACCTGGGACGACATTGTAAGCCAGTATGAGAGGCCCTGCGTGTTTATAAGGATTGCTTATACGGTGGGGTTAGACGGCAGCAATCTTTTAGTATTAAAGGAACAGGATGTAAAAGTCATTACCGACCTTATGATGGGCGGGGACGGCACCAATACCGACGTGGAAGTAAGCGAACTGCATTTGAGCGCGATCAGCGAGGCTATGAACCAGATGATGGGTTCGGCAGCGACCTCCCTTTCTTCGATGCTCAACAAGACGATTGATATCAGCCCGCCGGAAGCAAACCTGGTTGATATGACAGACAGCCTGGATGAAAAGGAAATAGATGAGTTTTTAACCGGAAAGTTTGTAAAAATAGCATTTAAAATGGTGATCGGGGATTTAGTAGACAGCACGATTATGCAGTTGTATCCGGTATCCTTTGCAAAAGAAATGTGTGAGAGCATCACGGCAACGATGACGAAAGACGCAGAAGATACGGCAGGAAGCAATCAGCCGGTTGCGCCGCCGCCGGCTCCGCAGCAGCAGGCGCCGCAGGCACAGCAGCCGATGATGCAGCAGCCAATGTACCAGCAGCCGGATCCGTCCATGATGCAGCAGCCGATGTACCAGCAGCCAATGATGCAGCAGCCGATGTACCAGCAGCCGGTCAATGTACAGCAGGCACAGTTCCAAAGCTTTTCCGGCGATTTTAATCCGGCGATCTTCCAGAAAGAAAACATTGACCTGATTATGGATGTACCGTTGGAAATTACGGTAGAACTTGGGCGGACGACCAAATCCATTCAGGAGATTCTTGATTTTGCGCCAGGTACAATTATAGAACTTGATAAGATTGCCGGGGAGCCGATTGACATTCTTGTAAACGGCAAGTATGTCGCAAAAGGCGAAGTTGTAGTGATTGAAGAAAGTTTTGGTGTAAGGATTACAGAAATTATAAAATAATTGCTAACATTTATTGTTTTATGTTATAATAGATCAAGAATACCATCATAAACAGAACAATAATATTTAGAGGTAAGGGAGAACAGTTATTATGGCAAAGAAAGTGTTAATTTGTGATGACGCAGCTTTTATGAGGATGATGATTAAGGATATCCTGTCTAAAAACGGCTATGAGATTGCCGGAGAAGCTGAAAATGGAGTGAAGGCGGTCGAAAAATACAATGAGACAAAGCCGGATCTTGTATTAATGGATATTACCATGCCGGAAATGGACGGGATCCAGGCACTTAAAGCAATCCGGGAATTAGATGGCAATGCGTGCGTGATCATGTGTTCCGCTATGGGACAGCAGGCAATGGTTATTGAAGCGATCCAGTCCGGGGCAAAGGACTTTATTGTAAAACCATTCCAGGCAGAACGTGTACTTGAAGCGGTTAAGAAAGTAGTTGGCTAATATGATTTTGGCATCCACGGCAGGCTCCTGGCTGAGTAGTCTTGGACAGTTCATGAGTGTTTTGGCAATCTTTGTAGTGGTGCTGCTGCTTACGTGGCTGACGACCCGCTGGATTGCCGGCTATCAGCAGGGGCAGATGCATAATCAGAATCTCAGAATAGTAGAGACGCTGAAGCTTACCGTGAATAACTACATACAAATTGTAGAAGTAGGAGATATCTACCTTGTCATTGCAGTCAACAAGGACCATATTGAAAAGCTGGCGGAAATTACAAAAGACCAGTTAAAGGAAGGGACTTTGGATGCGGCAGGGCAAAAGATGGACATGGGTGAAAGTTTCCGTGATATTCTTGATAAAGTAAAACATCATCTTCCAAAAAAGTAGGTCAGATTAGAATGAGTAAAAGAAAGAAAATATATTGCATGGCGTCATTTATGCTTGCCATAATGACGCTTACCATTTGTCTGATCGTTTGCTGTCAGCACAAAACTTATGCATCGGAGCGGGATGAGGTTGGCAGGTTTGATTCAGCGAGGGATCAGGAAGAAACGGATACCAATCAAAATGACGGGATACGGGTTATCTGGGGAAATGAGGACGGGTCAGTTTCGGCACCGATCCGAATGCTGCTTGTACTGACTGTACTTACGTTGGCGCCGTCCATATTAATTATGTTGACGTCGTATACCCGGATTGTTGTTGTACTGCATTTTGTAAGGACTGCGCTGGGCACGCAGTCTTCGCCGCCGAACCAGGTAATGGCCGGGCTGGCGTTATTTCTGACATTGTTTATCATGTCTCCGGTGTTTGCGCAGGTAAATGAGGAAGTGATTCAGCCGCTGGACGCGGGGGAAATTACGACTGAGGTAGCACTGGAAAGGGTACAGGAACCTTTTCGGGAATTTATGTATCCGGAGACGCAGACAAAAGATATTAATATGTTCTGTGAAATTGCAGACGTTACGTATGATACACCGGATGAAATACCATTTAACGTGCTGATTCCAAGCTTTATTATCAGTGAACTTCGAACCGCGTTTATTATCGGATTTTTAATTTATATACCGTTTATTGTCATTGATATGGTTGTTTCGTCTGTTTTAATGTCTATGGGTATGATGATGCTTCCGCCGACAACCATTTCCATGCCGTTTAAGATTCTCTTATTTGTACTGGCAGACGGATGGAACCTTGTAATCCGTGAAATAGTTAGGACATTTATCTGACAGGACCGTTAAGGGGGGAATTTTATGATAACGCAGGATCAGGTTATGGATATTGCAAGGGATGCGATCTATACCATTATTTTGACAGCAGCGCCTTTGTTGCTGATTTCATTGATTGTCGGGCTGATTATCAGTATCTTTCAAACCGTGACGTCAATTCAGGAACAGACGCTGACATTTGTGCCGAAGATTTTGGCTGTATTCGCAGCGATGCTTTTAATCGGCTCATGGATGCTGAATAATATGTCTGATTTCATGATTCAATTGTGGTCGGATTTCAGCTTGTATGTGTAATTAGGATAGGAATGTGTTATGTTTCATACATCGTTCTCATTACAGACATTTGAATATTTCATACTGATTCTGGTCCGGATTTCTGCGTGTTTATTTGCAGCGCCTTTTTTTAATATCCGTGGTGTTCCGGTCAGGACGAAAGTAGGGATAGCAGGCTGTATTGCAATTATGCTGACAGGTGTTTTGCCGGAGCAGAACCTTGCTTACACAGGTATAATGGAATATGGGGTTATTGTAATCAAGGAAGGAATTACAGGCTTGCTGATTGGTTATTCAGCCAGTATCTGTAATTCTATTGTTTTGTTTGCAGGTACGCTGATCGATATGCAGATCGGTTTGTCCATGGCACAGGAATATAACCCGCTGACGCAGATGAATGAAAGCATTACCGGAAATTTTTATAATTATTCGATTATGCTGATGATGCTTGCTTCTAATATGTATCAGTATGTAATCCGTGCCGTATGTGATTCTTACAAACTGATCCCGATTAACCGGCAGGTATTTCAATGGGATTACCTGCTTAGCGGAATGACGGATTATATGTCCAGCCTGATTATGGTTGGTTTCCGTATTACGCTGCCGGTTTTTGCGTGTATGATGCTGCTAAACTGTGTACTTGGCATTATGGCAAAGGTGGCGCCGCAGATGAATATGTTTGCGGTCGGTATGCAGATGAAAGTACTATTCGGGCTTGCAATCCTGTTTTTGGCAGTTTCGCTTTTGGCCGGGGTTGCGGATTCTGTCGCCAGAGTGATGAAACAGATGGTAGTTTATATGATAAAAGGGATGTATACGAGTGGATAGTGGACAGGAAAACAGGGAGGGCAGAACAAGACAGCAGGTAAATCTGGCCCTTGACCTGCAGTGGTTTGCCAAAGACGGGGAAGGCGGGGAAAAAACAGAAGAGCCTACTTCGAAAAAATTAAGTGACGCCAGAAATGACGGCAAGGTTGCAAAGAGCCAGGAGCTGAATAATGGGGTAGGGCTGCTTATTTTATTTCTAGTGCTGCAGGCTACCATCGGCGGTTTGGGCGAATCTATGTTTGACCTGTTTCAGCAGTTCTATCATTTGATCCCGGAATTTGTCGATTTAAACAGGGGCGGGCCGACCGGGCGTTCCGTTTCCCTGCTTTTGCGCGAGGCGATTATGAGCGCGTTTTGGATGGTGATCCCGTTTTTTATTATTGGTTTTTGCGCAATGGTCATTATTAATATTTTTCAGGTAAAATGGAAAGTAACGACAAAACCGCTGCAGCCCAAGCTTTCCAAGTTTAGCCCGATGAATGGGGTCAAACGTATTTTTTCCAAAAACTCCCTGGTTGAACTGCTTAAATCCGTTGTGAAAATCGTTCTGATTGCAGTAATTGCCTATACTTCTGTGCAGGGCAGTATGCATGAAATGCTTTTGCTTTATGATATGGCGGTGATGCCGGCAATTATGCGCATCGGTACACTGATTTTGGATATGGGCATTAAAATATCGGCCGCTTTTCTGCTGGTCGGTATCGTGGATTATATTTATCAAAAGTGGAAATTTCATGAAGATATGAAAATGACGAAACAGGAAGTCAAGGACGAATATAAAAACTCCGAAGGGGATCCGCAGGTCAAAGGCCAGCAGCGTTCCCGCATGCGGGAGGCGTCCAGGCGGCGTATGATGCAGGATGTGCCAAACGCGGATGTCGTCATTACAAACCCGACGCATTATGCGGTTGCGTTAAAATATGACGCGCAGGAGGCGCAGGCTCCTGTCGTACTCGCAAAAGGGACAGATTATCTGGCCCTGCAGATCAAAGAAAAAGCAAAAGAAGCAAATGTGGAAATTGTAGAAAATAAACCGTTAGCGCGTATGCTGTATGCGAATGTAGAAATAGGGGAAGAAATACCGCCTGAGCTGTATCAGACAGTAGCCGAAATTCTGGCTGCGGTATACCGGTTGAAAAATAAATTGTAAACAGGCGGCACGAAAGCCGCGCGTGCCCGAATCAGGATTTGTATAAAATGGCGGCATAGGTTGATAGGACAGGCAGGTTATAAAAATTGTGCATGGATGGAAAAGTTGGTATAAAAAAAATTGCGGAAGACAGATATTACAAAAGAAACTGTAAAAAAACACAAATGCAGAAAGCTGCGGACAGGGGCACAGAAAAGATTATTTGGATAAATAACGGAAAAGAAAGGTGGGATTGGCAGATATGAAGAAGGCAGATGTAGGTGTTGCATTATATCTTTTGGCAGCAATTGTGTTCTTTATTGTGCCAATCCCTAATGTATTATTGGACGTCATGCTGGCGGTGAATATATCGATTGCGCTTGTAGTCCTATTTAACTGCCTGTTTGTACAGGAAGTGCTGGATATGTCATTTTTCCCGACGCTGCTGCTGTTTACGACAATCTTTCGTATTTCATTAAACGTATCGTCTACGAGACTGATTCTAACGACCGGGGATCCGGGAAATGTCGTTGCTACGTTCGGCGCGTTTGTAGGCGGCAACGACCTTGTAGTCGGGGCAATTGTCTTTATTATTCTGGTGATTATCCAGTTCGTTGTAATTAACAAAGGTTCTGAGCGTGTGTCCGAAGTAACGGCACGTTTTACACTCGACGCAATGCCTGGGAAACAGATGGCGATTGACGCCGACTTAAATACCGGGGCGATTGACGACCGGGAAGCAAGGCTGCGCCGTGAAAAGATCCAGATGGAATCCTCCTTTTTCGGTTCTATGGACGGTGCTACGAAGTATGTAAAGGGAGATGCGACAGCGGGCCTTTTAATTACATTTGTAAACTTGATCGGCGGTACGATCATGGGTATGTTAAATGAAAATCTGGAAGCGATGGAAGCGCTGCAAAAATACGGCGTCCTGACGATCGGCGACGGGCTTGCGTCACAGATTCCGTCTTTGATGATATCGCTCGCAACCGGTATTCTCGTTACAAAAGCTTCTAAGGAAGCGGATTTCAGCGACGTATTGGTCAAGCAGTTGTTTGGGATTCCAAAGGTATTGTATATTGTAGGTTCTACGCTTATTTTCCTTGGATTTGCAACCCCGCTAAACGCGGTGCTGTTTGCGGCATTTGGCTTGATGTATATTATTGTAGGCAGGGGAATGGACCGCAGCATGGCGGTAGAGGCGATCGAGGAAGAAACGACGCAGGCGGAAGAAGAAGCGGAGGAAATTCGAAAACCGGAAAATGTCGCTTCCCTGCTGCAGGTAGACCCGATCGAATTGGAATTTGGTTATGGCATTATACCGTTAGCAGACGTCAATCAGGGTGGCGACCTTTTAGACCGCGTGGTTATGATCCGCCGCCAGATTGCGCTCGAGCTTGGTACGGTAGTCCCGATTATCCGGCTGCGCGACAATATCCAGTTAAATCCAAACCAGTATATTATTAAAATCAAGGGCATCCAGATTACGGAAGGAGAAATCCTGTTTGACCATTATATGGCCATGAATCCAGGCTATGTGGAAGAAGAAATCACAGGGATCCCGACGTTTGAACCGTCGTTCCACCTGCCGGCGATCTGGATTACCGAGAGCCAGCGGGAGCGCGCGGAAAGCCTTGGATATACGGTTGTGGATCCGCCGTCTATAATCGCGACGCATTTGACGGAAGTGATCCGAAGCCATATTGCGGAATTGCTGACAAGGCAGGATGTACAAAATCTTATCGATAATGTCAAAGAGACCAATCCGGTTCTTGTGGACGACCTTGTACCGAAACTGCTCGGGATCGGCGAGATACAAAAAGTATTGCAAAGCCTGCTTTCCGAGGGTATTTCGATCCGCGACCTGCTTACGATATTTGAAACGCTGGCGGACCATGCGGTTACGACCAGGGATACGGATGTACTGACGGAATATGTCAGGCAGGCATTAAAACGTGCCATTTCCAACCGTTACTTTATGCCGAATGAGGCAACGAGTGTGATTACGCTGGATCCGAATGTGGAGCAGGAGATTATGTCTTCTGTGAAACAGACCGAGCAGGGGGCATATCTTACAATCGACCCGGAACGTGTGAAGCTGATTATGGCATCTGTAGAAACCGAATTGTCAAAACTGGAAAATTTGGGAAAGAATCCGATTGTTGTTACTTCACCGATTGTCCGTATGTACTTTAAGAAGATGACAGAAGAATATTTTAAGGACCTTATTGTGGTATCTTATAATGAAATTGATTCGAATATAGAATTACAGTCAGTAGGGATGGTGACGGCATAAATGATCATTAATAAATTTCAGGGTAAGACAGAAAGTGAGGCCATTGACCGGGCAAAAAGGGAGATGGGTGCGGATGTCGTAATTATGAGTGTAAAGACAATCCGGCCAAAAGGGGTGTTCCGGGCATTTAAAGGCATTGTTTATGAAGTAACGGCTGCGCTGGAGGAAAACGAGGCGGATAAATCAGAGCCGAAAACACAGGCAGAGACACGCGCCGCGATGAAGCAGCCGGAAAGCATTAATCTGAAAGCGGATGAAAAGATACAGATTCCGCTGGCGGCGAATCCGCCGGCGGGACCACAGGCCGCCGCAGCCGGGTACGGGCCGCAGGCCGCCTCGGGCAGCGCCGGTGCGCAGGCACAAAATGTGCCGCCCAAGCCGGCCGTACAGCCAGTTTATGGGCCGCAGCCGACGGCGGAACCGCAGCCAGTCGAGCCGCAGCCGGCGGAACCAAAAGGAGAGAGTATGCATGCGGCATCCAGTGTAATTGAAGAAAAGCTGAACAGTTTACAAAGCCTTTTGGAAGACCGTATTTCCGCGGAAAAACAAAACCAGGAAGACGGACTGAGTACGGCGGATGGCAAGTCACAAGAAGGGCTTTCGTTTGTAAAGATGCTGTATCAAACGCTTTTGGACAATGAGGTACATGAAAAGTATGCAAACCAGATTCTCGATGAGCTGGAAAAAATATCGGGCAAAGGCGACAATATCGATTATATTTTGTCCCATATTTACCAAAAACTGATCTTAAAATTTGGCCAGCCAAAGCCCATCGATTTTCATAAAGCAAAAACAAAAGTTGCGTTTTTTATCGGGCCGACCGGTGTTGGAAAGACAACGACGATTGCCAAGATCGCGTCTCATTATAAAGTGGACGAAGGAAAAAAAGTAGCCTTTCTGACAGCGGACACTTACCGGATTGCGGCAGCCGAACAACTGCGGACTTATGCAAATATCCTTGACATGTCTTTAACGATTGTCTATTCTTCGGAAGAAATCAAGGAAGCGGTCGCTTCGCTGAAAGACTGTGATCTGATTCTTGTGGATACGGCGGGCTTTTCCCATAAAAATACGGGACAGTGCGAAGATGTAAAAAGCCTGCTTGGAGGCATTTGCGACAAGTACGATACCGAAGTATTTCTTGTATTAAGCGCAACTACGAAATACCGCGATCTGCAGGAAATCTGCAATACTTATCGTACATTTGCGGATTTCAAATTGATTTTCACAAAACTGGATGAAACCTCATGCTATGGCAACCTGTTAAATATCCATCTGTATTCCGGGGCGAGCATGTCGTATGTTACATATGGGCAGAATGTGCCGGATGATATCGAGGTGTTTGATACACAAAAGATCGTGAAAAAATTACTTGGAGGGGATTAAGTTATGGATCAGGCAGAACAACTTCGAAATGTAATCAGAGCCAAGAATGTCCGCCCGGTTTCCAAAGCGAGAGTGATCACGATAACGAGTGGAAAAGGCGGGGTGGGCAAGTCGAATATAGCGGTCAACCTTGCGGTGCAATTGCGCAAAATAGGGAAAAAGGTCATTATATTTGACGCGGATATGGGCCTTGCCAATGTGGAAGTCATGTTTGGTTCTATTCCAAAATACAATTTAAGTGATATGATTTATCATGGGAAAAAGATCAGGGAAATTATTACCGAAGGACCGATGGAAATCGGCTTTATTTCGGGAGGAAACGGGATTATCGGCATGAACAACCTGTCCAGGCACCAATTGGCCAGGCTGGTAGATAATCTTGTGGAACTGGATGAATTGACGGATTTCATTTTGATTGATACCGGTGCGGGGATTGCAAGCAATGTAATGGAATTTGTTCTGGCAAGTCCGGAAGTCCTGCTTGTCCTGACGCCGGAGCCAAGCTCGCTGACCGATTCTTATTCCCTGATCAAGGCACTGTACGGAACGCCTGGATTTGTCCGACATGGCACAAATATCGAGGTTGTCGTAAATCGTACGATGACGGCGGAGGACGGCAGGATTGTATATGGCAAGCTTAGTTCCGTCATATCCAAATTTCTGCAGGGCGATGTACGGTTTTTCGGTACGATTCCGCAGGATGTGCAGTTGGAGCGTTCTGTGCGGGCGCAAAAAATTGTTTCGTTAAGCGTGCCGAACGCAAGATCTTCCAGGGCGTTTGAACAACTGGCACAGAGCCTGATTGACAAAAGACCAATGATTGCAGAAGAAAAGCAGGGGATACGGCAGATGCTGTATAACTTTTTCAGGTAAAAAAGGGGAGTTTTATGATTGCTAACATTATCCAGACAGGCTGTAAAGTGGATTTGTGTATGATGCAGCAAATTGAGCAGGAACGCAAAACAGGGGTGCGGGCGCATATTTATAAGAGCCAGGTTACCAATATTTTTGCGGACGGCGGACTGGAACTGTCTATGCCTATGGAATCGGGGAAGCTCGTGCTTTTGCCGATCGGGACGCGTTTTGAATTTGTGTTTTATGCCCAGGACGGTTTATACAAGGGGACTGGGCTGGTGGAGGAGCGGTATAAGACAAATAATATTTATTTGCTGCGGGTCAGCTTAAAAAGCCCGCTGCGCAAATTTCAGCGCAGGGAATACAGCCGCATGGCCTGTGTCATTCAGATGTCTTATTATGACATTACGTCTCAGCAGGCATTAAAAACGCCGCCGGAACAGGTCAGCGCGCTTGTGCAGATACCGGAAGTTTCACAAACCCGCAAAGAAGGGGAGATTGTGGATATCAGCGGGGGCGGCGTGCGTTTTATCAGCGAGTTGGAAAATAAAAACGACGGGTATGTGCTGATCAAACTCCAGCTATCCTTGGGGCAGGATACAAGGGATTATTATATACCGGCACATATCTTATTATCGGCAGTTTCACAGACAGATCATGGAACATTTGAAAACCGGGCGGAATTTATTATTAAAGACCGCCAGGTCAGGGAAGAAATTATGCGTTATATTTTTGATGAGGAACGAAAAAATAGAAATAAGAAAGAAGTTCAATAAAGACATGAATAATGACGTGAAAAAAAATATTTTGGTTGTAGATGACTCTGCACTCATGAGAAGGGCTATCTGTGATATAATCAATGCAAGTAATGAGTTTGAAGCTTCCGATACAGCCCGGGACGGGCTGGAAGCATATGAGAAAATCAAAAGCGGCAGCTTTGCGGCCGTGCTTTTGGATATCAATATGCCAAGGATGAATGGTCTGGAGCTTCTGCAGAAATTGCAAAAAGAGAATATTCGCGCTACGGTCATTGTTGTCAGCTCCCTGACAACGGAAGACGCAAAAATTACTATGCAGGCATTGGAATACGGGGCGATTGATTTTCTGACAAAGCCGACTAATATTATCGAGGCGAAAGGGGAACATTTCCGTAAGGAATTAACGGAACTGGTGTATTCCGTACTACCGCGCAAGAAAATGAAAACGTCCATAACGCCTGCCAGTAATATTGCTTCCGCGGCAAAAGCCGCAAAGGCGGCTACCGCTAATGTCGCAGCCCTTGTCGCGGGAGCGGCGGCAGCCAATACATCGGCGGCCGCGAATACGGCGGCGGCCCCGGTTAAAAAACTGCCATGCAAAGGCGGAGCGGGCAGTAAAAAGCTGGTTGCAATCGCGTCTTCTACCGGAGGCCCGAGATCATTGCAGAGTGTGATCCCGCTGTTGGAAAAAAATATGGATGCGCCGGTGCTTCTCGTGCAGCATATGCCGTCAGGCTTTACCAGGTCTATGGCAGAACGTTTGAATGAGTTAAGCCGTGTGGAAGTCCGGGAGGCGCGGGATAACGATATTCTGAAAAATGGCTGTGTGTATGTGGCGCCAGGCGGGTATCATCTGGAAGTCGTTCCGGTCAAAGGCGTCGGACATAAAATCCATTTATCGGATGCGCCGCCGATCGGCGGACTGCGCCCGTGCGCAAACGTGATGTATAAATCGTTGAAACGTTCGACGTACGACCAGATTATCTGCGTGGTATTGACCGGCATGGGAGCGGACGGCACAGAAGGGATCCGGGAGTTAAACAGGGTGAAGCCGATTTATGTGATCGCGCAGGATGAACCGACCTGTGTGGTATATGGCATGCCGAAAGCAGTTGCAGAGGCAGGGCTGGTAGATGAAGTAGTACCGCTTGCGAATATTCCCAAACGAATACTTAATCAGGTAGGAGAGGGGTAAGAGAATATGGATGTAAGTCAGTATCTGGAAATTTTTATTGATGAGACAGCAGAACATATCCAGAGCTTGAGCGATAATATTATGGCTTTGGAAAACGAGCCGGAGGACCATGACGTAATAAATGAAATTTTCCGTGCAGCCCATTCGTTAAAAGGTATGGCGGGTACGATGGGTTTTAAGCGCATGCAGCATTTGACGCATGATATGGAAAATGTATTTCAGGAAGTGCGCAATGATAAGATAAAAGTCACTGGTGATATTATTGATGTTCTGTTCCAGTGTCTGGATGCAATCGAAGGCTATCTGAATATTATAAAGGAAACTTCGCAGGAAGGCGACAACGACAACGAAGGAATTATTGCCGCGCTCAATGGGATTTTAAACGGAGAAGAGGCGGTTGCAGAAGCAAAACAGGAAAGCCCGCAGGAAGAACCGGCGTCTTCTGGCGCTGCGCAGGCCGAAGGAGGATTCGCGAAAAAATACCTTACCCTGAAGCTGTCTGACAAAGATAAGGAAACGATTAAAACAGCGGAAGAAAGCGGCAAGGTAATTTTTGGTTTTACCGTTTATGTGCAAAAAGATTGCCTGTTAAAGGCAGCCAGGGCATTCCTGGTATTTAAAGCCGTGGAGGAGTTTGCCGATATTATTGTGTACGAACCAAGCGTGCAGGATATTGAAGACGAGAAATTTGATATGGATTTCAGCTTTTTCGCAGCCGCTGACGGCGAGGAGATCGACCATTTAATCGAACACTCAAAAGCGGTATCTGAAATCGAGGAAGTCGTCGGCGAACAGATCAAATACGAGCAGTTGATCGAAGCACAGCAAAAGAAAACCACGCAGGAGCAGGCACCCGCAGCAGAAAAGGCAGTTCCTGCGGCACCTGCGGCTTCAGCGGCATCTGCGAAAACGGAATCAGCAAAGACAGGCGGGGCTGCAAAAGGCAAGCCGGCCAATAAGCCGGTAGCGAACCGGACGGTGCGTGTCGATATTGAAAAGCTGGACGCACTGATGAACCAGGTCAGCGAGTTAATTATCGCAAAGAACAGCCTGGTATCTATCAGTACAAGCGATACGGCGGTGGACGGCACGCAGAGCCAGACATTCCGTGACCAGATCGAATATTTGGAGCGTATTACAACCAGCCTTCATGAATCTGTCATGAAAGCAAGGATGGTGCCGATCGAAAGCGTGGTTGCAAAATTCCCGCGTATGATCCGTGACTTGTCCCGTAAGCTGGATAAAAAAATGGAGCTTTACATGACGGGTGAGGATACCGAGCTGGACCGTACCGTTGTCGACCAGATTGGTGATCCGTTGCAGCATCTGCTCCGTAATTCCGCGGACCATGGATTGGAAAGTACGGAAGTACGTAAAGAACGCGGAAAGCCGGAAGTAGGTTCTATTAATTTAAAGGCGTATCAGGAAGGCAATAATGTCGTTATCGAAGTCGGGGACGACGGCAACGGAATTGATACGGAAACGGTAAAGCAAAAAGCGATCGAACGCGGCCTGGTAACGCCGGAGCAGGCAGAAAACCTGACACAGAAAGAGATTATAGACTTTTTGTTTATGCCAAGTTTTTCGATGGCAAAAAAGATTACGGATGTATCCGGCAGAGGGGTCGGGCTGGACGTTGTAAAATCGAATATTGAAGCACTCGGCGGAGATGTTGAGGTAAAGAGCAAGCTTGGCGAAGGGTCTAAATTTATTGTTCGTCTGCCGTTGACGCTTGCGATTATCCAGGCGCTTCTTGTGCAGATCCGCGATGAGCTGTTTGCCATTGCCCTGGCTTCTATTATTACGATCGAAGACATAGGAATATCGGATATCAAATATGTGCAGGCGGAAGAGGTCATCAACCTGCGCGGCAACGTCATTCCATTAATCCGTTTAAATCAGGTATTGGACATTGAGGCACCGGAAGAAGAGCCGGAGAGCCTGACCGTTGTTATCGTCAGCAAAGGAGAAAAGCAGGCGGGACTGGTCGTGGACAAGCTGCTTGGACAGCAGGAAATCGTAATTAAGTCACTCGGCAAATTTATCAGCAACAGCAAGATCATAAGCGGGGCTACTATTCTGGGCGACGGTGAGATAGCGCTGATCCTGGATGTGAATACATTAATGTAACGGGGGTGCGAAGATGGATTATATGGAAGTGGTGGAAGAGCCAAAAAAACAGTACATAGTTGTAAAGATCGGCAGTGAGCAGTACGGCATCGACATCAGCTATATCGATAATATTGTGCGTATGCAGAAAATTACACGTGTGCCGACTTCACAGTTCTATTTTCTCGGAGTCATCAACCTGCGCGGCGAAGTAATCCCGGTTATGAGCATCCGCAGGAAAATGGGGCTTGCGGATGACGTATATACAGGCGCATCCAGGATTATTATACTAAAGATTGACCAAAAAGATGCTTTGGGCATTGTAGTAGACGAGGTCAGGGAAGTGATTAATCTTGGTACATCGGATATTGAGAAAGTATCACACAACGCATCGGATTCCAAGGAAATGTTTATCAACGGAATCGGCAAGAACGGAGAAGAACTTGTTTCTTTGTTTGATATCAATGCGATTATTGATGAGCATGAGGGTGCATAAGAGTGCATAAAAGGTTATGGATGATATAGTGGGACAATTTGTCTCACTATATCTTGTAATATATCAACACATGCAAGGCAGTAGACAGGGAGATAGTAAATGGGTAAATTTACATTTGACGAAATAAACAGCATGTATTTTGACGTGTTGAGGGAGATTGGCAATATTGGTGCTGGAAATGCAACGACTTCTGTAGCGACACTGCTGAACCTGAAACTGAATATGCAGGTGCCGAATGTGAAATTAATCGCGGTTCAGGATTTAAATACCGCGATTGGTTCGGAGGAAGAGGAAATAGTAGGGATCTATCTTGGCGTGCATAATGGCATCGAGGGCAGCCTGATGTTTCTATTAAAAATGAATGCGGCGCATTATCTGGTCAACCGGCTTTTGGGACGTCCGCAGGATTACGACGAGCCTTTTGATGAAATGGATTTGTCTGCGATGAAAGAAATCGGCAATATTATTGCCAGTTCTTATCTTACCGCGGTCGCAACGATGACAAACCTGACAATTGCGCCATCCATCCCCTATATTTCGGTTGATATGGCTGGGGCAATTTTAAGCATTCCTGCGATCCAATTTGGACAATATGGTGACAATGCATTATTGATTGAGACGGCGTTTGAAGGAGAAACAATGTTGGAGGGATACTTTATTCTTTTACCAGAACTGGATTCGTATGATAAGATTTTACAGGCATTGGGAATTATGCTCTGATAAAGCAGACATTTGACAGGAAAGCAGGAGTTTAACATATGAGTCGTATGATAAAAGTAGGAATGGCGGATTTAAATATCTGCAAGAATCCGGATGCGATCACAACATTGGGCCTCGGTTCCTGCATCGGGATTGCAATTTATGACCCGGTTACCAAAATCGGCGGACTGGCACATATTATGCTTCCGGATAGCACAAAAATCAGGAATAATTCGAATATTGCCAAGTTTGCGGATACCGGCATAACGGAACTGGTAAACCGGATGGTGCGTGCCGGCGCGGTTCGTTCGCGTATGGTAGCAAAGATCGCGGGCGGGGCAAAAATGTTTGAAGTCACCGGCGCGGATATTATTGGCAATATCGGCCTGAAAAACGCTATGGCTTCCAAAAAGAAATTAAAAGAGCTGGGGATCCGGCTGATTGCGGAAGACACGGGGTTAAATTATGGCCGTACGGTAGAGCTTCATTGTGATACGGGGGAATATTACATAAAATCGGTAGGCAAGAAACTGAAAATAATTTGAATGGAAAAAGAGGGCTTATGCAGGGGGATTTTTTATGAAGACAAAGCAGATTCCTGCTATCGTAATGCTGACTGCCGGATTTGCAGTGTGTATCATATCCTATATCAATGATTACAGCCTGTCGTTTTTAATCCGGGCGCTGTTAGGGGTGTTAATCGGTTTTTATGTACTGGGTTTTATCATAAAAATCATTTTGGACAGAAGCATTGCTACACTGGATGAAGAGGTAACGGCGGATGATCTTGGGTTTGTGGACGGAGAGATTCTGGAAGATGAGGACGAGGCAGAAGACGTAAAAGAACAATAGGAATCGGCCGGACAAAAGAGCAGATGGCTGGCCTGTGCAGGAGCAGCCAAGACAGAGTAAGTCAGAAAGCCTGGAGGTTATGGCATGAAAAAAGTTTCAAAAGAGCAGCTTTGGGAAATGTATCAGGCCAAGCAGACACCGGAGATACGGGAGCAGATCATTTTGGAATATGCACCGCTCGTAAAGGTAGTGGCAGGCAGGCTGAGTATGTATTTAGGATATAATGTAGAGTATGATGACCTGGTCAGTTACGGTATTTTCGGGCTTATTGATGCAATAGACAAATTTGATATGGATAAGGAGGTCAAATTCGAAACCTATGCAAGTTTAAGGATCCGCGGTGCGATTTTAGACCAGATCCGCAAAATGGACTGGATTCCGCGTACCGTCCGCCAAAAACAAAAGAAAATCGAGGAAGCAGTCAAAAGGGTGGAGATGCAGACAGGCAAGACGGCTTTGGATGAAGAAGTAGCCAAAGAGCTGGGGCTGTCAAACGAAGAACTGCTCGAGTGGCAGTCACAGCTAAAAATCACAAATGTAGTATCATTAAATGAGTTTATCGAACAAGGCACCGAACCTGTTATGGATTCCAGGAATAATTCGCATTTTATCCAGCCGGAAGAGCGGGTGCAGGAAACGGAATTGAAAGAAAAGCTGCAGGAAGCGATGGGACAGTTAACGGAAAAGGAAGAAAAAGTCATACTGCTTTATTATTATGAAGACTTGACGTTAAAAGAGATCAGCAAGGTACTGGAAGTTTCCGAATCCAGGATTTCACAACTGCATACGCGGGCGCTTTCAAAGATGCAAAAGACAATGGGAGCTTACATGAATATCTTAGTAAAAAAATAACAGAAAGGGAGGGTGGCTGTATGACAGTACGTCCGGTTCATTTAAATGGAATGATACAGAATACACAGGATGTAAGTGCAATCAGGCATCAGGAAGAAACAAAGCCGGCGGTGGAGCAGCAAAACATACAGATCCAGGAAGAGCAAAAAGAGCAGAGTCAGGCACAGGAAGTGCAAAAGAAAAGCAATTCGGATAACGACCAGAAAAAATTTGACGCAAAGGAAAAAGGATCGAATGAATACGAAGACGGGAGGAAAAAGAAAAAGCGGGAAAAACGAGATAACCTTCCGGACGGCAGTGTTAAGGTAAAAACAACGATGTCGAGTGGATTTGATATTAAAATCTAGTAATTTTAAAGATACCCGTTACGGAAAGAAACAGGATCGTTTCTGCGGACCGGGTTTGGAAAATGAAAAAATAAAATATGGAAAATGAAGAATTTATGACAGAATCAAATTAAGGTTGAAACGATCGCTTTCATTTGTTTTACCATATGTCGATTTTTGTTTCTATATTTAAGAATAGAAAGGGTATATCAATGACTCTAATTGAAATTATATTACTGATTATAGGTATGCTTTTTATTTTAGCCAGTTTCTGGATGGCAGAGAAGCTGTCCCCGGAGGAACTTAGGAATATATCGGAATTGAGCAAAGAAGAGATGGGGGTCATGCTGGAACATGAATTGGACAGGTCCAAACAGAAAGTGACTGATATGGTGGAAGATACGATTGATGCCAGCAAGGAACAGACAGAACGGTCTTTGGAAAAGCAGACAAATGAGAAAATTATGGCGATCAGCGAGTATTCCGATACTGTATTGGAAAAAATGAATAAGGCGCATAATGAAATTATGTTCTTATACAGCATGTTAAATGACAAGCATACCGAACTGACCAATTTTTCGACCGAGTTGACGCAGCAGCTTCAGGATTTTAAATCGCAGGGGGAGGAACTGGCCAGCCAGTATCTGACCCAGTTACAGACCCCGCCGCCGGTCATCCGTCGCCAGAATACGCCGAATGTGATCGAACCGATTTATGTCTATGACCCGCAGGAGCAGGAAGCTGTACCCCTCGAGGAAAAGGCTGCCCAGGAACCATCCGAATTTTTTGCGCCGCAGGGTGCTGCCAGCCAGGGACGGGAAGAAACAGAAGAAGAAAACAATGTTCGCAGGGAAATCATCCGTTTGTACGAAGACGGAAAGGATTCTGTGGCGATTGCGAAAAAGCTCGGGATGGGCGTAGGAGAAGTCCGGCTCATTCTTGGATTATATAAAGGAGACGCTTAACGTGAAGTTTAAATATTATTTGCGTGGGGCAGGATTTGGGATCATAACCGCAACCATTATACTTACGATCGCATTTTTATTTCAGGATACGATGACAGATGCCGAAATCATGCGGCGGGCTACGGAGCTTGGGATGGTCATGCAAAACAAAGGGGATTCCCCGGAAACCCTGGCGGATATGTCGTCTCAGGGGGCGTCCCAGGCAGATTTGGAAACAGGGACAGACCAGGAACCGCCATCTGAGTCGGATCCGGATGCGGCACCGGATGATTCCAGGCAGGATTCAAAGGAAGAAGAAAATACTTCGGATCAAAATACAGCCCAGACAGATGTTGACAGGGAAACGGGAAACGATAGTCAACAGAAAGATCAAAAAGGCCAAAAGGAACAAAAAGACCAAGAAGGTCAAAAAGACCAGAAAGAGGACACCAGCAAAACAGAGAATCCAAACAGTCAGAACGACAGCAGCAAAGGCAGCGGTTCAGCTAAAAATGATAACGGTTCCCAAAAGGACCGTGATACGCAGTCAAAAGACGGTAAAGTCAAAATTACAATTGAAGCCGGAGATGTATCCCGAATTGTATCCAGTAAGGTAAAGGCAGCCGGTCTGGTAGAAGACCAGGCTGATTTTAATACGTTTTTAGGTGACAACGGCTACGACAACCAGTTGCAGCCAGGTACGTATGAGCTGGAAAAAGGGATGACATTTCGCCAGATTGCGGACATTTTAACGTCCAGGTGAAAAAATGCAATGATGGTTTCGTACGTCATTACCAGAAAATGCTTGCACGCCCGCAAAACCTGTGCTATACTGTATCAGTCAAAAAAATCACATATGTGGAGCAGCGCAGGTGCCGTCAGGTCGCGCTGCATTTGGAAGCATATGGAAGCATAAAACCAAATGGAGGAGAAAAAAATGAGTGTTATTTCAATGAAGCAGTTACTGGAAGCCGGTGTTCATTTCGGACATCAGACAAGAAGATGGAATCCGAAAATGGCTCCTTATATTTATACAGAGCGTAACGGCATCTATATCATTGACCTGCAGAAATCGGTAGGAAAAGTAGATGAAGCCTATAATGCGGTTGCGGATATTGTGGCAAATGGAGGAACAATTCTGTTTGTCGGCACAAAGAAACAGGCGCAGGATGCAATCCGGGCAGAAGCAGAGCGCTGCGGTATGTACTATGTAAATGAAAGATGGCTCGGCGGTATGCTGACGAACTTTAAAACCATCCAAAGCAGGATCGGGAAATTAAAGAATATTGAAAAAATGGAAGAAGACGGCACGTTTGACGTACTTCCAAAGAAAGAAGTGCTGGCATTAAAACGGCTGCAGGAAAAATTAGAAAAGAATTTGGGCGGTATCAAAGAAATGAAGCGGATTCCGGACGCTATTTTTATTGTAGACCCGAAAAAAGAAAGAATCTGTGTACAGGAAGCCCATACATTAGGCATTCCGTTAATCGGTATCGCGGATACAAACTGTGATCCGGAAGAACTGGATTTTGTAATCCCAGGCAACGATGACGCGATTCGCGCAGTGAAGCTGATCGTTTCTAAAATGGCAGACGCCGTAATCGAAGCAAAGCAGGGGGAAGCGGAAGAAGTAGAAATGGAAGCAATGGCGGCAGAAGCAGGAGAAGAGGCAGCAGAAGCCTAAATTGGGAATAGCGAAGTTAAAAATAGATCCAGATCAAAAATGAATACGGAAACCAGTTGGAGGAAAATAAAATGGCTATTACAGCAGCAATGGTAAAGCAACTGCGTGAAATGACAGGCGCAGGCATGATGGATTGTAAGAAAGCATTGGGCGAAACAGACGGCGATATGGATGCTGCCGTAGAATTTTTAAGGAAAAATGGACAGGCAAAGGCAGAAAAGAAAGCAGCCAGGATCGCAGCGGAAGGCATCGTAAAAGTAGTAGTGGAAGACGACAAAAAAGCAGCGATTGTAGAAGTCAATTCCGAAACAGACTTTGTCGCAAAAAATGAAAAATTCCAGGCTTATGTGGAAAAAGTAGCAAAACAGGCGCTATCATCGAATGCAGCGGATATCGACGCATTTATGGAAGAAGCATGGCTGGAAGACACGAGCAAGACAGTGAAAGATTCCCTTGTAGAACAGGTTGCGGTCATCGGGGAAAATCTGAAGATCCGCAGATTTGAAAAGGTAGAAGCGGACAACGGCTGTGTCGTAGACTATATCCATGGCGGCGGACGCATCGGAGTGGTTGCGGTAGCAGAAACAGCGGTTGTAAATGAGGCTGTAAAGGAAGCAGCACGCAACTTGTGTATGCAGATTGCCGCATTGAATCCAAAATACATCAGCAGAGACGAAATCAGTGCCGATTATATTGCACATGAAAAAGAGATTCTGCGTGCGCAGATTATGAATGACCCGAAAGAGTCACAGAAACCGGAAAAAGTAATTAACGGTATGATTGAGGGACGCGTAAACAAGGAATTAAAAGAAATCTGTCTGGTAGATCAGGTATATGTAAAAGCAGAAGACGGGAAACAGACAGT
>CAJUIH010000016.1 GCA_910586045.1 uncultured Eubacterium sp.
CTAACCATTCTTCCAAAGCCGCCAGCAAGCCGGGCAAACCGTCTCTTCCAGCTAACCTTAGCAGGCTTTACAACTGGTCAGCTATCCATCTGGCGACTTTAGCGATTAGCATTAGCCAGGGCAAACTATATATTCGGTGATTGAATATTGCACAATAAACCCGATAAACGGCGGGCCAGAAACAAATGATATTGTGCTGAAATTTTACGCCGTTTATATAGTAAACCGTAAAATAAATAACTGGTTATATTGCGCCCAATAAATCTTCGAGAGTGCATGTCAAAAACCGGAGGTGTACCGGGGTACATTGAGGATTTTTGACATGTGCTCTCGGAGATTTAGATAAGCAAGATGACCAATTATTTATTTTACGGTTTACTAGACGCCGCGACTGGGCAGGCCGCTGGCAATAAAAGTGGGGACACTCCTGTATCCTAACAGACGTACCCCCGTTTGTTTGATTTATGCGATTTTTTCTTTCAGCGCAGCTACTTCCCGTTCCAGATTTTCTATTTTCATTTTCAATCCGGAAACCTGTACCTCATATAAAAGAGATTTATCCTGTACATGGATTGCCTGATTTAACTTATTCACAAGATCTATATGATTTTCTGCCAAAAGCTGGATATTACGATTTGTTTCATTTTCAAGGTTCAATTCTATAGAAGTTACCTTTTGATGCATATCCTGCATTTCCGTTTTTATGCCCTGGATATCATCTTTCATATCCTGCATTTCCGTTTTTATGCCCTGGATATCATCTTTCATATCCTGCATATCGCTTTTCAAATCTTTCATACCCTGGTACAAAGCCTCTAATAAATCTTTTTCTGTCACATAATCCCCCTCTTTCTGTAAAGCCCGCGCGCTCCTGCCAAGCCGGGACCGTTTATTTTAGAAATCCATATTACCCATCTGTATGATAACATACCATCCACTTGACGGCAACTGTCATTTTTTAGCGCTGGCTGTTTTTTTGAAAATCTTGCCGTCGCCATCTCGTTATATGGGACAGGATTTTAATTTTTCCTTTCGTAGCAAATAAAAATCCCTGTTCAGACACCCCTGCACCTGGGGTGCAGGACCATTCGAACAGAGATTTTGCATTTTATTAGGAATCTTTTAGGAATCTTTTGTAACCGCTTTGCGTACGAGATCTACCGGAATCATCGTAACCGCAAGAATCACTGCCGCAATCCATCCTTGAATACCAAACGGTTCACAGCTAAACATATTCCCGATCCAGGTAAATACAGGGAACGGAATCAGCGCCGCGTTTACAATCAATGCCTGCACTAGAATAATCGCAAAAAATACTTTCAAAAATCCGGTATTTTCATCCAATCCCTTAAAAATGGCATACGAATCATCCCGGACATTAAACCCGTTAAACAGCGCGCTGACAATAAACAGCACAAAATATCCGGTCAAATGCTGTGTTTCATCCGCAAACAGCCCGATAAAGAACGGATGCTTCAAATAAACAAAACTAATCAGGGTCAGCCATGCACCCATAATGACAATCTGCGTCATCATTTTTTTGCTGACAATGCTCTCGTCCCTGCGGCGCGGCTTTTCTGTCATATATTTCTTTAAAGCAGGCTCGTTTCCAAGCATAATCGCTCCGAGACTGTCCATGACAAGGTTTACAAACAACAGATGCGTGACTTTCAACGGTTCCTCCACTCCGAAAAACGGCGCGATCGCGCTGACAATCACAGCCGCTACGTTGATCACTAGCTGGAATTTACAGAATTTGAGTATATTATGGTAAATGGTGCGGCCATACCAGATCGCATCCTTTATGGATTTGAAATTATCATCCAAAATAACGATTTTGCCGGCTTCTTTTGCCGCTTCTGTACCGCTGCCCATCGCAAATCCAACGTCCGCGCGCTTTAATGCCGGGGAATCGTTGACACCGTCGCCCGTCATGCCGACTACCAGGTTCATTTCCTGACACAGGCGCACCATACGCGATTTGTCGGTTGGCAGCGCGCGCGCTATGACACGGATATGCGGAATGATCTTTTTTACCTCGTCATCCGACATCTCATTTAACTGTGCGGACGAAATAGCCCGGTCCGCGTCCGATTTTATCAATCCGGAATCTTTTGCAATCGCTATAGCCGTTTCCAAACGGTCGCCGGTAATCATTACGACCTGGATGCCCGCAGCCTGTACTTCCCCAATTGCTTCCCTCGCCTCCGGCCTGACATCGTCGCGAATGCCGACCAATCCGATAATTACAATATCGTCATGGATCGTATTCTCCACAAGCGGCTGTTCGGAATAGCCAAACGCAAGTACCCGCATCGCCTTGGAAGCAAGCGCGTCGATTTTTGCATTTAAAGCATCCTGGTCGATGTCTTTTACATTGCCGTGCGCGTCTAAATATTTAACGGCGCCCGCGAGCAGCTTTTCCGGCGCCCCTTTATAAAACGTCTTTCCGGCCTGATCGATTCTGGCCTGGCTGAACTTATTGGCGGAGTTAAAACCCTGGCTGGCAGTCACTTGATACGCCGGATTCGCATTGACGCTAAGAAAGGCTTCCTCGCCGATAAACTTCATCAATGCCTGGTCTGTCGCATTGCCGCCGATTACCTTGTGCGAAGCATCGAATAGGGACTGCGTGTTTTTTCCGATGGCTAAATGCAGCAGTTCTTTTATATTGCCATGGCTGCCAAGCTCCGGGATCGGGATGGAATTGCCGTCGGCCGTAAAAAAATCCACCACTTCCAGCATGCCTTTTGTAATCGTACCCGTTTTATCACTAAACAGGATATTTAAAGAACCAGCCGTTTCAATACCCTCCGCTTTTCTGACAAGTACGTTATGATCCAGCATCTTGCTCGTATTCTGCATCAGGACAAGCGAGATCATAAGCGGCAGGCCTTCCGGTACCGCGCAGACTACAATAACAACCGCGAGCGAAACCGCCCGGATCACATCTTGTATAATCTGCTGTGCACCTAGTGCAAAATAATCGGACACGCCGCCGGCGGAATAAATAAAATACGCGAAATACAAAACGGAAATCGCAATCGCGCCGATATAGCCAAACGTGGAAATCTGCTTTGCGAGTTTTGCCAGTTTGACTTTTAATGGGGAATCCGGTTCCTGTTCCTGCATTTCTTCCGCCATTTTGCCCATCATCGTCTTTAAACCGACTTTGCGCACATCCAGGATTCCTTCCCCGTCAAATACGACCGCTCCGCGAAACAAAGAATGCGCGTCTACAAAGGTATCGCCGGTAATATCCTCCGGCAGCGGGAAGTCTTCCTGCGCAGCCGTCTTTTTGCATTCTTCCGCCTCGCCGTTTAAAGCCGAATTATCGACTCGCAGGGATCCGGATACCAGTATGCCATCCGCCGGAATTTTGTTTCCAGACTGAAGCAGCACTTTATCCCCCGTTACGACATCGTCCACATCAATCACGGTTACCACGCCGTTTCGATATACTTTACACGTGTCCTTTTTCGTACTGTCCTTTAATTCCCTGTACTTTGTATCGCTCGCCACACCGGTCTTTGCCGAAACAAACGCCACAATCATTACAGCCACAATCGTACCGAGCGGTTCGTAGATTTCCGCATACCCAAAGCAAAACATACCGATCATCAACGCCGCAATCGCAAGCAGTATTTTTATCATCGGATCGGAAAATGTTTCCTTAAATTCGTCCCAAAACGTCGTCGGCTCAGAATCCGGTATTTCGTTCGAACCGTACTGCTGTCTGGAGGCCTCCACCTCTTTGTCTGTCAGCCCATTATATTTCATAAGTAATCTGTCCTCCAAATTTTTATTCCCGCGTTTTTGACAAGGCAGCAGGCTGTATCCTGAACAGCCTGCCGCCTTAGGAACTGTCCGCAGCCGGCTGCAGACAGTTCTTTCCGATACACAAGAATTATTTTTCCCAAAAAACTTTTATTTATACATAACGGTTCGCAAGTTCGCCAAGGCCCGGATCGTTGGTGCCCTGACCGATCGCGCTGAACTTCCATTCCCCGTTATGACGGTATATCTCGCCGAAAATCATGGCGGTCATCCCCGAATAATTTTCGGTAAGGTTGTACTTACACATTTCCCTGTTATTTTTTGCATCAACCAAACGGATAAACGCGTTTTGGATCATGCCGAAATGCTGCTTGCGCTTTAGCGCCTGGTAGATATTTACCACAATCACAATCCGGTCATATTCCTCCGGCATCCTGGCTAAGTCTACCAAAATCTGCTCGTCGTCGCCTTCCCCTGCCCCGGTTAAGTTATCCCCCATATGCTGGACCGTACCGGACATATGGCTTAGATTTCCAAAATAAATCAGGTCGGCTTTGTCCCGCAGCTTTCCGTTTCTTAAAAGCAGCGCCGATGCGTCGCAGTCAATTGGCTTTGGTTTTGGTGCAAAAAAACCGCCTTTTGGCTGGGCTTCGTCCCATCCCAAACCGACAAGCACCTGGGACAGCCCGGCATTTTCTTTTGATAAACTTACTTTTTGGCCTTTCTGCAAACTGATTGACATTCCTTTTCCCTCCTTATTTGACATCTACGCCAAAATTTGCGCAAAGCGCGGCCAGTCCTCCCTGATAGCCGCTTCCAATCGCATTAAATTTCCATTCGCTGCCATTTTTGTATACTTCTCCAAAAATCGCGGCCGTTTCAATGGAAAAATCCTCACCCAGGTCATACCGCAGCATTTCTTCCCCGGTATCCTCATTGTAAATGCGGATAAACGCGTTATTTACCTGTCCGAAATTCTGGTGCCTGTTTTCCGCTTCGTAAATCGTTACGGTAAATTCGATTTTGGAAATCGTATCCGGTACTTTGGACAGATCTACCTTAATCTGTTCGTCGTCACCATCCCCGGCACCTGTCAAATTGTCGCCCATATGCTGAATACAGCCGGACGGATGCGTCAGATTGCCAAAAAATACAAAATCCTCCGAACGGGTTACCTTTCCGGTATCCGCTACGAGAAACGCAGCGGCATCCAGATCAAAGTCCCCGCCCGTATCAAACTGATTCACATCCCATCCAAGGCCGACCACTACCTTTGCAAGGCCCGGATTCCCTTTCGTCAGACTTACTTTCTGCCCTTTTTGTAAACTAACCGGCATTTTCATTCCTCCTGTTCTTCTGCCTTATTTCTATACACCAGATTATGCGGGTCATACAGCTTCTATCTACCATTTTCTGCAGATCATACAGCTTCTATGCATCAGCCTTTGCATGCAGCCTATGCAACCTCAATGCCGTAATGGCCGCACAAAGCCGCAAGGCCGCCCTGGAAACCGCTGCCGATCGCATTAAATTTCCATTCTCCATTATGCCGGTATAATTCACCGACCACGACGGCCGTTTCGATCGAAAAATCTTCTCCGAGGTCATAGCGGATCAGCTCCATGCCTGTCGTTTCATCCACAATCCGGATAAACGCATTGGATACTTGTCCAAAGTTCTGCCTCCTTGTCTCCGCTTCATAAATCGTAACCGTAAAAGCCACTTTTTCCACATTTGCCGGAACCTTATCCAGATCAACCATAATCTGCTCGTCGTCGCCGTCGCCGGAACCCGTCAGGTTATCCCCCATATGCTTGATCGCACCGCTTGCGTGTTCCAGGTTTCCGTAAAAAACAAACTCTTTTTCTGTCGGGCATCTGCCATTTGCACCTACCATAAATGCCGCGGCATCCAGGTCAAAATCAGCACCGGAATCAAATGCGTTTACATCCCATCCCAAGCCAACCATAATTTTCTTTAAACTGGGATTTCCTTTTGTTAAATCGACTTTTTGTCCTTTTGATAAATTAATCGGCATAATTTGTACCTCCATATTTGATGAATTTGACAGCCTGCAAATGACTACTGCCGCTTTCCCCATATTTTACCATATTTTGGGAGGTATGTCACGTATAATATTATATTCTTACAGATATTCCCGCTGCCATAATGTAACAGTTCCGATAAGGCGTTACATTTTGGCTGCGGGGACGCCGGATGAGGGACGCAGGTCTGGCTGGTTTTCTCTAGCACATCGGTTCCTAAATATCTCATAGTTTCACTTGTCTATTTTTCCAATAGCACATAGCAAAAATCCGGGATGACCCCCGGTACACCTCCGGTTTTTGCCATGCACTCCCGAAAAATATCCGTCGTGAATTTATGAGATATTTAATGACCAATGTACTAGATTTCACGAATTTTATGTACTGCGATTACGTATAGGATACCCGCTGTAAAGCCTGCAAAGATTAGCATGGAGAGACGGTTTGCCCGGCTTTCCAGCGGCTTTGGAAGAATGGTTAGAAGCCCTTAGTATTCTGCCCGCTTACCTAAGGGGCGAAGCCAAGCGGCGCCTTTAGCTGCTGGCGTCAGCCAGGGCGAATTAGGCGCCGCGACCGGGGCAGGCCGATCCGTAAATTGCAGAATACTTAGGGATTCTTAGCATTCTGGAGGGCCGCCGGAAAGCCGGGCAAACCGTCTCTCCATGCGTCCCCGCAGCCAAAATATAACGCCTTATCCTCACTGTGACAGCTCCAGCATAGCATCCAAGCACTGCCTGGCTTTTTGGCGGACCTCTTTTGACAGCACGATTTCCTCTCCGCCGCTGCCACAGACACAGCGGTATACATCCATCAGCGTCGTCAGCTTCATATCATGGCATACGCAGTTTTTTGACAGCGCATAAAACCGCTTATCCTGGCAGGCAAACTGCAAATGCTGTACGATACTGTTTTCTGTACCGATTAGAAAAGCAGCAGCACTGCTTTGTTTCGCATAATCCATAATCTCTGTCGTGCTTCCTACAAAATCAGCCAGACTTGTGACCTGCGGCACACATTCCGGATGCACTAAAACAAGCGCTTCTGGATAAGCGGCACGCATCGCCTGAACATCCTGTACGGTAATGCCCGCATGGACCGGGCACCCGCCTGAAACGAGCGTAATATTTTTTTCCGGAACCTGGCTGGCTGTCCAAGCGCCAAGGTTGCAGTCCGGGATAAATAAAATATTTTGGTTTTCCATATGCCGGATCACATCCACCGCGCAAGACGAAGTTACGCAGATATCACAAACCGTCTTCAGCTCTGCCGTTGTATTCACATAAGCAGCGAGCGCATACCCCGGATACGTTTTCTTTAATTCCATTACTTCCTGTACGCTCATCTGTTCCGCCATCGGACAGCCCGCCTGCGGATGAGACAGGATCACCCGCTTATCCGGAGACAGAATCTTGACGGTTTCCGCCATAAAACGCACCCCGCACATCAGGATCGTTTTCTGGCTGGCTTGTGCGGCCTTTCGGCTTAGACCATAAGAATCCCCTACATAATCCGCAATTTCCCATATATCCTGGCTCTGGTACGCATGGGCCAAAATACACAGGTCTTGCTCCTTTTTCTGTTTTAATATTTCTTCCTGCAGTGTTTTTGTCGTATACATCTTTTTCCTTTCCGTTTCTTACCCGTTTGATCACAAGCTTTGAATCCTGTTTATTATATAAAACATAGGCGCATTCTGTCAATATATATGTAAACCAATCTAATATGTCATGTGTCTTGTCAGTTAGGGGAGACTGTGTTATAATACAAGCCGTATACAGTCAAAAACACGCATTTATCTTTTTTAAAGAAGGAACCACGCCTATGAAAACCGATATTTTAATCGTCGGAAGCGGCTGCAGCGGCCTGTACTGCGCCCTTATGCTTCCACGCGGACTGCGGATCACAATCATTACAAAATCTGACCTTGAAAGCAGTGATTCTTTCCTGGCACAGGGCGGTATCTGCATGCTGCGGGACGAAACGGATTATGAAAGCTATTTTGCGGATACTATGCGGGCGGGGCATTATGAAAATGACCAGACCAGCGTCGATCTTATGATTCGCTCCTCCCAGTCCGTCATCCATAACCTTATAAGCTGCGGCGTCCAATTCCAAAAAGAAGCGGACGGAAGCTTTGCCTTTACCAGGGAGGGCGCCCATTCCAAAAACCGCATTCTGTTTCATGCGGATATCACGGGAAAGGAAATTACGCAAAAGCTGCTTGCCTGCGTACAGCGGCTTCCCAATGTCACCCTGTTAGAACATACTGCCATGCTGGACGTAATCTGCCAAAACCAGACATGCTTAGGCGCTGTTGTCCAAACGAACGCAAAGCCGCCCGAAGCAATGATGTCCGCCGTTACGATCCTTGCCACCGGAGGCATTGGCGGGCTGTATGCCCATTCCACAAATTTCCGGCATCTGACAGGCGACGCGATTGCCATTGCGATCAAGCACCAGATTGCGCTTAGAGATATCCATTACGTACAGATTCACCCAACGACCCTTTATTCCCCTGATGCAAAAGACCGCAGCTTCCTTATTTCCGAATCTGTCCGCGGGGAAGGGGCAAAGCTGTATGACCGGCATATGCAGCGCTTCGTCAATGAACTGCTGCCGCGCGACCAGCTAACGGATGCCATCCTGGCACAGATGGAAAAAGACCAGACCCCATTTGTATGGGAAGACCTGCGGGGCATTCCTTCCCAAGAGCTGAAGCGGCATTTTCCAAATATTGTTGCACATTGCAGCGCAATGGGATATGATGTTACCAAAGAATGCATTCCGGTTGTCCCCGCGCAGCATTATTTTATGGGCGGCATCCAGACCGACCACAACAGCCGCACGTCTATGGAACAACTGTATGCCGTTGGAGAAACGGCCTGCAACGGCGTACACGGAAGAAACCGCCTTGCCAGCAATTCCCTGTTGGAAAGCCTGGTATTTGCAGGGCGTGCCGCCGCGGATATCGCATCCGTCCTAAACAAGGATCCGTCCTTACTTGCCGCGGACCGTTTGGCCCCGCAGCCCGAAAGCCTGGCCGCCTATGAAAATACGCAGGCGCTTGCAGAAACATACCACCGCAGCGTACGGGATGCGATTGCTGAAAAAACGAAAACACGAGAAAGGATTTATTGCTGATATGTTTGATGAAGTAACGCTGCAGCTAAATGCAGACCCCCTTATTTTAAGCGCCCTTAGAGAAGATATCACAAGCGAGGACGTATCCACAAACTGTATCCTGCCTGGCCCTGTGCAAGGAGAGGTCGAACTGATCTGTAAACAGGACGGCATTATTTGCGGCCTGCAGGTATTTGCGCGTGTATTTGAACTGCTGGACGCACGCACCGAAACGGAACTATTTGTATCCGACGGCGACCCTGTATGCAGCGGGCAGACCGCTGCCAGACTGCATGGAGATATCCGCGTTCTGTTAAGCGGAGAACGCACGGCACTGAATTACCTTCAGCGTATGAGCGGAATCGCGACCTATACCCGCAACGTTTCAAAGCTTTTGGACGGCACGGGAATCCGGCTGCTGGACACCCGCAAAACCACTCCAAACAACCGTATTTTTGAAAAATACGCCGTCTGCACCGGAGGCGGGCACAATCACCGCTACAACCTTTCCGACGGCGTCTTATTAAAAGACAACCATATCGCGGCAGCAGGCGGTGTTGCCAATGCCGTCCGGATGGCAAAGGAATATGCTCCATTCGTGCGGAAAATCGAAATCGAAGTAGAAACACTCGCCATGGCCAAGGAAGCCGTTGCCGCGGGTGCGGACATTATTATGCTGGATAATATGACGCATGGACAAATGAAAGAAGCGATTGCCATGATCGACGGCAGGGCGGAAGTAGAAATATCCGGAAACGTCACGAAAGAAACGATTGGGGAGCTGACGGACCTGGGTGTTGATTATATCTCAAGCGGGGCATTGACCCATTCCGCCCCTATTTTGGACTTGTCACTGAAAAACCTGCACGCTGTATAGGATCCGGAAAGGAGCATGCAATTTATGAATGGAGAAGAACGAAGAAACCGTCTGCTTGCGATCTTAACCGCCAGTGACCGCCCGGTCAGCGGTTCCGCACTCGCCACACAGCTAAATGTGAGCAGACAGGTCATCGTACAGGATATCGCCCTGCTGCGCGCCAACGGAACGGAAATTTTTTCAGCCAGCCGCGGTTACCTGATCCTTGCCAAAGGCAAAACCGCCAGCCGCATTCTAAAAGTCCGCCATTCGGACGCGCAAACAGAGGAGGAACTGACCCTGATCGTAGACCTGGGCGGGCAGGTCCGGGATATTTTCATTTACCATAAAATATACGGTGTGGTACGCGCCGATTTAAATATCCGCTCCCGCAAGGATATCCGAAACTTTATAGACGGCATCTGCTCCGGCAAATCCAGCCTGCTCAAAAACGTGACTTCCGGTTACCATTATCACACGATACTGGCGGAAGATGAACCGTCGCTAGACGCCATTCAGGAAGCACTGGCGCAAAAGGGACTGCTGGCAAAGCTTCAGGACTATGAGCCGGTAGATTTTGGACGCAAAGCAGACGCGGCATTCTAACACAGAACGTCGTCGTCCGAAAACCCGCGGCAGCATGCCAAACATCCGTTTTGGTACAACAGCAGAAAATGCCGGCAGGCCAAATCAAACCTGCCGGCATTTTTTTACCGCTTTTTCTGCTCTTATAATTTTTCCTGGAATCCAGGTTTAAACAAATGACGCGGAATCCCGTCCACCATAACCGGGGAAACATCGCCCTGGATCAACGGTTTTACATACGTCACAAAATCATCCGTTACATAAGTACCGTCTTCCGTTACCCATTCCTTTGGCACCAGCTTTTCGTCATTCGCGATCTTATGCACATCCTTTACAGCGGTCGTGCTCTGGTAAGGATCGTCGGAAATACGCTCAATAACCACCATCTTGCCGGTATCGCCCTCGTCCGCCGCCTTAACAGCCGCGCCGCCTACCTGGTAAGCTTCCAAAATATCTACGCGGGAAGCGGAATGAGACGCGGAACGCTGCAAAGTACTTAACTCAATGGCACGTGTCTTGCATCCAATCTCGCCTGCCACATAGTTTGCCAAATACGCGGCCGTACCGGAAAGCTGCTTGTGGCCGAATGCATCCACAAAATCCACGCTTGTTCCAAGTTCGCAGACGTATCTGCCGTCCGGCAGGCAGATCCCTTCGGAAACAGCAACGACCACCGAAGATTTTTTGTTCAGCAAATCCCGGATCCGAACGGTAAACTGTTCTAAGTCAAACGGCAGCTCCGGCAGGTAAATCAAATCTACCCCGGAACAGTCCTCTCCTTTTGCAAGCGCTGCAGAACCAGTCAGCCATCCGGCATTACGCCCCATAATTTCAATAATGGTTACCAGCCCTTTATCATATTCCAGGCAGAAGCTGTCGCAGATAATCTCTTTGATCGATGTACCAATATATTTCGCGGCGCTTCCGTATCCCGGCGTATGGTCTGTCAGCGCCAAATCGTTGTCAATGGTTTTCGGGCATCCGATAAAGCGGATGGATTCTCCTGTAATAATCGCATAATCCGACAGTTTTTTAATCGTATCCATCGAATCGTTTCCGCCGATATAAATAAACGCTTCAATATCCAGCTTATTTAAAATCTCAAAAATTTTCTCATATACCGCCATATCCTCATGGATTTCCGGCAGCTTGTACCGGCAGGAACCAAGATAGGCAGCCGGTGTACGTTTTAAAAGCTCCGCATCCAGTTCATTGGTAATATGTTCCGACAAGTCTACATAACGCTCCTGAAGCAGCCCTTGTACTCCATGCAGCATACCATACACCTTATTTGCACCACGGTCTTTTGCCGTCCGGTATACACCTGCCAGACTGGAATTAATTGCCGCTGTAGGTCCGCCCGACTGGCCGACGATAACATTACGTTTCATTTTCGCACCTCCAAAATTAATCTATTGTTTTTTTCATATCTCAATTTAGCCGCTTTTTCATTATAACAAAAAAAGACTGGCGTAACAAGGGTTATTTTGCACTCGAAAGAGAATTTCAGTTACAGTGAAGCCAAAGGCTGAACTGTAACGAATTTCGTAGTAATATGGCGGCGTCCCCGCGGCCAAAATTTCCCTCCATGAAACGGGAATGCATAAAACATGCCATTTTGCACAAACTATGAAAAACCGGAATAGAAACGGCAGCAGCCGCTTAGTAACCCTAAAATAAATAAAGGAGCGAACCAACTATGACTTTTCAGGAACTGCACCGCGCCGCTTTAAAGGCAAAAAAAGACAACACACCACTCCCGGAAAACCTGACGGACCGGGAAAAACACCAACTGGACTGCCTGCTGCACCCCGACCAGCACCCGCTGGTCTGGAAGCTGTCCGACTGTACCTGCAGCGAGGGAAACTGTGTATCGGCCTGTACCTTTTCCGCATTGGAAATCATTGACGGCAAGGCTGTGTTCCATCCGGAAAACTGTACCGGCTGCGCCAAATGCATCGAAGCGTGCCAAAATGAAAACCTGACGTTTAGCCACGATTCCATACGGGCACTCGAACTGCTCAAAGACGACGCGCCCGTTTTTGCCATTATGGCCCCGGCTTTTATCGGCCAGTTCGGCGAAGACGCCACACCGCCGCGCATCCGGACCGCCCTAAAAAGCATTGGGTTTGCCGGGATGATTGAAGCTGCTGCCGCGGCTGATATCCTGACCTTAAAAGAAGCACTGGAATTTGGCCATAACATACAACAACCGGGCGGCTTTCAGCTTACAAGCTGCTGCTGCCCGGTCTGGATTAAGTTAATCCGCAAAGACTTCCGCAAAATCGTAGGTCATCTGCCGGCCTCCGTCTCCCCTATGATCGCCAGCGGACGCATTGCAAAACAGCTTCACCGGGGCTGTAGGACAATTTTTATCGGCCCGTGCCTTGCGAAAAAAGCGGAAGCAAAAGAGCCGGATTTAAAAGACGCGATCGACTGTGTGCTGACCTTTGAGGAACTGCAGTATATGTTTGATATATTCCAGGTTGATTTTTCCAGCATGAAAGAAGAAGTAAAAGAGCATTCCGCGGGCGCGGGACGGCTGTACGCAAGGACAGGCGGCGTAAGCAAAGCTGTATCCGAATGCGTAAAAACTATTCTTCCGGACTGCCGTCTGGAACCTGTATACGCAAACGGCGTA
The DNA here is from genome assembly GCA_910586045.1 of uncultured Eubacterium sp. GTDB lineage: Bacteria > Bacillota > Clostridia > Lachnospirales > Lachnospiraceae > Eubacterium_J. The sequence goes on from CAJUIH010000016.1 coordinate 13,025, forward strand.
GCCGCCTGCAAAAAGCTGCTCGAACAAATCCTGGACGGCAAGGCCTCAGGCAACTTTTTTGAGGGAATGGCCTGTGAAGGCGGCTGCGTGGGCGGGCCAAAACGCATCATACCAGCACAGGAAGCCGCCAGCATGGTAAACGACTACGCCGCGGCCTCGCCCTATCAGACGCCCGCTGAAAATCCATATGTGATTGACCTGATCCACCGGTTAGGCTTTTTTACGATTGAAGAATTTTTAAAAAGCAGCGATCTTCTAACACGCAGCATCTAACGACGCCCGCGCCTGCATTTATTCGCTGTCCGGATCCAACTGCTTTTCCAGAAATTCCACGGCATCCCGCACACAATCATCACATTCCCGCAGCACGACCCCCGAATGGACCCCTTTTAACTCCTTACAGGTAACGGATCCATTCCGCTGCTTGAATGCGGTCATAACCGCACGGATATCCCACACAGTCTTTCGCTGCTCTTTATTCGCCAGACCGAGCACAATCCCCGCTCCGGTAATCGCGCCGCAGTTTCCCTCCAGCGTACCCATACCGACCCCGAAAGCCTGTGTAATCTTGCGCATCGTATCTTCGTCGATCCCTGCGTAATCGCAGAAAGTGCAGGCTACCGCCTGTGCGCAGTTATAACCGCATTTCTTCCGTTTTACCGCTTCTTCGCTTCTTTGTTCCATCTTGTATTTCCCTGCACCATGCGATCCGCCGATTGCCGGGATTTCCTCCTTAACTTGTTTTTAATACAAACTGTCCAATCAAATCATCCAGCACAATCGACTGGGAAGATAATTCCTGGCTCGTTGCCGCCGCTTCCTGCGCGGTCGCGGCGTTGCTTTGAACTACTTCTGAAATTTTGTTGATTCCTTGTTCCGCATGCCGCATCGCATTGGCCTGCTCTTCTACCATGTTTTTTAAGCCCCTGGAAAAATCCGCGATTTGTTTGATGCCGTCTGTAACCGTTTCCATTGCGCCCGCCGCCCGTTCGGCCGCCTGGTTGCCCTGCTCGACTTCCATGACAGAGCTTTCGATCAGCTTTCTGGTATCTACCGCCGCTTTGGCACTCTGGTCGGCCAGTTCCCGGATCTGATCCGCGACAACAGCAAACCCGCGTCCCGATTCGCCTGCCCGCGCCGCTTCAATGGAAGCGTTTAAGGACAGCAGGTTGGTTTGCGACGCAATCGACTCTATTTCGGATATGATATCCCCGATCCTTGTTGACGCGTGATTGATCCGCTGCATAGCCTGCATCAGGGTATTCATTTCTTCCCGGCTTTCGTCTGCCTGCTTTGCATAAACCTCCGCCTGTTTATATGCTTTTTCCGCGTCCTCAGCGCTTTCCTGCATCGTTTTTGTAATATCACTGATGGTCGTATATAACTGGTCTACCTCGCCTGCCTGCTCGGTTGCGCCCTCTGCCAGGTTCTGTGAAGCCATTGCCACATCATTCGAACCGGAATTTACCTGGCTGGAGGTTTCGCCAATGGCAGATAAGGTAGCTGTCATCTGATCCCGCAGCCCGCGCATCGACTGGTACATTTTCTCAAAATCACCCGTATATTTATCTGAAATCTGTGAACTAACCGTATAGTCCCCGCCGGCCATCTCACCCAATACTTCTTCTATATCAAAAATAATGGCACTCAGCTTTTCCGCCATATGTACTACATGCCTGCCCATGTCTTCTACTTCGTCGCCCGTATCGATCGCCGGGAAAGACGCGGTCAAATCCCCGCCGGCAAATGTTTCCAGACGTTCCCCCAATTCCTGCAGCGGCAGCGCGATGCCTTTCGCAATCTTTCTGCCAATCTTCATAGAAATCCAGATTGCGGCCGCAATCACTGCCAATATCACTACTATCAGTACCCATTCTGCTACTTTAAGGCTCTGTGACAGGCTGTTGCCTTCGGATACTTTTACATCCAACAGACCTTCCAGCTTTTCATAAATACTATTATAAACAGGTGCCAGATCATTTAATGCCAAATCCTGTGCCTGTTTGCACAATTCCCTGTTCGTAGACGCTCCCATCTCCATAATTCTGGTATCCAGCTCCCAATAGGTGTCCAGCTCCTGCGCGATCGCATCATAATTTTGCCTGCCGTCTTTGGACACGATCGTATCTTCTATTGTTGCAAAACTCTCTTCAAACGCAGCTTTCATTTCACTGTGCTGCTTTACTACCATATCAATCGCTTCTTGCTCGTCATAACCAATGGCAGCCCTAAGGGAAGACCTGAGATCCGCGAACTCAAACATTGCCTTTCCAATATCTCCCTGCGCAAATCCAAAATTCTTCAGCGCATAAGAATACCTGCCTGTCATAGTAATCATCGCGATTAACGCAACAATTACCGCAACAGTAATAATTGATGACACAATAAAAAACGACCGAACAAGCCTTTTTTCAATTTTTTCTTTTTTTAACATGACTAACATTCTCCTCTTTGCTACTTTTGTTCTTTTTAGATATTTTTAAGATATCATCAACTCCAGACAATTACTATAGATCGGTAACTCTGCTACATCGTTCGTCATCGATGGATGTAATTTTTAAATTTGACTTATTTTGTCTAACCGCTTGACCCCCTCCCTAATGATTCCGTAGATTTCATATAAATATAGTATTACGATATCATTTATTGTAGCATAAAAGGAATGTTTTGCAAGTGGATTTGGAAAATATCAACAATTTCATGCCAATCCGTAACAATACAAGGTTCCATGCTTTCGACACATTTATCACAAATTCTCTTTTATGCAAGATGTTTGTCATTTCTTTTTTGACGCTTTACTTTTTTACCTGAAATGATATAATAATTATATTTTAGAACACACACGACCACAATCTATATATTCGGTGATTGAATACTGCACAATAAACCCGATAAACGGCGGGCCAGAAACAAATGATATTGTGCTGAAATTTTACGCCGTTTATATAGTATGTTTAAGGGAGGAAAAAGCTGCCATGCGTATCCACGAATCCGCCGAAAACTATTTGGAAACGATCCTGATTCTTAGTAAATCACTTCCCGTTGTCCGTTCCGTCGACATCGCGAATGAACTCGGCTTTAAAAAGCCCAGCGTCAGTGTCGCTATGAAAAATTTGCGGGAAAACGGTCTGATTACGGTTACCGACGCAGGATTTATCTACCTTACGGAATCCGGCCTTGAAATCGCAGCAAAAATATATGAACGGCATGAATTTTTGTCCGCCTGGCTGCAAAGGCTCGGCGTCGACAAAAAAACCGCCACCGAAGACGCCTGCAAAATGGAGCATACGATGAGCGCCGCCAGCTTTTCCGCGATTAAAAAATATGTCAACGACCATTCCTTTTAGTCATTTTCCCGGTTCTATGCGCATACATTAAAAGCAAGAACAACATCACAGGTAATTTATGTGCAGTATTGCGGGTTTTTATGATCCTGCGGCTGATTTTACAGCAAAGCAGGCCGAATTTGAACACATTCTGCGGCAGATGGCCCATACACAGGCACACCGCGGGCCGGATGATTCCGGTATCTTTTTATCCGGCCAGTGCGGCCTTTCCCATACCAGGCTGTCGATTATTGACCTAAAAAACGGCAGGCAGCCTATGAAAGCTTCTATGGACGGTTTTGACTACCAGATTGTTTACAATGGCGAAATCTATAATTTGCATACGCTGCGCCGGGAACTGAAAAAGCGCGGCGTCCATCCAAAGACTTCCTCCGATACAGAGACCATTCTTCTTTCCTACCTCACGTTTGGCCCGGAATTTGTCCGGCAGCTTGACGGCATTTTTGCGTTTGCCATCTATGACGGGCGGCATAACATTTTATCCTTATACCGCGACAGCTTCGGCGTCAAACCGCTGTTTTATACGATGAAAAACGGCACCCTGATCTTTTCCTCCGAAATCAAGGGCCTGCTTTGTTTTCCGGGCATCACGGCAAAACTGGATAAAAACGGTTTGAACGAATTATTCGGGCTAGGCCCCGCCCGGACTCCCGGAAACGGCGTCCTGATGGGCGTTTTTGAAGTAAAGCCCGGCACCTGTTTGACATGCAGCAGTTTGGGATTTGTCCCGCATACATATTACCGGCTGACGAGCCGCCCGCATGAAGATTCTTATGAGGAAACGATTGAAAAAACACGTTTTCTCGTTACCGACGCAGTCCGGCGCCAGATGATCTCCGACGTTTCGGTCTGCACGTTTTTATCCGGCGGTGTGGATTCCAGCCTTGTTTCTGCCGTCTGTGCCGCGGAACTGAAAAAAAAGGGGCAGAAACTAACGACTTTTTCTTTTGACTTTATAGACAACGATAAATATTTTAAAGCAAACAGCTTTCAGCCGTCCATGGACCGTCCATACGTCGACCAAATGGCCGCGTTTTTGCACTCTGACCACCATTACCTCGAATGCGGCAGCCATACGCAGGCCGAACTGCTCACTGCGTCCGTAGACGCCCATGACCTGCCTTGTATGGCGGATGTGGATTCCTCCCTGCTTTATTTTTGCAGTGAAGTCGCCAAAAGCCACAAGGTAGTGCTGACCGGGGAATGTGCGGATGAGGTTTTCGGCGGATACCCCTGGTTCCATAAAGAATCATTTCTAACTTGCGGTACGTTTCCATGGACGCCGGATTTATCCCCGCGCAAGCAGATTTTAAATCCGCAGCTTTTGGACGTACTGGATCTGGATACCTACGTAAAAAATGCCTATGAAACGGCTATCCGTGAAATCCCGATCCTGCCGGGTGAAAACGATACCGAGGTCAACCGCCGCCGGATTGGCTATTTAAACATCCGCTTTTTTATGCAGACGCTCCTAAACCGTATGGACCGCACAAGCATGCATTCCGGTTTGGAAGCACGCGTACCGTTTGCCGACCGGGCTTTAGTGGATTATGTATTTAATATCCCGTGGGAGATGAAAGCAAAAGACGGCGTCGTAAAAAATGTGCTGCGCCAGGCCGCCCGCACACTTTTGCCGGATGAAATTTTGTTTCGGAAAAAAAGCCCTTACCCAAAAACATACAATCCGCACTATGAACAACTATTAAAAGAAAATTTAAAAGAACGGCTGGCGCAGCCGGACTGCCCGCTGCTGCCCCTGATCAACACAAAAGCCGTCGACCGGTTTCTGGAACAGCCAAAAGATTACGGCGCTCCATGGTACGGCCAGCTTATGGCGGGTCCGCAGATGATCGCCTACCTGTTACAGACCGAATACTTCCTTAGAAAATACCAGGTATCCCTTGTAATATAGACACCCTAAACAGCCCATCCTCCCAAAGCCCAAAAAGGCCGGAAAAATAAAATCAACAGGAACAAGATGTCCCGGCCTGGCAGCAGAAGCATGTTTGAAGCCACACCCTGCGGTAAACAGCTACGCGGTTACACAGGACATCGCTTCAAACACGCTCGAAATTATTTAATTTGGCGCCAGGATCACAGGCTGGATCTGCTTTCCCTGCAGCGCCGCATGCAGCGTATCGCCGATCAGCTCTGTATGGGCAATCATGGAATTGGTTTTCTTTTTATAATTATCCTGGCCGAACGGAACAAAATAGATCTGCTTCATATTCATCAGCATGCCGATGTTTTTAAAATTCATGCCAAGCGCGTCATTTGTGGAAATGGAAAGAATTAGCGGCTTTTCATTGCGAAGATGCGCTTTGGCCGCCATCAGTACCGGGGTATCGGTAATGCCCGCGCACAGCTTTGCCATTGTATTTCCGGTACAAGGCGCAATGATGAGTGCATCCAGACAGCCGGACGGCCCGATCGGTTCTGCCCCCTGGATCGTATCAATCCCTTTTTCTTTCGTAATTTCCTCCATTTCCCTGCGAAACTCCTCCGCAGTGCCAAACCGCGTATCCATTTCCTGTACATGGAATGAATAGATCGGTATAATCCGCAGTTCTTTCGCCAACTGTCTGGTTACTTCCTTGATTTTTGCAAATGTACAGAAAGAACCGGTGACGGCAAGACCCACGGTCAGTGGAGCGGACTGTTTTTGATCCGGATTCGGATGATTCATCATAGGGCTTCTCCTTTCTCAGATATCACGAAATAAGATTCAATTACATGTAGCAACAGTTCCGCGGCCGATTTTGGAGCATATTTTGCCGGAAGCGCGCCGCATAGTTTGGCATTCAGGCCGTTTTGCGCACAATAGGCGTAATCCAGGCCGCCGGGTGACGACGCAATATCAATCAAGACCGCGTCGTGGCGGACATGGGATAAACGGTCCGCATCCAGGACAAGCGCCGGTATCGTATTGAAAATATAAGCGTACCGTACCCAAAACCGGGCCGTCAGCCTGCTGTTTTCGTCTGTCCCCTCCTCCAGGGAGCAGTTTACTACCGTCGCCGCACCCGGCGTTTCCTTTGGACCTGCCACCGCTTCCGCTTCCACAGCCTGCATCCCATGCACTTTTGCCAATGCCAGCTTTTCACGGTCTTTTTCATATACGGTAACCCTGCCGCCTAACGCGCGCAGCCTTAACGCAAGCATCTGCCCGCATCTGCCGTATCCCATTACAAGCATCTGTTTCCCGCACAGCACCTCCCTGCCTGCCAGGATGGCTTCCGCAATCGCGCCCTCTGCGGTCGCCGCTGCATTCGTATAAGCAAAGCCATCTTCTTTCATATAATCGATAAAGAAAATGCCCTGCCTGCGTTTGTGTTCTACCACTTCCGGCGGGAAATTACACCCAAACACATACTGCCCGGCCTGAAGTTGATCCGCAATCCGTTCCATATAATACGCGCTTTTGGCAAGCGGCAGCATAACCGCGTCATAACCGCCGTCCAGCCAATGGTCGCAGTAGGTCACGGTCTGCCCTTTGGAACAAAGCATCTGAAATAAATATTTCTGGCGTTCTTCCTTTCCCAATATAAGAAAACGTCCCATATAACTGCACCTCCACTTTATTTTATGCAGTATGTATGAGACGGTTCCCGCTTCTGTTTAAATTGTAAGGGCAAATTACCAGGTTGCAATTCTCCTTGGTTCGTCCACTACATGGACTTTAATCATATTTGTTGTCCCTGCCATACCAAGCGGTATACCGGACGTTATAACTACGAGATCTCCAGGCTTTACTACGCCATAATCCCTGGCATTATTTACAGCGTGATTAAATAATTCTATTACATCGCTTTCTTCCATAATCAAAAGCGGCCGCACTCCCCACGACATATTAAGCTGCCGGCCTACTTTTTCATCCGTAGTACAGCCGATGATCTGGCAGCTTGGACGGTAACGGGAGATCATGCGCGCGGATGTTCCTGACTTTGTAACGGTAAGGATTGCGCTTGCATTCAGATCCAGTGCCGTCGTACAAGTTGCGTGGCAGATCGCGTCTGTAATATTCGGCGTCACATCCCTGTCATGGCTGAAAAACCGTTTCCGGTAATCGATATCCTGTTCCGTACGTACGGCAATGCGCACCATCGTCTGCAAAGATTCGATCGGATAATTCCCTGCCGCTGTTTCGCCGGAAAGCATAATCGCGCTGGTACCGTCGTAAATCGCGTTCGCAACATCCGTCGTCTCCGCCCTGGTCGGACGCGGATGTTTCATCATGGAATCGAGCATCTGTGTTGCGGTAATGACTTTTTTGCCTGCCTCGTACACTTTTTTTATAATCATTTTCTGGATCACCGGCACTTCCTCGCTCGCGATCTCCACACCCATATCGCCGCGCGCAATCATAATGCCCTCAGACGCTTTGATAATCTCATCGATATTGTCCACGCCTTCCCTGTTTTCAATCTTAGATATAATTTCAATTCCATCACCGCCATTTTCATGCAGTATTTGGCGGATCTGCCTAACATCATCCGCACACCGCACAAACGATGCCGCAATAAAGTCATAATCATTTTCAATCCCAAACAAAATATCCTGCTTATCTTTTTCACTGATATAAGGCAGGGATAAATGGACTTCCGGAACATTGACGCCCTTATTGTCGGAAACAGCGCCGCTATTGATGACGCGGCAGATAATATCGCTCCCCTCAATGGCTTCTACTTTCATCGCGATCAACCCGTCATCCAGCAAAATATGTTTGCCAGGCGCTACATCCTGGTACAAATTCTTGCAGGTAATGGAAACCTGCTCCTCATTGCCCTCCACATCACCCGCACACAGCCGAAACTGCTGGTTTTCTTTTAATTCCACTCTGCCGCCTTTAAAAGACTTTACCCTGATTTCCGGTCCCTTTGTATCAAGCAGCGCCGCCACCGGCCTTTGGTATTTGGTACGTGCTTCTTTGAGTGTATGCAGCCTGCGTTTATGCTCTTCATAGCTGCCATGCGAAAAATTAAAACGCGCTACATCCATGCCCTCCACCACAAGCTTTTCCAGCACGCCGGGATGGTCGGTAGCCGGACCTAATGTACAGATGATTTTTGTCTTTCTCATGATCTCTCTCCTTTTATTTTATTTATTTTATATTTTATTTTCTGCTGTTCCAGCAGAAATTTAAACGGCATTCCATAAATAACCATGATTAAGCGGGCCGCGCCCATGCCCAAGGTCCAGCCCGTCTAAAATAGCCCCTGTCAAATAATCTTTCGCGCGCCGCACCGCATCCGAAAGCCGCAGCCCGTCCGCGAGATTACAGGCAATGGCGGAAGACAGCGTACAGCCTGTCCCATGTGTGTTTGGATTGTCCACATGCTTCCTTTCAAACCAGTAATAAGTCCCTTTGTCATACAAGACATCATCCGCCGTATCCTGCTGGTGGCCCCCCTTGCACAGCACGGCGCATCCATATTTTTGCGCTATGACATATGCGGCTTCCTGCATCGAATCACGGTCTTTGATCGTAACGGAAGACAACGCCTGCGCCTCCTGCATATTCGGCGTTAGAAGCGCCGCGCAGGAAAACAATTCTTTGCCCGCTTCCTGCAGCACATCCAGGCTCGTTAGGGCTGCGCCGCTGGTAGCAGCCATAACCGGATCAATCACGATATTTTTTGCATGATAATGCTGTAAACGCCCGCTCACCGCCAAAATAGCGTCTACGTTGGAAATCATCCCGATTTTAACGGCATCCGGTTCCAAATCCGAAAATACGGCATCCAACTGCGCCGTCAAAAAAGAAGCCTCAACCGGATGAACCGCAAAAACACCCGTCGTATTCTGTGCCGTCAGCGCTGTAATCACACTCATTCCATAAGCGCCGTGCGCCATAATCGTTTTCAGATCCGCTTGTATCCCCGCGCCCCCGCTGCAGTCACTGCCGGCGATTGTCAGAACTTTTTGCATCATAAATCCGTATATTTCCTTTCTAATTACTGTCTCCATTTCTATTTCTTTTATATTATCACAGATTTACAATCATAACAATAAAATATTTTTCGTACACGCAAAAATACAGCGGGAACGTCCGTTTGGACGTTCCCGCTGTATCGGCCACTCTTTTGATTGGACTGCGGTTTTGCTGCCCTCTTCTTTCATCAGCCCTCAATCGCAATATATTTGTGCTGCTCTACTTCCGGTTTCGCTTCGATCTTAGGTACGGACACCTTTAAAATGCCATCTTCAAATCTGGCTTTAATATCTTCCTGTTTCACTGCCTGCCCTACGAAAAATCGCCTGCTGCAAGATCCATAATACCTTTCCCTGCGGATATATTTTCCGTTTTTATCTTTTTCACCCTCATCCCTGCTTGAAGAGGCACTGATTGTCAGATAACCATCTTTTAATTCGGCCTGGACATCCTCTTTGCGGTAACCCGGAAGATCAATATCCAGCTCATAACCCGTATTCGTTTCTTTTACATCCGTCCGCATCACACCGGCTGACGGTACCTCATAATTCATCATAGATCTTACCGGACGAGCGAAATCATTGAAAAAATCATCAAATAAGTTTTCTCCAAAAATACTAGGCATTAACATAATCATTCCTCCATTTCTGACGTTTCATCAAATACGGCTTTTGTGCCTTTTGTTTTCTGTTTCTTGCTACAAGTATGTTATACCACTTTTATTAGCACTCGTCAATAGTGAGTGCTAATAAAATCTGTGAACTTTTTGTGAAGTCTTACTATTTGCCGATGCTTCTTACATAGTATCATCCAAAAACGTCCCGGATATGCAGGAAAAATTAAAAACCTGCTGTAAAACCAAAACCGGTTCTACAGCAGGCTTTAGCCCGCCCTGCAAACGATATGATCAGTTACGCTTTCCACAAACCGTGCAGATTACAGTAGGCGTATACCGCCTCTACCTCATCGCCGTCGCAGATTGCAAAACATACTTCCGGCTGATCCTGCGGGTGCAGTATTTTGCGCTGGTTCCCCTGTTTCGTCTGCAGGGATACCCATTCAATATAATGTGCCGGCATCATAGGATGTGAAGCAGCTCCCACATTGACTTTTACAAGGTTTCCTTCTACATGATAGACAGGGACGTGCTTTTCCACCGCAGCGTCTGCCGTACCCGGAATCACCTCCGTCATTTTCTGGCCGCAGCACATAATCGGCACCCCGGCATCTTTCACCATCGCAACTATATTCCCGCAATGCTCGCAAATATAAAATTTCTGTTCCATTCCGTGATTCCTCTCTTTCTTATCTGATTAACTCCAATGCCGCTTCGTCCGCTACGACTACGACATCTGCGTGAAGCTGCAAAATCGAAGCCGGCACATGCGGGGTCACCGGGCCATACAGCGCGTCTTTTAGTGCCTGCGCCTTTGCGCTGCCGTTTGCGATCAGCAGGATTTTTTTCGCCTGCATAATATTTCGTATCCCCATTGTATAGGCATACCGCGGCACATCCGCTTCACTGGCGAAGAAACGCTTGTTTGCCTCGATGGTACTATCGGTCAGCGCAACGCAATGCGTATCGCATACAAAGACTTCTCCCGGCTCATTAAATCCGATATGGCCGTTATTTCCGATTCCCAAAAGCTGCAGGTCAGCCCCGCCGGCCTGTTCCATCACTTTATTATAATCATCACATGCTTTCTGGCTGTCCGCTTCGCGTCCGTTTGGAACAAACGTACGCGACGGATCAATATTTACATGCCAAAACAAATGCTCGTTCATAAACCAACGGTAACTTTGTTCATGGTCCGGCGCAAGCCCTTTGTATTCATCCAGATTCACAGAAGTCACTTCTGAAAAATCCAAATCTCCAGCCTGATACTGTTTTACCAGATTTTGGTATAGGCCGATCGGAGAAGAGCCTGTAGCAAGCCCAAGCACACAGTCCGGCTTTGTAATGATCTGCGCCGCCAGGATCTGCGCGGCTTTTTGGCTCATTTCTTCATAGTCTTTGGTTTTGTAAATTCTCATATCTGCAATTCCTTTCTTTGTTCCAAAAAATTGTCTATCTATACGGCTTCTCCCAGTACTATTTACCTGGTTACTTATAAGTATACATATTTTTAAAGAATATTCAATAAAATTATCCGAAAGAGCATCCAAAAATTTTGTGCAAAAGTACCAAAAGCCGATCCATAATCCATTCCAGGTATCCGCCAGTTGAAAAAACTTCAAAAGTACTTTCAGAACCTTTCAAATGCCTTGAATTTCCATCCATAACGGATATACTGTAAACACAAATCAAGGAGGTGATAACGAAATGAAGCAAGAAGCAATTCAAAATCCAAGCATACGCCGGCTGAAAGGGAAATTGATCGTATCCTGCCAGGCGCTGCCGCATGAACCGCTGCATTCCTCATTTATTATGGGCAGAATGGCACTGGCAGCCAAAGAAGGCGGCGCATGCGGAATCCGGGCAAACACAAAGGAAGATATTTTGGAAATTCGCTCGCAGGTTGATCTTCCGGTGATCGGCATCGTAAAACGCGATTACGAAAACTGCAGCGTATATATTACGCCGACAATGAAAGAAATCGATGAACTGATGGAAGCCGGGCCGGAAATCATAGCGGTGGACGCCACCGGGCGGCTTCGTCCGAACGGAGTCACGCTGGATGCATTTTTTACCGAGATCAAAGCCAAATATCCTGGCCAGCTATGGATGGCAGACTGCTCAACGGTAGAAGAGGCATTGCATGCAGACAGTCTGGGCTTTGACTTTATCGGTACCACAATGGTCGGATACACCGAAGAAAGCAAGGACCTTAAAATCGAAGCCGATGATTTTAAGATCCTGCGTGAAATCATCGGCAAAGCCGCACATCCGGTCATAGCGGAAGGAAATATCGATACCCCGCAGAAAGCAAAAAGGGTCATTGAACTGGGCGCCTACTGCGTCGTAGTAGGATCCATTATTACAAGGCCGCAGCTCATTACCCGCTCTTTTGCGCAAGCACTGGAACGATAGCCTGCCCGCTTTCCCGCGCCAGGCGTCTGAACCATACCAAACACAGAACGTGAACATTGATCGAAAAAGGAAAAAGGAGAAGTACTATGAGAGATTTAGAAAAATACAAAGGCATTATCCCGGCATTTTATGCATGCTATGACAAGGACGGAAACGTAAATCCACAGGGGGTTCAGGCACTGACGAAATATTTTGTAGAAAAAGGGGTAAAAGGCGTATATGTCAACGGCTCTTCCGGCGAATGCATTTATCAGAGCGTGGAAGATAAGAAAATCATTTTGGAAAATGTCATGCAGGCAGCCGAAGGCCGTCTGACTGTAATCGCACATGTAGCCTGCAACAATACCGCGGACAGTATGGAATTGGCAAAACACGCGCAGAGCCAGGGGGTAGACGCCATCGCAGCCATTCCTCCTATTTACTTCCACCTGCCGGAGCATGCGATCGCGCAATATTGGAATGATATCAGTTCCGCCGCGCCGGATACAGACTTTGTCATTTATAATATCCCGCAGTTGGCAGGCGTTGCCCTGACCATGAGCCTGTTTGCAAAAATGCGTGAAAATCCGCGCGTAATCGGCGTAAAAAATTCCTCCATGCCAGTACAGGATATCCAGATGTTTAAACAGGAAGCAGGCGAAGATTATATCATTTTCAACGGTCCGGACGAACAGTTTATCAGCGGCCGGGTAATCGGCGCACAAGGCGCCATCGGCGGTACTTACGGCGTCATGCCGGAACTGTTTTTGAAAATGGATGAATATGTAAAATCCGGCGAATTAGAAAAAGCCCGCACAATCCAGTACGCGGCAAACGAAATTATATACAAAATGTGTTCTGCCAAGGGAAATATGTACGGTATTATTAAAGCCATTCTAAAAATCAACGAAGGTCTGGATTTAGGCGGCGTAAGAAAACCTCTCCCGGCTCCTGCCAAAGAAGACGAAGCCATTGTGCAGGAAGCTGCCGATATGATTCGTGCCGCAAAAGAAAAATTCTTGAAATAGCCCGTTTTTGCGGAGTCCGGCTGCGCTGATTTTGTAAGGCTGGCCGGATTTACCCGAATAACTTGGCAATCACCCACACAATGACAGGAGGATAAAATATGCAGGGTTTTACAACCATTGACTTAATTATATTAATTGTATATCTGGCTGCAGTGCTGTTTGCAGGTCTTCATTTCGCAAAAAAAGAAATGAAAGGCAAGGAATATTTCAAAGGAGACGGCACGGTTCCGTGGTGGGTTACCTCCGTATCCATATTTGCTACCTTGCTAAGCCCGATTTCATTTCTGTCCCTGGCAGGAAACTCTTATGCGGGTACATGGATCATGTGGTTTGCACAGCTTGGAATGCTTCTTGCAATTCCTTTCACGATCCGGTTTTTCCTGCCGATTTACAGCAAACTTGGCATTGATACAGCCTACCACTATCTGGAACTGCGTTTTAACAGCCGCGGGCTGCGTGTATTAGGAGCCGTTATGTTTATCATATACCAGATCGGGCGGATGTCTATCATTATGTATCTGCCATGTATGGTATTAAGCAACCTGACCGGAATCAATGTGAATCTCCTCATTGTAATTATGGGTGTGATCGCCATTATCTATTCCTATACCGGAGGATTAAAGTCTGTGCTCTGGACCGATTTTATTCAAGGTTCTGTCCTGTTAATCGGTGTCACGATTGCCCTGCTGTTTCTGATTGCGCATACCGACGGAGGATTTGGAGCGCTTTTCGACGCGTTCCAAAACGACGGCAAGTTCCTCGCGCCAGACCAGCCGATTTTTGACATCAACCTGTTAAAGGACAGCGTGTTCCTGCTGATTGTGGGCGCTGGCTTTAATACTATGGGTTCTTACGTATCCAGCCAGGATATCGTACAGCGGTTTACTACAACGACCGATACGAAAAAACTGAATAAAATGATGTTGACAAACGGCGCGTTATCTATTTTTATCGCTACCGTATTTTACCTGATCGGAACCGGGCTTTATGTATTTTACCAGCAGAACGAACTGCCGCCGGCTGCCGCGCAAGACCAGATCTTTGCCTCTTACATCGCGTTCGAGCTGCCTGTGGGCGTAACGGGACTGCTGCTTGCCGCAATTTATGCCGCTTCGCAGTCTACCTTATCTACCGGGTTAAACTCCGTAGCAGCCAGTTGGACGCTGGATATTCAGGCGCGTGTCAGCAAAAAAGAACTAAGTATGGAAAAACAGACCAAAATCGGGCAGTATGTATCCTTAGTAGTCGGTATCTTTGCGATTATCGTATCCATCGTACTTGCGAACGGCGGCGTAAAATCTGCCTATGAATGGTTCAACGGATTTATGGGCCTTGTACTGGGTATCCTAATTGGTACCTTTGTGTTAGGCGCTTTTACAAAAGTCGCCGATGCCACCGGCGCTGCCATCGCATTTGCCGCCGCGTCCATCGTTATGGTAGGCATTAAATATTTTGCCCCTGCGGGTTCGGTATCGATTTGGTCCTACTCGATTATCTCGATTGCCGTATCGCTTGTCGTAGGCATTCCGGCCAGCATAATTTCCCGCAATATCAAGGGAGACCACACAAAACCCGCGCCAAATACGACTATTTTTAACGATTAAAACAAACGAAACCAGCGCGGACGCAAACCGCTTTTCCGTCTCCTGGGATCTCAACTGGACGGTCTGCCGCCGGCAGGCTAAAATCTGGCCGGATTTGATTTCCGGGAGACAATCTTACAATTAGGAGGTACTATTATGGTATTTGGAAACCGCAAGCATTTGGAAGAATTTTTATTTTTAGAGCAGGCGATCCAGGATTGCTTTGCCTATGCAGCCAATCATAACCTGTCCGAATATGAGCCTGGCTCCCATGAAATAGACGGCACGCGTTTGTTTGTAAATATCGTCCAATATACGACGACAACCGCAGAAAACCGTTTTTGGGAAGCGCACAAGGATTACCTGGACCTGCACCTTATGCTGCATGGCACGGAACAGATCGATTTGAATTTTATTGCAAATATGCAGCAGAAAGATTACCAGCCAAAAGATGATTTCCTGCCCTTAGAAGGCGGCAAAAACGGCTCTGTCATCCTAACAGACGGCGATTTTTTAATCTGTTATCCAAATGACGGACACCGCACGGCCGTACAGGTAGACGGCCCGGAAACAATAAAAAAAGCAATCTTTAAAATTTCCATCAAAGGCAACGAAAATAAAATAACCATTTAGGGTAACATACATGAAAAAATATGTTAGTATTGATATTGGGGGAACCGCGATGAAATATGGCCTGATCGACGCAGACGGTGCGATACAATGCCGCGCCGAAATGTCGACCGAGGCATACAAGGGCGGCCCGTCCATTTTGGAAAAAACAATTAAAATTACCGAACAGTTCTGCCAGGCGCAGGATATCGCTGGTATCTGTATATCAACCGCGGGCATGGTTGATACAAAAAAAGGCCTGATTGTGCATGCGGCCCCTTTAATTCCGGAATATACCGGTACCCGGTTTAAAGAAACTTTAGAGCGCCATTTCCAGATACCCTGCGCGGTAGAAAACGATGTGAACTGCGCAGGCCTGTGCGAGTATTTATCCGGCGCAGGCAGCGGGTGCGACCCGATGCTGATGCTGACGATCGGTACCGGAATCGGCGGATGCATGATTACCGGCGGGCATGTCTTTCATGGATTTTCTTATAGTGCCTGTGAGGTCGGCTATATGCATATGCGCGGGAGCGATTTTCAAACCCTTGGCTCCGCGAGCACCCTTACCAAAAAAACCGCGCTAAGAAAACAGGAACCGGAAGAAAACTGGAACGGATACCAAATCTTCGAACAGGCAAAACAAGGGGACCCCGTCTGTATACAAGCAATCGATGAAATGACTGACGTGCTTGGCCTTGGCATTGCCAATATCTGTTATGTACTCAATCCCGAAATTGTCGTATTGGGAGGAGGCATTATGGCCCAGGAAGCATATTTAAGGGATAAAATTCAAAAAGCTGTGGAATTCTATGCAATAGGCAATCCAGTATTACGTACAAGAATAGCATTTGCAAAGCATAAAAACGACGCGGGCATGCTGGGCGCATTCTACCATTTTAAAAACAGCCGCTGAGACGAATCGGCATACTGCGCCCAAACTCACCAGCCGGCAAAAGAGGGTGATAAAATGGAATATTATATTAAATCAGTCGTGCCGATCATAGAAAGAAATTATGAAAAGCTTACAACTGTCGAAAAAAATATTGCTGATTTTTTTATCAATAATCGTGAAAAAGTAGATTTTTCCTCCAAAGCCATAGCTGACCGGCTATATGTATCGGAGGCTTCCCTGTCCCGATTCGCGCAAAAATGCGGTTACCGGGGTTACCGGGAGTTTATGTACCAGTATGAAATGACCTTTGTGGCCATTGAGGATTCCATCACGGGAAATACAAGAATGGTGTTAAACGCATACCAGGAACTGTTAAATAAGACTTACCAGCTTGTAAACGAAGAACAGATCGCCCGCATCGCGCATTATTTAAGCAACGCCGAACAAGTGCTTGTATGCGGGCGGGGCAGTTCGGGCCATACCGCCGCGGAAATGGAAATGCGTTTTATGCGCATCGGGGTCAATATCGATTCGGAACGGGATAACGACCTGATCCGTATGCGGGCCATATTCCAAAACAGGCAAAACCTGATCTTTGGCATTACGATCAGCGGGGAATCCGACGACGTCGTATACCTGCTGCGGGAAAGCCACAGGCGCGGAGCAAAGACGGTCTTAATTACGGCGAAAACGGATGACAGGTTCTATGAATTTTGTACAGAAATCGTACAGGTTCCATCCCTCCAGCATTTAAACCAGGGTCATTTTATTTCTCCGCAGTTTCCCATTCTGCTCGTTTTGGATATTATCTATTCTTGTTACGCAGAACTGGACAAGCGGACCAAAGACAGCCTGCACAACAACACATTAAAAGCCCTGGCGGAACGAAAGCGGTAAAAAGGAGGACATCCATGATCATCAAACATGTAAAAGCCTATACGCAAGAGCAAACTTTTAAGGAACAAGATATCTTGATTGAAAACGGCGTATTTTCCGCCCGGTCATCGGATCCGGAAGTCATAGACGGCTGCGGCTGCTATGCGATTCCAGGCCTGATCGACCTGCATTTTCACGGCTGCGGCGGATATGATTTTTGCGACGGCACATACGAAGCGATTGCTAAAATTGCCACATGCGAAGCAGCCGCGGGCATAACCGGCATCTGTCCCGCGACAATGACGCTGCCAAGCGGCGAACTGACACAGATCCTTCATACGGCAAATGAATACCAAAAGGCAGCGGCGCCGGGCGCCGACCTCATCGGCATCAACATGGAAGGGCCTTTTATCAGCAGCGCCAAAAAAGGCGCGCAGGATCCAAAACATATCCTGCCCTGCAGCGTCCAAACAGCCAGGATGTTTCTGGAAGCTTCCGGAGGGCTTGTGAAATTCATCGGCATCGCACCGGAATCCAATCCGGACTATCTGGATTTTATCGCACAGATGAAAGATGCTGTCCATATATCCCTGGCCCATACAAACGCAGACTACGATACGGCAATGCGGGCATTTGACGCAGGCGCGGACCATGCGGTACATTTGTATAACGCAATGCCGCCGTTTACACACAGGCAGCCGGGCGTCGTCGGAGCTGTCGCGGACAGCCCGCATGTCTATGCGGAATTAATCTGCGACGGCGTGCATATCCATCCCAGCGTTGTAAGGGCGACGTTTCGTATGCTCGGCGCAGACCGCGTCGTCTTTATCAGCGACAGCATGCGTGCCGCGGGCATGCCGAACGGACGCTATACACTGGGCGGACTGGACGTCCAAGTTGAAGGGCGGCAGGCAACACTTATATCCGACGGCTCCTTAGCCGGGTCTGCTTCCAATTTAATGGAATGCCTGCGGACGGCTGTCACGCAGATGCAGATCCCGCTGGAAACCGCCGTTGCCTGCGCGACGGTTAACCCGGCAAAATGCCTGGGCGTTTTTGATACCAGGGGTTCGATTGCGATTGGAAAAAAAGCCGACGTCGTATTACTAGACTCCTCGCTTGCGCTAAAGGCAGTGATCAAAGACGGTGTGCGCATCGCTTAATAAAAAAGCCGGGAAACTTTTTATTCCCGGCTTTTTACTCCCCGCTGTCGCGCAGTTCAAAAACCAGACAGTTCCTTACAGCAGTTGCGTTAAAATCCGGTTTACCAAACCAGGATCCGCCTTTCCTTTCATCGCTTTCATTGTCTGGCCTACAAGAAATCCCGCCGCTTTTTTCTTCCCGCCGCGGTAATCTTCTACCGACTTTGGATTTTCCCGAATCACCCGCTCTATGACGCTTCGCAGTTCTGCCTCATCGTTTACTGTTTGTAAGCCATGTTCCGTTACATAAATCTCCGGATCGAGATTATGTGCAAACACTTGTGCAAACACTTCTTTTGCAACCGTATGGTTGACCGCGCCGGAATCCGCCAGATTTACAAGCTTTGCCAGATTTTGCGGGCTGAAGCGGATGTCTTCCGGTTCCATAGCATGTTCTTTTAACAGGCGCATCGTCTCCCCCATCAGCCAGTTGGAAACCTTTTTCGGCTTTCCGCAGATTTCGGCCGCCTCTTCAAACAGGTCCGCTAACGTTTTGGAAGCGGTTAAAATAGCCGCGTCATAGTCCGGCAGTCCATACTGCTCCTTGTAACGCGCCAGCTTTTCCTCCTGCATTTCCGGCTGTTTGCCCCGCACCGCTTCGATCCATTCGTCGTCAATGACAAGCGGCACCAAATCCGGTTCCGGAAAATAACGGTAATCCTGCGCGTCCTCTTTGGAACGCATCGCATAAGACTCGCCTTTGGCATCATCCCAGCGCCTCGTTTCCTGGATCACCGTCCCGCCGGACTCGAGCAAATCAACCTGGCGGTCCCTTTCTTGTTCTACCGCCCGTGTAATGGCCTTAAAGGAATTTAAGTTCTTCATTTCCGTCCGTGTGCCGTATTCCTTTGCCCCTGCTTGCCTTACCGAAAGATTGACGTCCACACGCATCGACCCTTCCTGCAGCTTGCAGTCGGACGCGCCCAAATACTGGATGGTCATCCGCAGTTTATGCAAAAACGCAATGACTTCTTCACTGTCACGCATATCCGGCTTTGATACAATTTCAATTAACGGCACGCCGGAACGGTTGTAATCAATCAAAGAACAATCTTCCCATGTATCGTGAACCAGTTTCCCGGCGTCTTCTTCCATATGGATTTCGTGGATCCCGACCGTTTTCTTTCCCTGCGGGGAATCAATCGTTACGTGCCCGTTTCTGCAAATCGGCTGGTATAACTGTGAAATCTGGTAATTCTGCGGGTTGTCCGGATAAAAATAGTTCTTCCGGTCGAATTTGCCGGATCTGGTAATCTCGCAGCCAAGCGCCAATCCGACAGCCATCGCGTATTCTACGACCTGTTTATTTAAGACTGGAAGCGAACCCGGCATCCCGGTACACACCGGGCAGGTATGTGCGTTTGGCGGTGCGCCGAATGCCGTGGAGCAGCCGCAGAAAATCTTGGTCTTGGTCGCCAGCTCCACATGGACTTCCAGGCCGATCACCGTTTCGTACTCTTTCATAATAATATGCTCCTTTCGCTCTATAGCCGCTTCCCAAAGCCCCTCTATGCAATGGGGCAGCGCTGGTAGCTTTTTGTCTGCTCCAAAGCATACGCGGCCCGGATAATTTTTTTCTCCTGGAAGCAGTCCCCGATGAACTGGACGCCAATCGGCAGCCCGTCCGCGTCCACGCCCGCAGGGACCGAAATACCCGCAAGAGAAGCCAGGTTTACAGAAACCGTATAAATATCGCCCAGATACATTTGAATCGGATCCAAAAGGCTTTTGCCAATCGGCGGGGCCGTCGTCGGCGATACAGGGCCAAGGATCACGTCATAAGCCGCAAATGCCCGGTCAAACGCCTGCTTAATCAGCGCCTTTGTGCGCAGGGCTTTTAAATAATAGGCGTCGTAATAACCGGAACTTAATACAAACGAACCAAGCATAATCCGCCGTTTGACTTCCGTACCAAAGCCCTGCGAACGGGTTTTTTTATACATCTGGTGCAGCCCCTCATACGACTGCGTGCGCCAGCCGTATTTGATTCCGTCAAAACGCTCCAGGTTCGAACTTGCCTCCGCGCACGCAATGACATAATAAGCCGGAATTGCGTATTCGGTCAGGCTTAAATCAAATTCTTCCACCTGCGCGCCCAATTCCTGCAGCACGTCCGCCGCCTCATTTACGGCTTTTCGAACCTGCGGATCCAGCCCTTGTCCCATGTAATCTCTTGGAATCCCGATTTTCATCCCTTTTACATCCTCTGCCAGCGCGCTCGTAAAATCCAGGTCACTGCGCCGCAGGGAAGTAGAATCTTTTTTATCATATCCCGCAATCGCTTCCAATATTGCCGCGCAATCCGACACATTCCGCGCAATCGGCCCAATCTGGTCCAAAGAGGATCCATACGCCACCAGCCCGTAGCGGGATACGGTGCCATAGGTCGGTTTTAATCCGGTTACCCCGCAAAACGCGCTTGGCTGGCGGATCGATCCCCCGGTATCGGAACCCAGCGCGCAGACGCATTCTTCCGCCGCGACAGCCGCACAGGAACCGCCGGAAGATCCGCCCGGTACATGCCGCGTATTCCACGGGTTTTTGGTTGGGCCGTAATACGAAGTCTCGGTTGTAGAACCCATGGCAAATTCGTCCATATTCGTTTTGCCCAGGATAACCGCGCCGGCCTGTTTCAGACGTATCACCGCCTGCGCCGTATACGACGGTACAAAATTGGAAAGCATTTTGGAACCGCAGGTCGTAAGCAGGTCTTCGGTACACAGATTGTCCTTAACCGCCATCGGGACACCCGCCAGCGGCCCGTTTAATTCTCCGCTGTCGATCCTTTCTTGTACTTTACGCGCCTGATCCAGGGCGCCTTGTTCATCAACGGTTACAAAGCTGTGAATGGCAGGTTCTTTTTTCCGGATTTGCGCAAGCGCATCCTTGACAGCCTCTTCCACCGAAACCTCCTTTGCACGGATTTTCCCGCTTAAAGCCGCCGCCGTTAAGTTTGTAAGACTCATGGATTTCCTCCTTGTATCATAAAATCATACATACGTCGTTTTGCGATTATAAGGATACGTGCCGTCACGCAAATGTTTTCGGCGCTGTAAAACAACGCCCTTTGCGTCCTGGCGCATTCCGCAGGGCCGCTTCCTGCCCATCCCCATTGGTTACAATATCCTCCCGGAACACATTCGAAACCGCGAATACATGCGAAAGCGGCTCTACGCCCTCCGTATCCAGTTCGTTTAGCTGGTCGATGTAATCCAGCATACGCTCCATATCCTGTTTCGCGGATTTTTTTTCTGCTTCCGACAATTCGAGTTTTGCAAGAATCCCTACATATTCCAATGTTTCGTCTGAAATTTTGTTTGCCATGTCCCACACTCCTTTCTTTGTCTGTTTTGGGCTGTCACCCTGGTGCACCCTCGGATTTTTTAGCTGCGCACTTTAATATGCGCTTCCCTAAGCTGCTGTTCCGATACAGTGCCCGGCGCGCCGCACATCAAATCTTCCGCGTTGCCGTTCATCGGATAGGCGATGACCTCACGGATATTTTCCTCGCCGCGCAGCAGCATCAGCATACGGTCGATGCCCGGCGCCATACCCGCGTGCGGCGGCGCGCCGAACTGAAACGCCTGGTACAAAGCGCCGAATTTTTCTTGCAGCGTCTCCTGATCGTATCCTGCGATTTCAAACGCCCGCACCATCGTGCGCAGATCATGGTTGCGTACCGCGCCGGAAGACAGTTCCACACCGTTGCATACGATATCGTACTGGTACGCCAGGACTTCGAGCGGTTTTTTTGTATTTAACGCTTCCAGCCCGCCCTGCGGCATAGAAAATGGATTGTGGGTAAATCCGATTTTCTTTGTCTGCGGATCTATTTCGTACATCGGAAAGTCGTTGACATAGCAAAAACGGAACGCGTCCTTTTCGATCAGGCCGAGTTTTTCCCCTAATTCCGTACGGATCAGCCCCGCGTAATAAGCCGCACGCGCCTCGGTATCCGCCATAAAGAAAATCGTATCCCCTGCGCCAAGCCCTGCCAGGTTACAAAACTCTTCTTTGCATTCGTCCGGGATAAATTTGTCAATCGGCCCTTTTAACGTACCGTCTTCCAGCATTTCCAGATACCCGAGTCCGCCCATGCCGATATCCGTAGCAAATTTCAGCAGTTTTTCATGAAACCCTTTGGACATGCTTTCACAAACACGGATCGCACGTACCGTCCTGCCTAAAAACGGCCGGAACGTACATTTCTGGAAAAACGCTGTCACATCGGTAATACGCAGCGGATTCCTTAAATCCGGCTTATCCGTACCAAATAATAGCATCGCTTCTTTATAGCTAAACACCGGATACGGCGCGCTGGTTACTTTGCTGCCCTGCGGCGCAAAGGTCTCAAAAACCGCCGACAGTACTTCTTCTCCAACGGCAAACACTTCCTCCTGCGTTGCAAAGCTCATTTCAAAATCCAACTGATAAAATTCCCCAGGCGAGCGGTCCGCCCTTGCATCCTCATCACGGAAACACGGCGCAATCTGAAAATAACGGTCAAACCCGGACACCATTAAAAGCTGCTTATACTGCTGCGGCGCCTGCGGAAGCGCGTAAAATCTGCCTTTCCACTTTCTGGACGGTACGATATAGTCCCTTGCCCCTTCTGGTGACGACGCGCATAAAATCGGAGTTTGTATTTCCACAAATCCAAGCTCCGTCATTTTTTCACGCAAAAACGCAATGACCTTGGAGCGGAATAAAATCGTTTCTTTTACTTTCCGGTTTCTTAAATCCAGATACCGGTATTTCAGGCGGACTTCCTCCCGCACCTGCGTGCTTGTCTGGACTTCAAACGGCAGGTTTTGGTAAACATCGCCCAAAACCTGGATCTCCCGTGCCCGAAGCTCAATCGTCCCTGTTAAAATTTTAGGATTGTAAGTGTCCGCATCCCTTTTTTCCACGATTCCCTTGACGGTGATCGCCTGTTCTTTGCGGATCCCTTCCAACAGACTTTGGTCCGGGATCACGACCTGCATAACGGCATACATATCCCGCAGGTCAAGAAACGATACCCCGCCGTGGTCACGGATATTTTCCACCCACCCGGCCAGCCTTAATTCCTTCCCTATCTCTGCTTCGCTGACGCGGCCTAGTGTTACGTCCCTGTAAATGCTGCTCATAATATCAACACTCCTTTTCTGTTTGAAATTTCTGACAGTGCGTAAGCTTCCGGGTCAATGTCTGTGCAAACATCCTTTCTGCGCCAAAAGCCCCGGAATACTTTCGCTGTATTCCGGGGCGAATATGCATAGCATGATCCGCGGTACCACCCGCCTTGAGCCGTCCTTTCGCCGCAGCAACCCTGTCCATAAACAGGCCATTCTACGGCCGTCCTGCTCCACTCTTTGTGCTTAACGCGCACCACGTACCGGCCTACTAAATCGGTTCAACCGGTCTGCTCCGGAGCGTTCCCTGTTTCTCCTCCTCCAAACGGCGCTCTCAGTCGGTGACGCCGTATTCCTGTCGGTCTCTGAAGAACAGAATCTCTTTCCCCGCATTTGACTGCCGCCAATCGGATCCTTGTTCGAATCTTTTTTGCAGCATTGATATGGCCTTTATCCTAGCACAAACAAACCGCAATTGCAAGCAAAAAAACGGGATTTTGTGCTGAAACACAAATTTCCGAATATAATTAACCATTACCATTTTTATTTGTCATTTAGAAAAAAAGCCCTGCTCTTCTACTTCACTGTCCGCAAAAGAAAGCTTGTACTGCAGCGCATTGATAAAGTCATACTTCGCCAGGCGCAGGCATTCCAGGACAGCCGGCGAAAATTCCCCGTAATCGCCCGAGTAAATTTTGCGGAATGCCTCATGCGCCCCATACACGCCCTGGTACACCAGTTTTTTTACCAGCGTATCCAAAACATCCACAACCCCTACAACCTGTGCCCAAATCGGAATCGCATCCCCTGCCAGGCCATCCGGATAGCCGCTTCCGTCGAAACGCTCATGGTGTGAACGGCAGATATCATAACAGTAACGGTAAAAATCCGTTTCCTCCTGCTTAAATTTCTCCAATAATTCACACCCATAGATCGTATGCTTTTTCATTTCCCCCATTTCTTCTTTGGTAAGTTCCCCGTTTTTTAACATAATACTGTCCGAAAGCGCGGCTTTGCCAAGGTCATGCAGCGCCGAAGCATCCACAATCAGCCCTGCCTGTTCCTCCGTAATCTGATACTGCGGGTAATACCTGCGCAGATATTTTAAAACGAGTTTGGTCAAAAACTGGATCCTTTGGATATGCTCCCCTGATTCCAGGCTGCGGATTTCCACAACGGAGCTTAGCGCACGGATTAAAAACGCGTTGCTTTTTTTCAGCTTTTCCTTGCTGGCCCAAAGCTCCTTTGTCCGTTCTTTGAGCTGGTGTTCCATATCCCTGCGGTTTGTATACAGTTCGATAATATTCATCGTACGGCGCATGACCACTTTCGGCTCAAACGGCTTGTAAATAATATCCGCCGCACGCAGCCCATACGCTTTTTCATCCGTATCCGCATCCGACCAATTGGTTACCATAATCACCGGTATCCGCTCGAGATATCCCTTTGCGGCCATAAAAGCGAGTACGTCAAGTCCGGATTTATCCGGAATAAACATTCCAAGAAACACCAGGATCATTTCCTTATTGTGCCGCTCCAGCAGTTCTACCGCCTGCACGCCGTCAGACGCTTCTATAATTCGGTACTGCTCCTGAAAAATACCGCGCAATAGCCTGCGGTCTTCTTCTTCATGATCTGCTATTAGTATCATATTTCGCTGTGTCATTTGTCTCCCCCTGCTTTTCGTACTATATCCATTCCCCAAAATTCCTATTGGTTGCTCTAAGTATAGCAGATCCGCACACATTTTACCATAAAAAATGCAGGGCACAGCAACCGCCACGCCCTATGGTACACTGTAACAGTTCAGATAGGGTGTTACATTTTGGCTGCGGGGACGCCGGATGAGGGACGCAGGCCTGGCTTGGAGAATTTCAGTAATAAAAAAGAAAAATACATAGCCGCCAAACCCGAAACATGTTATACTAAACCTAGTAATCCGAATCCTGATCGAACAAAAACAACGTATTTGGCCACCATTTCAGAAAGGATGATATCCGCATGTATATCCAGATCAACCGACAGATTTTATTTTACGATAAAACCGGGGAAGGCGCGCCGCTTTTGCTGCTGCACGGCAACGGCGAAGACCATACGATCTTTGACGCCCTAATCCCCCTATTAGAGAAAACGCATACTGTCTATGCCATCGACAGCCGCGGGCACGGTGCGAGCAATCCAACGGAAGATTTTCACTATATGGGGATGGCAGACGACATTGCACAGTTGATCACCTCCCTGGAAATCCAGGCCCCGATTTTATATGGCTTCAGCGACGGCGGCATTGTGGGGCTGCTGCTCGCGCTCCATTATCCGGGGCTGCTTTCGAAACTCATTATCAGCGGCGCAAATTTATATCCAAACGGCATGAAACGTACGTTTCTGCATAAAATCAAACAGCATTATAAAAAAACCGGCAACATTTTAGACCGGATGATGCTCGTAGAACCGGATATTGACCCGGATTCCCTTTCCAACATCCGTATTCCGGTGCTTGTCCTGGCAGGAAGCGACGATATTATCAAGCTGTCGCATACAAAACTGATCGCAAAAAAACTTCCGAACGCCCAGTTGCGCATACTGTCCGGCGAAGACCACGGCAGCTATATTATCCACAGTACAAAGCTGTACACCTATATTCAGGATTTTATCTCTTGAAAATGCACGTATCGATTGCTATAATTTAGGAGAAAGGACTATTTCCCGTTACACTGACAAACATTTTAGAAAGGAATCGAAACACATTCTATGGACAATTTCATTATTCCACAAAACTACCACGCAGACCTGAACCTGCATGACACGCAAATCGCCATTAAAACCGTAAAAGATTTTTTTCAAAATCTGCTCTCGCTTTCTCTAAACCTGGCCCGTGTATCGGCACCCTTATTCGTTACACCGGAATCCGGTTTGAATGACAACTTAAACGGAATCGAACGGCCGGTTGCTTTTGACATCCGGGAACAGAACGGCCAGACAGCGGAAGTCGTCCATTCCCTTGCGAAATGGAAACGGTTTGCTTTGCATAAATACGGTTTTCATGCGGGAGAAGGCATTTATACAGATATGAACGCGATCCGCCGTGACGAGGATACCGACCATATCCACTCCATTTTTGTAGACCAGTGGGATTGGGAAAAGATTATTTCCAAAGAAGACCGCACACTGTCTTATCTGAAAGATACGGTAAAAACCGTATACAAGGTGCTGCGCAAAACGGAAAAATATATGGCGGTCCAATACGACTATATCCATGAAATTTTGCCGCACGACATTTTCTTTCTTACGACGCAGGAGCTGGAAAATTTATATCCGTACAACACGCCGAAAGAACGCGAATATTTTATTACAAAAGAAAAAGGCGCTGTCTGCCTGATGCAGATCGGCGACAAACTGGCATCCGGCGAAAAACACGACGGACGCGCACCGGACTATGACGACTGGGCACTGAACGCGGATATTTTAGTCTATTACCCAGTACTGGACATTGCGCTGGAGCTTTCCTCCATGGGAATCCGCGTAGACGAAAATTCGCTGCCCGCACAGCTTGCCAAAGCCGGCTGCCCGCAGCGCGCGAATCTGCCGTTTCAAAAAGCTATCCTGGATCAAAAGCTCCCTTACACGATCGGCGGCGGAATCGGCCAGTCACGCATCTGCATGTTTTTCCTGCGCAAAGCACATATCGGCGAAGTGCAGTGCTCGATCTGGAAGCCGGAAACCGTACGCATATGTAAGGAGAACGGGATCCCGCTGCTGTAAACAAATGTGTCCTGCGATTCGTATATTTCATGCGATATCGTTCAAAAGCCGCATACTCTATACTAACGGGCATAATAATTTGCCGGTAATACCGACCCACAAACGTACATGCCTCCATACTATATGGCAAATTTTACCGCTCGTGCGTATCATGAAAGGAGGAATCTTTATACATGCAAAAACAATGGAAGGACTTACAGGCGCAAGGACAAATATGAACCTGGTAAAACCCCGATGCATTTCTTTAAAGAAGCAAAACGCAGGGACGATACGGTGACCATGGAACGTTCCATCGGGCATGCCGCGAAATTTGCAGGCAAGGCAAAGGAATACCGCGCAAAAGCAAAAAAAGGCATGGCAGAAGACGCAAAAGAAGCAAGAGAGCAGGCGGCGCTTGCACGTGAAAACGCGATCAAAAGCCGCCAGGCAGAACGTAACGAAGCGGGAAAATCGGGGTTTGCGCGGCAGACGACGGGGTTTTCCATTTTGGGCTAAAAAGGGGCTTTGGCCTCCCGGACGCCGAAAACAGGAAGCAGGACCCTGCTTCCTGTTTTCGGCTGACAGTGAAAAAATTTAGATGACAGATCTGATTGTTGCGGATTGTTGCGTTTTGAATTGTTCTGTAGGACAGTGAACACTTAGAAACTGTCCCGAAATAAAATGTACTTCTTACACAGGATTTTTCTTAGATAGCACCAGCCAAAAATCAGGCTCATAGCGGGCTATGTAACTGATTTTTGAACTGTGCTATCGGAGAAAAAGACAAGTAAGAAGTACATTTTATTTTGTAACAAGTTTAGAATCCATCAGCATTCTGCCAGCCACTTAAAGCACAAGCAGTGCCATGTAAATTTTGGCAAGAACAGCCGGATGAGGGACGCAGGTCTGGCTTGTGGCGACGTTGGAAGAATGGTTAGA